>CAZOWJ010000063.1:0-22214 GCA_964583415.1 uncultured Desulfocapsaceae bacterium
AGCTATAGAACGTTTCTTGCAATGTAGGGCAGTCATGGTTGCAGATGACATTTATGAACGGATCATGCTGCCAGCGAGCGAGCTGTCTTTGATGGTTATGTTTTCCCCGTTAACAACTCGTTGTCATACGTGTATGGTGGAGTCAAAAGTAATTGTTAGTCAACAGGATATGGAATGCCGGTTTACGAATATGAAGCGCTTCTAGGCAACGGAAAGAAAGACTCCGGGGTCATGGATGCAGAGAGTGAGTCTGCCGCCAGGACACGTCTGCGAGCATCCGGCAAATATCCTGTCAAGATTCATCAATCAAGGACAAAGTCAAGCGCTGCTGATTCTTCCGGCCTCGCCCGCATCTCAATTTTTGAGCGAGTTAAGGCTGAAGAGATCAATATCGTCACCAGGCAGCTCGCCACCTTGTTGGGCGCGGGAATACCACTTGACAGCGCACTTTCAAGTATCGTTGATCAAAGTGATAATCCTGCACTGAAAAAAATGGCAGCTCAGTTGAAAGAATCAATCAGTGAAGGTGAGCCGCTCAGTCAGGCGCTGCAAAAATATCATCGGCTCTTCCCTAATATGTATACCAATATGATTAGAGCCGGCGAAGCATCCGGTTCTTTGGATAAGGTGCTTACCCGGTTGGCCGATTTTGGTGAGAAGCAGCAGGCCCTGAAGGCTCGACTGCAGGCGGCTCTTATTTATCCGATCTTTATGGCTGTCATTGGCTCGGGGATTCTGTTTATTCTTGTCACCTATATTGTCCCCAATATCGTCCAGGTTTTTGATGATATGGAAAAAGCCTTGCCGCTGCCAACCATTATCTTGATAAATACCAGCAGCTTCTTGCGTAATTACTGGTGGCTGCTGCTGCTCGCGATCGGTCTACTCGTGGTAATGGTTCGTTTATTGATACAGCAAAAAGCAGGTAGATATGCCTGGGATATGGTGAAATTACGGGCGCCTGTTGTTGGCGGTGTTGTCCGTAAGGCAATGATTGCCAGATTTTCTTCAACGATGGAAAGTCTGCTCGGTAGTGGTGTTGAACTGATTGATTCTCTTGAGATAGTCAAGCGAATCATTGATAACGTCCATATCTCGAAAGTGATTGATGAGGCCATGGAGCATATCAACAAAGGAAAGAGTATGGCCAACGCTTTTTCGGGATCACCATGGTTTCCCCCAATGTTTGTGCAGATGGTTGCTGTCGGCGAGAGCAGTGGTCAACTGGAGGAGATGCTCGGAAAAGTCACGACTGCCAGTGAGCGGGATGTTGAAGCAGCAGTCCTTGGAATGACTTCGCTGATAGAACCGATCATGATTGTTACCATGGGACTTGTGGTTGGAATGATTGTTCTGTCAATTTTGCTGCCGATTTTTGAGATGAATCAGATGATAGGTTGAGATGGTGCTCTATGAAAGTGGCAATATCTGGTATAGTCAACGCTTATTGTAAAAAGCAGATAATGTATAGTGTATTTCACCCCAAAGCCGATCTGGAGGAGAATGGCCATGTATAGGTGGTTTCAAACCGTATTTCCCGTTCTTTTCTTTATCATTGCAGCAGCGGGAATCGCTGTCGCTGAGGAAGTTGCGCTCGATAAGGAGTTCGGCAATGAAGGTCTGGTGATCACAAAACTTGGTTCCAGGGTCGATCAGGCGACATCCATTGCTGTTCAGGAGGATGGGAAAATTGTTGTTGCCGGATCAAGTGATAACGGACTGGGCAGCAAAATGGCAGTTATCCGATATTTCCCTGATGGTGTCGTTGATCACGAATTTTCTTTCTCAAGTGGTGGTTCTCTTGGAACGGTTCACGCCGATGATGCCGTTCATGCGGTTGCATTTGGAGACAACGGCCTGATCCTGCTCGGCGGCACTTTGAATGTTGATGGTTATCGACAGAGTGCGGTTGCCCGCTTGCTACCCAATGGGCAACTGGACCTGACGTTCGGTGTGAACGGTATCGCCTATGTTGAGGTTGGCGATGTCGATTCAGAGATAAGAGATTTAGTAGTTGACGAACAAGGCCGGATTATCGTTACCGGTTTTATTGATGACGGATCGAAAGAAAGTCCGTTGATTGCACGCCTTAACGAGGATGGAGAACTGGATTCATTCTTTAATGAGGACGGTATTGTCATAGACAGTTCCAGCACTGGGCGAGGTGCTGGACTTGCCGAATCAGCTGATGGAAAACTGATCGTGGGCGGCTACAGTGTCCAGGATACCGATTGGAAAGGGCTCTATCTTGCACGGTTTCTCCAGAATGGTGATCTGGATAATGAGTTCGGAGATGGGGGGCGATCGGTCTGGTTTGACGATATTGAGCAGATTATCGTTCATGATATCGCAGTGGCCCCGGATGAAAAAATTATTCTGGCTGGTGAGGTGGAGTTATCCGATGGCCAGCATCGTATCATGCTCGCTCGTTATGAAAAGGATGGGCTGCCCGATCTCGGTTTTGGTGAGAATGGTATCCTGGTCCATGACACCGGTTTGGACAGCAGTGTTTACAGCCTGGTTGTTCACCCGGATACAACAATTATTGCCGCCGGTTATCAGGTTTCATCAACCGGCAAAGATATGGTGATTATAAGATATCTGCCCGTAATGGATATCCCCGATGTTATTGAAAAAGAGGAGCTGGAAAAAATAACGGGTGTGTCGGGAGATGAGGCTGTAGAGATAATTAAGATCGCTGCCCTGAGTATCGAGGAAGGGGCGATGAATATCCCTGTTGCAGCTTCTGCCCCACAGCAATATGAAGCCGATTTGATTACCACGGAACTTGCCGGAAGTGACGAGGTCAGCAACGATATCCTGATGACTGAAGATGGAACTATTTATACGGTCGGATCTTCAGGGGACGAGGACGACAGTGCCTTTATGGTCGCCCGTTATTCAGGAGTGGTGGGAGATGGCTATCCTGTCGGCTCAACCGGGTCAACTATTACAGAATTTTACAGGATTGGAACCATGCCGGTTACCGGAGTCACAAGGGTAGGTGCAACGACCGGCGGTAATATCGTTTTTAGTGGGGGGGCGGACGATTCCACCTGTCTTGAAGGGTGTGATGAGTCGTGTAAAGATAGAGTAGAGGAAGAGGATAATGCCACCTGTATAAGTGAATGTGAAGCCAATTGTCTGGTTCCTACCGTTACCCAGCGGGGTGTCGTCTATTCCGTTGAGCCGAACCCGGTCTATGATGATGGCGGGGAGGATGATTCGACTGTAGGTGGCGATGAGGATGTTACCTCGGACGTCAATGGTGATGCCACGGATGAAGACACTTCAACAGGATTAAATAGATTCTTCAATCTTGACGACTATTATGTCCGGGAAGGACAGACCAACGATGGATCAGGTGCGGGCATCTATACCAGTGAGATTGAGGAGGTAAACCCCCAGACGGTATACTATGTGAGGGCCTACGCAGTTCTCTCCGACGGCTCGGTTATTTACGGCAACGAATACAAATTTAAAAGCAATGATTCCTGTTTTATTGCAACGGCAGCGTTTGGTTCAATCGATATGTTTGCAGTTACGGCTTTGCGGGATTTCAGGGATCAGTATCTGATTCCTCATGAATGGGGAAAATCCATCGTCAATACTTACTATTTCGTGTCGCCGGCGATTGCAGATCTGGTCGAACAGTCATTCGTTTTGAGAATACTGATAATCCTGCTGCTGATCCCTGCGGTGGCTGGAGCCCTTTTTCTGCTCTACACAACCGTGCTGATGAAATGTATCGTCATTGCAGCATCAGTTATCTGGTATTTGAATACTTTTATGAAAAAGGAATATGGGATCGTCCATGAATAAGAACGAACATAAAAAGGGTCGGCTGACTATCGCCAAATCACTATCCGATCAACGGGGCTTTACCTTGATTGAGCTGTTAGTTGTTTTGATTATAATCGGTATTCTTGCAGGTTATATCGGCCCGAAAATAATGGGACGCCCGGAAGAGGCCAGAAGAACCAAGGCCACATTGCAGATTAGCGGGATAGAGACGGCATTGAAACTGTATAAACTGGACAATGGCACCTATCCTTCCACAGAACAGGGTTTGCAGGCGCTGATTGAGCCACCCGCCACCGGCAAGTTACCTCCCAGGTGGCGTGATGGCGGTTATCTGGAAAACAGCAAATTGCCGAAGGATCCGTGGGGCAATGAATTCGTCTATCTCAGCCCGGGTGTACAGGGTGATTTTGACATGAGCTCCTATGGGCCGGATGGGGAATCAGGCGGAACAGGCGAAGATGCAGATGTTAACAGCTGGGAAATTGAGTGATTTCTGTTGTTAAAAAAAGTGATTCACCACCTTTTTCGATCGACTGGACGATCCATCGAAGAGCATGGCTTTACGCTTCTCGAACTCCTGGTGGTATCGGCATTAATCGCAATTATGCTTGCTGTCAGTGTCCCTGCCTTTCGAACATCACTTTTTACGGATCAGCTCCGTCAGGCTGCCAGGAGCGTCATCGGAACAATTAATGAAGTTCGTCAGGCCGCAACAGGAAGCAGAAACGGCTGTTTTATTGATGTTAATGTAAGTGAAAACCAGCTCAGCTACCATTGCCCTGAACCTCCCGCTGAGGGTGAAACTGATCAATCCAATGAAGATAAACCGGGCCGTGTCACCAAACTGCCCGCTGCGGTGAGGATTGCTTCTCTCTGGAGGGGGTCGGAGCAGAATGTTACTTCGGGAACTGTTTCTCTCTGGATTAATCAAAACGGCCGGATGGATCAAGTAATCATAAACCTGAGTGATGGAGAAAGGGAGCTGGCTCTTGTCAGTTCAGTATTTGTTGCCACGATAAGACTGGAGGATAAATCGATGTCTCCGGAAGATCTTGAACAAAATTAAGCCATTCGCATAACCCGTAAATGGTGCTTTTCCAAGGCAATAATCATGGTGATGGATAAAAAGCAAAATGGTTTTACTCTTCTTGAGGTGATGATAGCGATTTCAATTCTGGCTATCGCATTGACCGTTCTGCTTGGCAACCAGAGTCAGAGCCTGCGTCTTGCAGAAGAGAGCAGGTTTGCCTTTACTGCGTCCCTGCTGATAAAAGAAAAACTGGCCGATTTCCAGATAGCAGGAGAAGAGTTGACCAGCACAGAAGGAGACTTTGGAGACGATTACCCCGGTTATTTCTGGTCTGTTGAGGTGGAAACCCCCGATTTTGAGGACTATCCGGCTCTGGCTGGAGCTGAACAGTTTATTCAACAGATTGATCTGAAGGTGTCTACTGCCGATGAAAAACAGACGCTTACTGTCAGACGACACAAGCTGGTTGGCAATAAATGAAGGTAAATCGATCAGTTTTAGGAAAAAGATATGGTTTTACGCTGCTTGAGGTTGTGGTGGCGATAACCATATTCGGCCTGTGTATCTCGCTCGTTTATGTTCTCTATAACTCGGTTACATCCATTGTAACATCAGTTGAACGCCAGGCAGAGCGTGATAGCACTGCAAAAACAGTCCTGGATCGTTTGTCTGAGGATCTGGCCGCAGTTTATGTCGGTAAACAGGGATATGTTTTCGCCCAGCAACCGGGAGGCTTCAGTACCGAAGATCCTGTTCTGGACATAACCACAACAGCGCACCTTCGATTAGACCCAGAGGCTCCTCCGGTCGATGTTGCCCTGGTCCGGTACTATTTCAAAGAGGACCGTGACACTGAGACCTTCAGCCTGCTGCGTTCAGATACTCCTGCAATGGCAGATATCGAAAACAGCGGACTGCCGGAACAGCAAAAGCATCTGCTGTCAGATGAAGTGTTGAAACTGGAAATCATTTATATCGGCCAGGATGGAGAAGAATATACCGAATGGGATTCTGTCGCCGATTTCGATGCTGAGCAGGAGAATGATGAACGATTTCCTCAAGCCTATAAAATTCTTTTAAGTCTTGGCACTGACGGGGAGGATAAAGCTGATTTTAGCAGTTACCAGGCGAGCGTGAGAGCGCCAAGGAGCCTGATTGAGTTTGAGGGAGATCAGTGATGTTTACCCATAAAAACGGCCTGTATGGGGAAAAAGGAGTGGCATTGCTGCTCGTTGTTTCTGTTGTCAGCCTGTTGACCGTGATCATCCTTCAATTCAATAAAAACATGCGGTTTAATCTGGACGAAGCGTGGGCATTTAAGGATCATCAGCAGCTCAGCTCGATTGCAGAGTCTGGCATTGACCTTGCCCTTGCTGTTCTTCATACTGACAGCTACGATAACGATTATGACAGCATGCACGATTCGTGGGCAAAAATTGGTGAGACGCCGATAAAGGGTTTTGACCGTGGGGCAGAATTGACTATTACCATAACCGATCTCTCTGGTCGCTTTCAGTTGAACAGCCTGGTAGCGAGTGCAGCAGCGGGCGGTGCTCAGGACACCAATACAAATCTTTCTGCGGATCAGGCTAAAGAGATATTTCTCAGACTGCTGCTGTCAGGAGATTTTGCCATTGAAAATGATATGCAGGCCAATGAAATTGTTGATTCAATTGTTGACTGGCTGGACAGCGATGACAAGGAATCCACCTATGGAGCAGAAGAAGGATATTATGAATCGCTGGATCCTCCTTATTCTCCACGTAATGATTTAATGGAACTGCCAAACGAATTATTGGCGATTAAGGGAATTACTTCCGAGTTATTGTATGGAAATGATGAAAAAAAAGGACTGGCAGATTATATTACCGTTTATGGCGATAATGGAACAATGAATCTTAACACAGCAGACCAGCTCCTCATCCAGTCTTTTGACGACAGAGTGGATGCTGAAAAAGCAGCGCTGCTCATCGAATTCAGGGAAAATGAAGATAATGCCGAATTGCTCGGAGAGCAATCCTGGTATCGCAGTGTCTCCGGGTGGCCCGGAGATATAGAGCTGAGTGACAAGGTTGCAGTAACGACCAGCAGTTCTTTCATGATCAAGGCAGAAGCGTCTCAGGGTAATAAAGTGTTGACCATGGACGCCTATTTAAAACGCTCAGGCAAAGAAAAAATGGAAATTCTCTACCGAAAGATCAACTAAAATATGGCTGAATCACTCGTTTCCATAGTCATAGCCGATAACCGGGTCAGTGCCGCAAAGTTTTCTGTCGACAAACGTGACCTGAAGATTGGTGCTGGAGATAGCGCTTCGTTTGAGAAGATCGGTGATCTTGCCAAGAGCCTGGCGACGGTAATCGAGAATTGCGCAGCCTCCTCAATGGTCTGCCGTTTAGCGCTGGGGCCTGAGTTTTTTTTCTTCCGGTCTATCGAACTGCCGTTTTCAGACAAGAAGCAAATAGCCAGTATTCTCTCCTTTGAAGTTCAGGACAGTGTTTCTCTTAGTGAAGATGAATATATCTTTGACTATCTTTATGTTGATACTGACGGTGAGGGGACCCGGGTGTTGGCGGTGCTTCTCAAGAAGGAGGTCATCCGCGACCTGCTGGCAGTACTGGGGGAATATGAACTGGATCCTGAAGTTATAACAATATCAGGGGTGCCGGGGTGTCATAATTTTTATCGCCTGACTGAAAACCGTTTTGAAACCTGCTATCTGCTCAATGTTGGTATCAGGTACGCAGCAGTCTACCTGCTGAATCGAGGCAACCTTACACTGGTACGCTCCATTCCTGTCGATCCTGGTCGGAAGGCTGATTTTTATCTTACCCAGAATACAAATAAGCTGGTAGCTCGAAATCCGGAAAACGTTAACGATGTGCTGCTCGATATTGGCCGGAATGTACAGAATACTGTTGTTGCCTTGCGAGGGGATACCAGTGACACCATAGATATTCCCTGGGTTGTCGGCGGTTTGGTCGGGAGTGTACCTGAAATTAAAGGTGAACTGCAGAAACAACTGGCACTTGGCGATAGTTTTCAGGATTGGCTCTGTTACTCTAAAATAGAAGGGGTCGGTCCCTTTCTGAAGTTTCGGCCGCCCGGTCTTTTTGACGAAGTTCTGGCCGTGGCCTGTTGCCCAAACAGAGATCTTCAGCACCTTAATTTCAGGAAAGATGAGTTTTCCCGCAGGTATGATAGAAAGCGCCTGCATAAAATAGTCAGAAGTGGCGTCGCAGCTCTTCTTGTTGCGGTTCTTCTGATAATTTCGGGCCTGATTATTGACTATCAGCACATGAAAACAGAAAGAGACCGTGTGGCATCCCAGGTTGCTGAGATATACAGGGAGACCATACCGGGGAGCGGGCGGCTCGTAAATCCGGTTCAGCAGCTCCAGGTCAAGGTAAATGAGTTGAAAAATGCAACATCAACAGGTGCCTCAGATGACCCGACACTTAATACGCTCGTTCTTTTGGGTGACATTTCTGATCGCATTCCGGAGACTTTGAAGGTAACGTTCCAGAGATATATTTATGATCGGAAAACAATACGAATCAAAGGGCTTACCGATAATTTCAACACCGTTGACCAGATGAAACGGTCACTTGATAAATCACCATATTTTACCGAGGTGGCCATTGTTTCTGCCAATGTGGCTTCAAAAGATGATGGGGTTAGATTTGAGCTCAAGCTGCAAATGTAGAGGTAGATGTGAAGCGTGTTAACCTGAAACAGAAGATCAGTGGTGCCAGGAAGAAAATCGGCATCGACCGACTCGAGAAAAGAGAAAAATGGATTCTTTTGTTTGGGATTTTCTTTGTTACCGGGTTTATTGTTCTTCAGGCCATAGTTCTTCCGTATATGGAAGCACGGAAAACAATGACACGGTCATTAAGTAGAAATGAGAGCGAACTGGTCGACATAGAGCTTCTCAGGCAGGAATATCTTGACTTAAAATCAAGGCAGGGTGATATAGAAAAAAGGCTGGCTGAAAGGACACCTGGCTTCAGCCTTTTCAGCTTTCTTGAAGAGCAGGCAGCGGCAACGAAAGTGAAAAACCGGGTTACCTATATGAAACCGACAGCCAATGAAATTGACGAAGGATTCAATGAGTCAATCGTTGAAATGAAGATGGAGCGGGTAACATTGGACCAGCTTGTAGCATTTCTGGTAAAGATCGAATCAGAAGAAAAAATTGTCTCTATACAAAGGATATCTATCCAGGAAAATGGCCAGGAAGACGGACTTCTTGATAGCGTTTTGAGTATTAAAACCTTTGAACTGAACAGATCGTAGCTGTGATCTGTTAAAAACTGTTTATACACACGATTTTTGAAAATGTCATATATCACCAAAACTTTTATCCTACCGATTCTGCTGATTACAATACTATGTATTGCAGCTGTTGAGGGGTTTTATTATTTTGGTGAGAAATATTTACAAACCCTTGATAAACGCCGGGAATCATCCTCGGCCGCTGTTTCGGTGGCTGACAGAGAAAAAATCATCAAAGATTTTAAAAAACCTGTCAATGCTTCCGTAATAACCAGGCGAAACCTTTTTGCTTCATTAAAGGGCTCTCAAGTAGACGTGGGGAAAGCGGATTCATTATCAACGGTGGAGTTATCTTCAATGGATGTTGTGCTGATGGGTACCATATCAGGTTCAGGAGATGGCGTACGAGCTGTTATTTATGATAAGAAGGATAAGAAGCAGGAACTTTTTCAGGTGGGCGATTATATTCAACAGGCGATCATTAAACAGATAATGCGTGGTAAAGTGATATTGAATCTTAATGGTAAAGATGAAATGCTTGATATCAGTGAAGCCCGCAATGTAAAAATTCCGCAGGTGGCAAAGATTAATCCTGTTGTGCAGACCAGAAGAGTTGTCGGCAGACCAGTCGGACAGCCGGTGAACAGCAATAACGGAGGAGTTAATGGTAATCTGCCTCCGGGTGTTCAATTACCGCCGGGTTCTCAGCCGGGAAATATACAAACGAATCAACCAAAACAATTACGCTCTTATAGAGGCGGAGTAATTGTAAAGGATAAGTCAGTTACACCGAGTGATCAGGGGGGAAAATAGACAGGTATGAAAAGGGTTTTACGTTATTCAATACACTGTTTACTGTTGGTGTTATGTGCAGGTTTGCTCGTTTTTGCAACTGAGGGTCTGGCTGCGGCCCAGCAAAACGCAAATCAAAAAACGTCGAATGAACGATATATCACCATTGATTTTGATAATGTCGAAATTAATCTGCTCATAAAGTATATCAGTGAGCTTACAGGTAAAAACTTTATCGTTGATCCCGCTGTCAGAGGTAATGTGACAATTATCTCACCGACCAAGATTTCAGAAAATGACGCCTACCGGGTTTTTGAATCGGTCCTTGAAATTCATGGTTTTACCACAGTTCCGTCGGGTTCAGTGATCAAAATAGTGCCGTCAGCAGAAGCCAGATCGCGTTCGATCGACACGATTCGGCCGGGAACTGTTACTGAACCGGAAGACAGAGTGGTCACCCAACTGGTTCCTCTGCAGTATACCACTCCTGTGGAAATGCAGAAAGTCTTGCAACCCCTGGTGTCAAAGACCTCAGTCGTTATACCGCATACCCAGTCAGGTATGCTGATAATAACCGAGACACTGTCCAATATTAAACGTTTGATGTCGATTATTGAGACCCTTGATGTAGAATATTCCCGTGAGGAAGTGGCAGTTATTCCATTAAATTTTGGTAACGCCAACAAGATTTCGACCATACTCAATACCATCTTTCAAAAGTCCGCCGGGGCTCCAGCAGCAAAGGGAGGGGTAGCCAAGTCATCAATCAAGGTGGTTCCTTATGAGCGCATAAATACCCTTGTCATCCTGGCTGAGCCGGTTGATGTTGCCCGGGTAAAGCGGTTGGTGGATAAACTTGATACCGAAGCCGAGCGCGGTGAGGGAAATATTCATGTATTCTACCTGCAGAATGCCACGGCAAGCGAGCTTGCCAAGGTTTTAAACGCCTTACCTGAGCAGCAGACCGAGAAAGAGCAGACAGAAGGAAAAGCACCAGCAATATCCAAAAACGTTAATATCATGGCTGATGAGGAAACAAACGCCCTGATCATTACAGCTTCACGGTCTGAATACACGGTAATGGAAGAAGTGATTAAAAAGCTCGATATTCCTCGTCGTATGGTCTATCTCGAGGCCCTGATCATGGAGGTCAGTACAGACATGACCTTTGATGTCGGGGTGCAGTGGATCGCGGGAGGTGTTTTTGATGATGGTACGGGCAGGCTGGCGACCGGCTTCGGCGGGGAGCAGGGCTATGATCTTCTTCCTGGTATCATAGACCCGGATAATCCGTCATTACCTCGAGGTTTTTCCTTTGGTGTTATCAAGGAGGGCATTCAAATAGGCGGAGTCACATTTCCAAACATTGCCGCTATCCTCAAGGCCTACAAACAAGATGCGAATATCAATATAATATCCACACCGCAAATCCTGACCACGGACAATAAAAAGGCAGAGATAACAGTCGGTCAGAATATACCTTTTATCACCAGCCAGAATACGACGGCAAGTGAACAGGATTACACTCAATATGAATACAAGGATGTTGCCACAAAGTTAAGTATTACCCCGCATATCAATCAGGCGGATACCCTCAGACTTGAAATAGAAACGGAGGTTGTGAGACTGAAGGGAACTTCAGAAACTTTGACTCCGTCAACATTTAAGCGTACGGCAGCTACGACTGTAATTGTCAATGACAAGGATAGTGTTGTAATCGGCGGTATCATCGGTCAGGATGTACTCGAAAGTGAATGGAAGATACCGTTCCTGGGTGATATCCCCTATCTGGGGTGGCTGTTTAAAACGCATACCACCGACGATAGGAAAACAAACATGTTCATTTTTGTCACACCCCATATCATAAGAAATCCTGCAGACATTGCAGCTGTTACCTTGAGGAAGGAGGAGGAACTCGGAAACGTAATGCCGCAGGTTGAGGAGCAACTGCATCGGGAAATAAATCCAGAGCATTCAGTAAAGCTTGCCGATATTGGTTATGAAAAGCTGGCTGGGGGACAGAACCTGGCAGCTAAAGATTACTTTATGGAATCCCTGGAAATTGATCCCAATAATCCATTTGCATTAATTAACCTGGGTGTGCTGTTCGAAAAAGAGCAAGCATATCCACAAGCCATACAGATGTATCAGCGGGTGATTGACACTGGTACATATGAAGTTGCCCGAAATCCTGAAGGCTATGAAGGGATCGATATATCTCTGGTACAGATTGCCCGGGAAAATATTGCTCATGTGAAAAAAATGATGCAGAAGCAGTAACAGAAAATATCCGAGTATAAAAACAAAAAATTTGAAATAGTTACCCCTATCGGTGTTTGTCTGCATCTACATAAGCAAATGGAATTTAGAGTATTTTTTTTAATGATTTGTTAACTATCAGCGATCGAAAAAGATATTTTGTAAGCCGGAATTTGTGGTAGACTGATCGTGCTTGGAATCCTGTCCAGTTGATGTGGTCTGCTTGTCATTTTCGATTAATCATCAGGATTATCGATACTACCTTTTCACTGTTTTTATCTGAGCCTTTTGTCCTGTTCGTCCCATTATAATTTATCAGCTTGATTTACTGCGCTTATTTCTTATTTTACACTATATGTTGTAGTTAGTTGTTGTCGGTGTCACAAATGTAGTGTATAAGCTTTTGTGTTCCCTGTGTCCGAAGAGAGACAAAAAGAGAACAAATTCCTCGTGAATATCTAATAAATAACGCCTTGCTTCCATGCAGGGAGGCACCACATCTAATCACTAGAAGGGAAGGAACTATTTCATGACACCTGACTTGAAAAAACAGGTATTAACCGATACCGCCGAAACAGTATTAAAGAGACGATACTACCTGAAAGATGCTGAGGGGCAGCCTCTTGAGACCTGGGAGTCTCTTTGCCGCCGGGTTGCAGGTGCGGTCGCTAAAGGAGTAGAAAAGCAGGATGACTATAATGACCTGCGGGACAGTTTCTTTGAGCTGGTTTATCATATGGACTTTCTGCCGAATTCACCCTGCCTGATGAATGCCGGTACAGACCTTGGGCAGCTTTCGGCCTGTTTTGTGCTTCCCGTCGAAGATTCAATGGACGGTATTTTTTCGGCTATCAGGAATGGTGCCCTTGTTCATAAAACCGGTGGCGGTACCGGATATTCATTTTCCCGGCTTCGTTCCAAAAATGCCTCTGTCCGTTCTACCCAGGGCGTGGCTTCCGGCCCACTGTCGTTTGCAGCAGTATTTGATGCTGCGACCGAGACCATAAAACAGGGCGGAAAACGGCGTGGTGCCAATATGGGGGTGTTACGTATCGATCACCCTGATGTCATGGACTTTATTTCTGCCAAGCAGGAGCAGGATCAATTTAATAATTTTAATTTCAGTGTGGCAATTACCGATGCCTTTATGACGGCCCTTGAGTCGGATGCTGATTATGAATTGCTTGAACCTTCCACCGGTGCTGTTATCAATAAACTGAACACGCGTGAGGTGTTTGAGAAAATTGTTGATCTTGCCTGGCATAATGGGGAGCCTGGAGTATTGTTTATTGATGCCGCCAACAGGAACAATCCAACCCCGAATCTTGGTCTGTTTGAAGCAACCAATCCGTGCGGTGAACAGTGGCTGCTCCCTTATGAGAGCTGTAATCTTGGTTCCATAAATCTGGCAAATTTTGTCAGTAAAGGTGCTGTTGATTACCAGCGGCTTGAAAAAGCGGTTCAGACGGCTACTGTTTTTCTGGATAATGTCATTGACTGTAATCGGTTTCCAATTCCTGAAATTGGTGAGATGACCCTAAAAACCCGTAAGATCGGCCTGGGCATCATGGGGCTGCATGATTTACTGATTCAGCTCGAGACACCGTATGCAAGTGAAGAAGGGCGACAGCTGGCATCTGATATAATGAACTTTATTCATGAGGTTTCGCAGGCAGAGTCCGAACGAATGGCTGATGAAACAGGACCGTTTCCAGCCTATGATGCTGAGACCAATGATTATAAACCTCGCCGAAATGCTGCACTCACTTCAATTCAGCCGACCGGTACCGTTTCAATGATTGCCGATTGTGCGTCCGGGTGTGAGCCCTATTTCTCGATTGTGATGATAAAGCATGTCATGGACGGTGACCGGCTTATTCTGATTAATAAATATTTTGAAGAAGTTGCCAAAACAGAAGGGTTTTATTCGGAAGATTTGATGAGTAAGGTGGCTGACAGCGGCACAGTCATCGGACATGATGAGATTCCGGAAAAATGGCAGGAAGTGTTTCGGACGGCTCAGGACATTAATCCCGAAGATCACATTAAGATGCAGGGAATCCTGCAGCAGAGTGGTGTTGACAGCTCCATATCAAAAACTATCAACCTTCCCAATAATGCAAGCCGTGATGATGTGAAACTTGCCTATATCCTGGGCTACAATTTGGGCTGTAAAGGGCTGACCGTCTATCGTGACGGTTCCAGGGACTCCCAGGTTCTCAACACCAAGGAGCATTCTGAAAAATCCCAGCAGGTAGCCACTGTTGGTGAAAATGGCAGTATCAAACGTAATCTGCCGGATATGCTCAATGCCAAGCGCTACCGTGTCAAGGATCAGGATCAGAAATCAGTCTATATTATTGTCTGCTTTGATGAGAACGAAAAACCGATGGAAGTTTTTGCAAAATTTCCTTTCGATAACCGCATCGATCTGAAAGATAAATCGACCATGTGGACAACCACCTGCCGCATCGTTTCACTTGCCTTGCGGTTTAATGTTCCGATGGCTGAAATTATCAAACAGCTCGATCGGTCAAGTGGACATATGCTCGACCTGCCTGCCCAATTGAGCAAACTTTTCAAGTCGTTTATGGCGGGTACCCAGTACGGGTTTGCCTCCACCTGCCCGGAATGTTCAGGTCAGCTGGTTTTTGAAGAAGGATGTGAGACTTGTAAAGCGTGTGGTTACAGTAAGTGCTCATAGATAGGAAAAAACCAAATATTCTGGGTTGAGAGAACGAAGATGGCCAAAATTGGAAGAAATGAAAAATGTCCTTGCGGCAGCGGCAGAAAATATAAACATTGCTGTGCTCGAAATCCCCGGGTCGAGGAGCGTCTGGCCACGCCCGAGGAACAGATGAAAATATCTCTAATGTCTGCTGTTGAAAGTATTTCTCTGGCTGCGCGTGAAGGAAAAGCGATACTCAAAGAACTTGGTGTCTTCGTTCTCTTTTCGACCGCTGACGGTAATGGCTGGCTTTTTGAAGTTACCCAGGCTGATTGTGTACAGCTGGTGCGTGATAAAGAGATTTTATCGGTTCCTATTGACGAGAATCCCCAGACCATCGAGATCGAATGGAGCCATACCTTTGAGATTATCAATAAAGAAGTTCTATTGACATCATATCGAGATCGGGTTACCGAAAAGCTGGAGGATTGTCCGGTAAAAGAGCTGTCAGCTTCTATCAGGCGGATCAAAAAGAAGGTGCCGCCGGAGATGCTCAAAGAGATTCATATCGATGCCAGTGGTCAATAGCATTTATGGTACACGTTGTATTAAGAGGAGCCCCTTTGGTGATCATCATGGGGGGTATTTTTTTTCTGTCCCACCAGCCTGGTGATCTTTTTACACCCTTTGATTTTCGCTGGGGTGACAAGCTGGCGCATTTGGCCGTGTATGCGCTGCTTTGTCTCACATTGATTTATGCGTTTCCGAACCGCTACCGCCGTACTGCAAAAGGTATGGTTGTCGGTGTATCGATCATTTTCTGTCTTATGTATGGACTGAGCGATGAGTTTCACCAGTCATTTATCCCAGGGCGCTTCCCTAGTTTTGCAGACGTTGCAGCTGATGTTATCGGGGCCTCATTGGCCTGTATGCTCTGGCTGTGGTGGGATAAGTCAGACCATACAGGTCGTCTGAGAAAACGGGCAGAGAAATGAAAACGCCATTATCTAGCCAGTAACCTGGCCATATCCTTGGCAAAATAGGTCAGGATAATGTCTGCACCGGCACGCTTTATGGAGAGCAGTGTCTCATACATGACCTTTTCACCATCAATCCAGCCCTGTGCCGCGGCAGCCTTGATCATTGCATATTCTCCACTGACATGATAGGCGGCAATAGGCAGATCAAATTCATCCCGAAGTTTTGAAATGATATCAAGGTAGGCCACTGCCGGCTTAACCATCAGAATGTCTGCCCCCTCGTCAACATCAAGGGTGGCTTCTCTCAGTGCTTCTCTACTGTTAGCTGGATCCATCTGGTAGCTTCGCCGATCACCAAACTGGGGTGTACAGTCGGCAGCATCGCGAAACGGCCCGTAAAAGGCAGAGGCGTATTTGACCGCATATGACATGATGGGAATCATATCAAAATTATTCTCATCCAGTGCCGCTCTGATTTCTGCAACCCGCCCGTCCATCATATCGGAAGGTGCGACAATATCGGCACCGGCACTGGCATGGGAAAGAGCGGTTTTAGCCAGGATCTCGAGTGTTGCATCGTTATCAACCTCTTTGTTTATCAGGCAACCGCAATGGCCGTGATCCGTATATCCACAGAGACAGACGTCGGTAATAACAGTCAATGTCGGTACTTTTTGTTTCAGTTCCTTAATAGCTCTCTGGATTATTCCATCCTTGGCGTGGGCGCCAGAGCCCATGCTGTCTTTCTTTTCGGGCAAACCGAAAAGAATGACGCTGTTTATGCCAAGCTGTAATAATTCTTTTGCTTCACCACCGAGTTGATCAACACTGATCCTGTAAACGCCAGGCATCGATGGTATTTCCTGCCTGATTTTCTTACCCGGCATGATGAAAAGTGGATAGACGAGTTGCGAGGCGTTCAGGTGCGTTTCTCTTATGAGTGAGCGCAAAGCCTCATTTTTTCGTAAACGCCGGGGACGGTATTCTGGAAAAACCATAGTATTACTCCTGTATGTCTTGTGTTTTCTGGGAAGTCAGGATGAGTTCAGGAAATGATCCCCAGGCTCTTCAGTTTTTTATGGAGATGGCTGCGTTCAAGTCCTACCTGCTCAGCAGTGCGGGAAATATTTCCATCGAATTCAGTAAGTTTGAATTGCAGAAATTCTTTTTCAAATCTCTTGCGTGCTTCCTTAAAGTCGTTGGCACGATAGGGTGCCAGAGTGTCTTCTTCAGATATGGTCGGCTGATTACCGCTCTGCAGCAGAAACGTTTTGATCTGTCGTGCTGTGATTTCCTGTTCAGGGCACATGATTGCCAGCCGTTCGACAAAATTTCTCAATTCCCGGACATTTCCGGGCCATGAATGAGACATTAATTCGGTCAATGCGTCTTTCAAGAAATTTTTTTTCTTCAGTCCTTTTCCAACAAGTCTTTCCATCAAATCTTCAACCAGCAGCGGAATATCCTCAACTCTGTCGCGCAAATGAGGGACATTGATTGGTACGACATTGAGGCGCCAGAAGAGATCTGCCCTGAAATTGCCAATTTCAATTTCCTCTTCTAGGTTTTTATTCGTCGCAGCAAGCACTCTGACATTGACAGAAATTGTTTTATTCCCCCCAACCCGTTCAAATTTCTGTTCCTGAAGAATCCGCAGGATCTTCGCTTGGGTTTTCATGCTCATATCGCCTATTTCGTCGAGAAACAGGATGCCGCCATCTGCCTGATCAAATTTACCCCGTTTGTTCGAGTGTGCCCCGGTAAAAGAGCCTTTTTCATGTCCGAAAAGCTCTGATTCGATCAGTTCTTCCGGAATTGCAGCACAGTTTACTTCTATCATCGGTTGTGCTGCGCTCGCCGATTGCTGATGGATTGCCTGCGCTACCAGCTCCTTGCCAGTGCCATGGTCTCCTCGTATCAGCACCCAGGCATCGGTCGGTGCGACCATGGAAATCTGTTCTTTCAGTTCGGAAACTATTTTTGATGCTCCGGTGATAGTCGCAGGGCGGCCGGTATGTTCACGCAGGCGTCGATTCTCAAGTTCCAGCTGGGCATAACGTAAACCGTTGCTGATAGAGAGGATAATTTTGTCATATGAGAGTGGCTTTTCTATGAAATCATAGGCGCCGCTGTGGGTGGCCTGGACCGCTGTTTCAATGGTTCCATGCCCTGAGATCATAATGACCGGAATATCATGCTGCTCTTTGATTTTGGCAAGTGCTGTCAGACCGTCCATCCCATCTCCAAGCCAGATGTCAAGCAGGACAAGGTCTATTGAAATATCTTCAAGCAGCTCAATACCTTTCTCAGCTGAAGGCGCCATAACTGAAGCAAATCCCTCATCCTCGAGGATTTCCGAGAGAGACTCTCTGATACTCGCCTCATCATCTATGATAAGAATTTGTTTTCTCATTTGGCGTTTATTGGATCGGTTAATCGGTATTAATAGTCCTTGTGGCTGTGATCATGGCTGCGATCTTCGCTGGCAAAGGGAAGTTCAATGACGAAGACTGAGCCGTGGGGATCGTTATCCAGGACCCTGATATAACCGCCATGATCAGAGACAATCGTTGAGACAATGGCGAGACCCAGACCGGTGCCGCTTTTCTTGGTTGAAAAATAAGGCTCAAATAATTTCAGTTTGTTTTCTTTTGAGATTCCGGGGCCATTGTCGGCTACTTGTATAACAACAATCTGCGATTCGGGTTGCACTGATAAATCAATGTCTATCTTACCGCTGTCAGGTAAAACTGCAACTGCATTGTCCAGCAGGTTTATGATAGAACGTTTAATCTGTTCTGCATCAAAATTAAACAGGGGCAAATCGTTACTTGCTGTGCAACTGAATGAGATATGCTTGTGTGCCTCCTGATAAAGCACCAGCGTGTCTTCGGCAAGTGATGCCAGGTTGGCCGGACTTTTATTGATTTTCGGCATTCTTGCAAATTGTGAAAACTCACTGACAAGTCTTTTTAACTCTTCAACCTGGTTGATGATTGTTTTGGTACAGCGATCAAAGACAGAATCGTCCGCTTCCAGAATCTCAGGATACTTTCTGCGCAGGCGCTGTGCAGAAAGCTGTATAGGGGTCAACGGGTTTTTGATTTCATGGGCAATACGCTTGGCGACTTCACGCCAGGCAGCCATTCGCTGCATTTTTTCGAGCTTGGTAAGGTTATCAAAAACAAGAACAAAACCCAGTGGTGTGCCGTCATCGTCTTCGAGCCTGGTGAAATTAACGAGCAATGACAAGGTATTACTGCGGATGGTTACTTTCAGGTGCTGTTCAACGGATGTTTTTTTCGTCACAAACAGCTCTTCCATAAATCTGTCGAGTATCAGGGTATACTGAAGGGGGAGTGCCTGTCGATAACTCATACCGATATAAAGACTGCTGTCGATCCGCAGCAGCTTTTCAGCGAATCGATTGATTGTGGTGATCCTGCCATGATCATCGAGCGAGATCACTCCGGCGGAGACATTCTGCAGAATTATTTCGGTATAGCGTCGTCGTCTGTCAGCTTCAATGGAGCTTTCTTCCAATGCTTTATGAGTTTCTGCCAGTTTTTGATTACTGCTGTTAATATTTGCCGTCATCGAGTTAAAAGAGTTTACCAATACACCGATCTCATCATTTGACGCTTCAGTATTGAGGGTGAAATCAAATTCCCCCTGGGCTACTCTTCTGGTCGCTGCGGCGAGTTTATCAACCGGTTCAGTTATAGTGCGGGCGATACGGATCCCAAACCAGATGGCAGCAAAAATTATCAACAGGGTGACGATGAGCAGGATCAGAAGGAGCCAGAACTTGAACGGCCCTTTCAAATATTTCAGCTGTCGATAATCTTCAATTCCTTTTGAGATCATGGACATGCTGTCGATTTTTTCCTGGCTGATGAGAAGAGACGTGCAGAGGATCGCCTGATTCTCGCTGCCTGGCCCGATATGTATTCGCCGAATATCCCGTACCAGATCACCTCGCGATGTTTCCTGGATGATAGACTTGCTGATCTCCTCTGTTCTTACCTGCTGCAATAGGTCAACAGGGATTTTAGGGAGCAAAATGCCCTGGAGACCCGGTGTTGATTCATATATCTCAAGGTTTTTTTGGTCGAGAATTACGGTGAAACCAGCCTGCATTCCCGAAGGAGTTCTTGCCACCATTTCCTTTAAAAATGAAGAGAGGGCTTCAGGCTCCAGGTTAGCGTTGGCTTCCTGTAATAAACGAACGCTGATATCATTACCAGTGACTTCAGCCTGTTTCTGTGAATCCTGGATCAGATTCTGGGCAAGAACCAGAGACTCTTGAAGAGAATCTTCAATACTGGCATTAAACCAATAATCGACACTGGACGAGACAAATTGAAGCGCCACAAAGAAAAGCAGAATAGTCGGTATGAGCGACAGAGATAAAAAGGATATGACCAGTTTGGTTCGGAGTCTGCTGCCCAGGAGATTCAGTTTTCGTTCGAAAAGGAGTTCAGCCAGATTTCTCAGGATGAGAAAAAGTACAATAAGAAGGAGAATGACGTTGATGTTGATCAGTGCAAATATAACGATGTTGCTGTTAACCGGCAGCTCCAGGTTCTGTTCAAACAGTTTTCCCTGAAACCAGCCAAACAACGGGATAAGGCACAGGCAGAAAAAAATTACCCACCTGATCAGTTTCTTTTTCTCCTGACGCTCTTCATCAGTGATATACGGTTTTAACTGAAGTAATCCTGAAGAAGATTGAGATTCCAGAGGTGTTGTCTTATCTGCCATTTTAGGTGTTTATCAATAGGTAAATTCCACCGTGTACCAATCGGTGCTGAGGTCCCACCAGGAGACAAATGGAATGATATTGTGGAGACTCATGGGCAGCGTCTTCTTGTAGAGATCCGCTTTTACTTTTATCCTGTATGTGCTCTCCGGTTTGAGTCTGCTCAGTTCAATAATTTTCAATCCATTTATCTCGTTGAGTATTTTTGCTGCTTCGGGAAGTGTCTGTGCCGTGCTCTTTTTATTATTGTTTTCCTCTGTTTCGATGACATACATAGTTTTAAGCGTATCAAAACTGAGGCTGTGTGAAAACGTGAAGAGAGCCAGCTCTTTATCCGGCCAGTTAGGTTCATTTTTTTCAAGCTCAACAAAGAAAGAAAAATTGACGGGTATACCGCTGTGCAGGCCGTCTATCATCTCTTTTGTCAGACTGTTGCGCAGTTCTCCGAAAAGAAGCAGGTGAGTATCTGAGGTGGTAACAATTATATCGGTGAAATGCGGACCTGAAATTTCCATGGTTTCAGAGAGCGCCGCCTGTGCACCAAAGAGGTAGAGAATAGTATAAATGAGAACGTGATAATATCGTAAACGCATACAATTAATAAAATATGGGGCTAGAGCTCTCATTGATAATGTAAATGGTGAATGACGCATTCAGTCAAGGGCTATGCTATCGTGCCTAATGTACCTGATATTAAAAAACATGTCTATTGCTTGTTATTCCGGGCATTGAGTGAATCCGAAGGTAAACGGCAGCCCCGAAAGAGAAGAAACTATGTCTTGACACCAGGAGCAACTAATATTAGAGAGGCATATGCACAAAACACTGTTCTTGAAAAATAACAAAGAGGAGAAATAATGAAAATAGCTATACCTACTGAAAACCCCGGCGGACTAAAAGCGCCACGATCAGAACATTTCGGTCATTGTGACGTATTCACTGTCGTTGAACTGGAAAAGAGTGCAGTTGCTCAGGTTGAACTGGTTAATAATATTCCGCATGGTGAGGGGGGCTGTGTTGGTCCTGTTAACCTGTTAAAGGATGCCGGAGTGGAAGCGATTGTGGTCTCGGGAATGGGGGCCCGGCCAATGCAGGGCTTCAGTGATGCTGGAATTACCGTGTATTTTGCCGATAAAATCACCGTAACTGATGTGGACGGAGCCGTAAAAAAATTTACCGAAGGCGGTCTCCCTGTCATGCATCCGACCCAGTCTTGTAAAGGATCTGGTAATTGTCATCATTGATCTGATTGATTTTTTTGCTGTCTCTCAGTATATAAAGACAGATGAATTTCATCGGCTACCACTGGGGCTTACTTAACATTACATTACCGACGGTTAAAATATGACACCTCGACCTAAAAAGCTGAGACGTTGCGAAGGGCAATTTTGTGGAAGGGCTTTTAAGCCGACAGGAACCCCCCTGCCTGAATTGCAGCAGGTTGAGCTCTATCGTGACGAACTTGAAGCACTGAGGCTCTGTGACTTCGTCGGACTGACCCAGGAAGAGGCCGGAGTAAAAATGGGAGTTTCCAGAGGAACGATTCAACGTATTATAACCGGAGCACGAAAAAAGACAGCCCAGGCACTCACCGAAGGACAGGCTCTGGTCTTTGCCGACAGTGAGAGTTGACGAACAGCA
>CAZOWJ010000064.1:0-3848 GCA_964583415.1 uncultured Desulfocapsaceae bacterium
CGAATCTGGTTGAAATACCGGCCATATTCATTCCGGCAGTCCGTCCCTGGTAACAAGTGACATGTCTCATCCTCTGGTGGAGACCACCATAAAAATGTGGCTCTTCCACCACCTGGTCATGGCTATCAACTCTCTTAATCTGTCAGATGAGGTGCTGTTTCCTTATAAGGGAACAACAAATGATTTTATTGAAGCCATGGTTGTCTTCGTTCTGCGGGGCATTGGGTTAACTGACGCCACTGTGAAAAAACACAGTAAAATGAAAATTTTGGAACAAGTGCAAAATCGTCAAAGATAGCTAGCACACAACGGATGGGTGTTTTATAGGTGAGGTTGAGACTTCGAGAAGCTCTGTATTGGGCAGTGGAAGAGGAATTCACCTTTTATAATGTAAATGAAGATTGCAGAGTAAAGGAGGTAAAGCTTGAACATACTAGATGAAGGGATAGGTAAACTGTTCACCGACCCGGACCCTGATGAAGCCCGGGCATTTTTCCGGACCAAGTCTCGTCGGCTTGAGAATAAGGAAATGGTCTTAAAAGATGCACTTTCCAAATACGTGCACGATGGAGATTACCTGGCAATAGGGGGATTTGGAGCAAACCGAACGCCACTGGCTGCCTGTCATGAGATTGTGCGCCAGGGCAGAAAAAATCTCGGTTTTGCCGGACACACTGCGACCCATGATCTGCAGGTCCTCAGTGTCGGGGAAGTTTATGATCGGGTGGATGTCGCTTATGTGGTCGGCCTGGAGGCAAGAGGGCTGTCAAGATGTTCAAGAAAGTACTTTGAAAGCGGCAAGGTGCAAATGACCGAGTGGACCAACTATCTTCTATCCGTGCGTCTGCAGGCGGCAGCTCGCAACGTTCCTTTTATGCCTGTTCGGGTAGCCATGGGAACCGATACATTCAAATACGGTGCAGGTAAAATAGTCGAATGTCCCTACACCGGCAAAAAAGTCCTGCTTGTACCGGCTTTATATCCTGATGTTTCAGTGATTCATGTTCATGAAGCCGATGTTTACGGCAACGCACGATTTTCCGGCATCGGCATTGCGGACCTGGAGCTGGCCAATGCTTCAAAGCGGCTCATCATCACCACAGAAAAGCTGATCTCCAATAAAGAGATACGCAGCAATCCCCATCACACGCAGATTCCCTTTTACCTGGTAGATGCAGTTTGTCATGTACCTTTCGGCGCATATCCCGGCAATATGTCCGGAGAGTACTTCTCCGATGAAGAGCATTTGCGGGAGTGGCTGGATGCAGAAAAAGATCCTGAGCTGTTTAAAAACTTTGTGAACAAAAATATCTATGAGTGTCAATCGCATGAAGACTATGTGAATCGCAACGGTGGTTTGACCAAAATGGGTGAACTCCGTAAAAAGGAACTTCTGCTGGACCGTGAGGTGACGCCATGACCGACTATAATGCTATGGAACTGATGATTGCAGCCGCTTCCCGGGAGCTTGAAGACGGGGCAAGTGTGGCGGTAGGCACCGGAGCCCCCTGTGCGGCAGCAATGTTGGCACAGAAGATATATGCCCCAAGTCTGCTGATTTTGTTTGAGGCAGGCGGCGTTGACCCAAAACTTCCCGAGATGCCGATATCGGTAGGTGATTCACGTTCATTTTATGAAGCGTGTATGGCGGGCAGTATGGCCGACATCATGAATGGATGTGCCCGAGGATTTGTCGATTATACATTTCTCGGCGGTGCCCAGATCGATATGTACGGCAACCTGAACTCGACGATGATTGGAGATGATCACCAGAAACCGAAGGTGCGCTTTCCCGGCAGCGGCGGAGCAAATGACTTTGGTTCGCTGTGCTGGCATATGATGGCGATGACCAACCAGGACAAGCGGCGCTTTGTAGAAAAGGTTGATTACGTCACTACCCCGGGCTGGCTTGAGGGGGGCGATTCCCGAAAGAATTCGGGGCTTCCTCTGGACACTGGACCCTATAAGATCGTTACCGATATGGGCGTGATGGATTTTGAACCTGAGTCTAAGAGGATGCGCGTCATATCGGTGAGCCCTGGGTACAGCTTTTCTGATGTCCAGGATAACTGCGGATTTGAGCTTCTGCGCGCAGACAAGATCGCTGAGACCGCTCCTCCAACGGAACGGGAATTGGAGGTATTGAGAAACGAGGTTGATCCCTATAGGTATGTGATCGGCAGAGGATGAGATGTATTCTTGCAATAGAGCGTTTCATCAATATTATTATTAGATCTAGCCCTAAAATGAGAATAATGATTAGCAGACATTTTCACAGGGCATAACACAAGAGAAACCTATGACAGCTATACACCAGGTCCGGAAGTAATGAAACGCATCCGTTGGAACCTGGAGAACTCGACTGCGCCTTCGCACTTGCTGCAGTAACCCGTGGAGAAGGGTGAGCTGGGTTTCAAGACGGGAAAAGGTTTTCAGGACTGGACACCAGAAAAGATAGAGGCGTCCCGAAAACGATTGACCGGATATCTGATCGACATGGCAAAGACCCTCAAGGGCATATAAAGAACCAACAAAACAAACAAGGAGAATATTGAAATGCGTGACATTGTTATTGCCAGCGCGGCCAGAACGCCGACCGGGAGCTTTGGTGGTTCACTTGCAGGAATAGATGCTGTTCAATTGGGAAAAATCGCAGCGGAAGCGGCCGTTGAGCGCGCTGGCATAGAGAAAGCTGTAATTGATGAGGTAATTATTGGTAACGTGCTTTCAGCAGGACAAGGGCAGAATGTTGCCAGACAGATTGCCGTTCATGCGGGTCTTCCTGAGGAAGTAAGTTGCTTGACCATTAACAAAGTCTGTGGTTCAGGTTTGCGGGCTGTCAGTCTGGCCGCCCAGATCATCAAGGCGGGTGATGCCGATGTGGTCCTGGCCGGGGGAACGGAAAATATGAGCAAGGCCCCGTATCTGTTAGAGAAGGCGCGGTACGGTTACCGGATGGGAGACGACAGCCTGGTTGACTCGATGATACGTGACGGCCTTTGGGATGCCTATAACGATTACCACATGGGCATCACCGCGGAGAATGTCGCCGAGAGATGGAGTATCAGCCGTGAGGAACAGGATCAGTTTGCTTTTACCAGCCAGCAGAGAGCTGAAGCGGCAATTCGAGAAGATCGCTTTAAGGACGAGATTGTTCCGGTCATGATTCCCCAGAGAAAGGGTGATCCTAAAGTCTTTGATACAGATGAATTTCCCCGTTTTGGCACAACCCTCGAAGGATTGTCAAAACTTCGCCCGGCTTTCAAGAAAGATGGGACGGTAACCGCCGGCAATGCTTCGGGCATTAATGATGCTGCTTCCATGCTGGTTGTCATGTCAGCGGAGAAAGCCAGGGAACTCGGTGTTGAACCTATGGCTCGTATCGTTTCCTATGGGTCGGCCGGGCTTGATCCACAAATTATGGGTTATGGGCCGGTTCCGTCATCACGAAAGACGCTTGCCAAGGCAGGATTGACCGTAAATGACCTGGACCTGGTAGAGGCAAACGAAGCCTTCGCGGCACAGGCTCTTGCGGTAATGAAAGACTTGGAGCTCAACCCTGAGATCACCAATTTCAACGGCGGTGCCATTGCACTTGGGCACCCCATTGGAGCATCCGGTTCTCGTATTGCCACGACATTGCTCTATGAGATGAAACGCCGGAAATCCCGCTACGGTCTTGCCACACTCTGTATCGGTGGAGGACTTGGAACCGCGTTGATCGTGGAAGGATGTTATTGAGAATGGCAATTTGATGTGCAACTTAATGATGATTTTAGCATTGAGGTACTCGTTTACCGGAAGAGCCAGATATATTGACAAATTAAAATAAATCTGTCCCCTTATTA
>CAZOWJ010000064.1:3948-21781 GCA_964583415.1 uncultured Desulfocapsaceae bacterium
GTCCCCTTATTATTATCATCAAATACAATCTTATATCTACCCTGTACTAGGTCTCTAACGCTCAACAGGCGGTCCAGGTACCGTCGCGGTCGCTTGAGGCCAGGACACGGTCGATGAAGCGGACGCCGAGCAGACCGTCTGTGGCATTCGGAAAATGCAGGGCCAGCGGATCGGCGTCGCGACCTGTACGGCGGGCTGAGATGGCCTCGGCTGCGTCGCTGTAAAGATTGGCGAATCCGCTAGGAAACCCCTCTGGGTGGCCGGCTACAATGCGGCTGGCCCGGGCGGCCAGCGGTAGGGTGCCCGGACCGTTTGGAGTCCTGACCTCGGCCGGGGCGTCCAGCGGCTTGAAGTGAAGAACCTGAGGATGCTCCTGCATCCATTCCAGGGATCCCCGTGTACCGCTGACCCGGATACTGAGGCAGTTCTCGACTCCGGCGGCCGCTTGGGTCACCCAGAAGCACCCACGGGCACCGTGTTCCAGCCGAAGCAGTGCGCCCGCAAAATCGTGCACCTTGCGTTTCGGCACGACAGAGCCGACCTCAGCTGCCACCTCAGTTACCTCGAGCCCGGTGATGAACCGGACCAGATTGTGGGCATGGCTGCCAATGTCGCCGAGCACCAGAGACGGTCCGCTCCTTGTGGGATCGAATCGCCAGGGAACCGAACCTGTGGACGGGTCGGGGTCGTCTTCTCTAGCCTTGCCGCCCTGGACATACTCGACCTGCACCAGGCGGATATCGCCCAGCTGTCCCTTCTCGACCATGGCCCGGGCCTGACGCACAAGTGGGTAGCCAGTGTAGTTGTGGGTGAGGCAGAAGACGAGGCCGGTTGCTTTCACCAGACGCACTAACTCCTCCGCCTCGGCGACGGTGTTGGTCATAGGCTTGTCGCAGATCACGTCGAGGCCGTTTTCCAACGCAGTCTTAGCGAACGGGAAATGGGAGTCGTTGGGGGTCATGATCGCCGCCACTTCCGCGCCGTCGTTGCGGGCAGCCTCTGTATTCAACATATCGTCAACGTTGGTATGGATCCGTTCCTTGTCCAGGCCAAGTTCCAGGCAGGCGGATAAGGATCGGGCAGGATCCGAGGAAAGGACGGCGCTGACCACTTCGTATCGGTCATCAAGGCGGGCCGCTAGCCGGTGCATCGAGCCAATGAAGGAACCCGGGCCGCCGCCAACTAGGGCCAGGCGAAGCGGGCGACCAAGCGTTGTAATGACAGGATTCAAGCTCATGGGATCTCCTCTAGTGAAAGGATTATTTGGTGGATAATTTTAGAATGGTAAGAACCCATTATACCACGGCGTGTATGAAAACGCGTCCCGTTAGGTGAAGAGGGGATAGAAAAGTGGCCTCTGGTCCTAAAACATATGTATTTATCATTATGTTAAGTAACTGAAGTAAAGAGTAGCCATGCCTTACAAACGTCAACTTTTCGGAAACACCATCGATGGATCCAGAAAGCCGTAAATCCAAAGATTAATAAGGATAACATATCTTTCGGCAATCAATAAGCGGGAGAGAAATCTATCAGGTTAAGCTTAGTTCCTGAAAACGTAATTTTCAGTGGTGTCTTGTCGTTGCTTCCACAACAAAAGCTGATGAAAACAGTTGGTTGTTTGTCAGGGTGCTTCAACAAATCAGCCAAACAACGCCTTTCAAACAGGTTTACCCCGCCTTTCAGGTTAAGCTGGGCAGGACGTTACTCATTAGAGAGTATCTCTCATGGGGTCATCTCGTACGTTTCTTTCATTGAATAAACATATGTTTCCCAGACATAGGTGAAACGCTTTTTATCAACAACTGGTCGTTTTACCATGCGCTGACAGATTTTTTGTTGAATGAAGGTGGTGCATCCTTTTGAGTACAGCTGCATGGCAAATCTGGAAAAATCGCGGATCATGATATCAAATATCTGATCAACCACCTTGTCGTCAATGTTCATGATTTTTACATTTTCGAGAATCAGTTGACCATAAACGACCAGGGTGAAGAGCTCACCAAGGTTAAGGAGGAAATCAAAATCCTTGATTTGTTCTTTGTTTGGTTTCCCAGCTACGAGCATCACTTTGAGCAACCGTATCTGCTTTTTAAAGATAGTAACATTAGGAAGATTGAACTGTGCATATACCTTTCGATAATCATGAAAACGGGTTTTTCCTAGGCCCTTGGTCACTCCTTGGTTAAAGAGGAAATCATCATTCCTGGAAGTTGTCATACGTTCCGGATTGGTATATTTGCTCGGTTTGAAAAAATAATTAGCCATGAATTTGATGATGAGGGCCATGTTGACATGCACGGTTCCTTCAAGTTTCGGCAGAGCGCGGATATCCCTTACTGCCATTTCGAAGTACATGTCTTTCTCAAATCCCTTGGCAGCGATAACATCCCACAGGGCGTTAATAACATCTTCACCCTGGGTTGTTACCTTCATCTTGACCATAGGAGAAAAGAGGAGATACCGCCTGTCATCAGGGCCAGCCACTCTCATATAGTCGATTGCTCGCTGGGCAAATAATTTCATTGCTGCCAGGCGGGCATAGGCATCGACAAAGAGCTGCTGGATATGGATAAAATCGGTTACGTAATGGTCAAACAGGCGACGATTTGCCGCATGATTGAGTGCTTCATAATAGGCATGTGTACTTATGCCTATTGATGCCCAGCCAAGATTAAATTTGCCGACATTAACAGTGTTCAGGGCCATATCCCAGGCATCACGTCCTTTTGCGAGGATATCCGCTTCTCCTATCGGGTAATTGTTAAGCTTGTATTCTGCAACGTAATTTTGTGAATTTATGACATTCTTCACCAGTTCATACTTTTCGTGTTTGGAATTAGCGACAAAAAAAACATACTCACCTGAGTCTGCAAACTTGCCAAAGGTCGACACCAGAGCGGCTTCATTGGCATTGCCGATGTAATATTTACTACCGTTGGCGAGGTAACTGCTGTCCTTCTGTCGGACAAGGTCCATATCACTTGAATAAATGTCTGCTCCATGCTCTTTTTCAGAAAGGCCGAAAGCAAATATTTCTCCGTCTTCAAGTAGTTTGGCGGTATTTCTTTTCACTTCTTCATTGGCGCTCATCCAGATGGGCCCGAGACCTAGTATTGTAACCTGCCAGGTGTACCAATAGCTGAGGCCGTAAAATCCAAGGATTTCGTTTATGGCACAATTGCGACAGGTGTCCCAGCGAGCATCTTCTGGGCCATACCCCTGAGGGGTCAGGAATGTAGCGAAGAGTTTCTCTTTTTTGGAAAATTCGAGAAAATCGCTGTACCAGACACGTTCGTGATCATCATGTTTCAGTTTAGCTTTACCCTTTTGTTCGAAAAAATCTATGGTCTTTAGAACAAGCTCTCTCGACTTGTCATCCAGGTACTCATAGCGTGCTGATTTAGGATTGAGAAAAAGATTGCGGGTTGCCTGGGTGCTCGATTGCATGGGTTCCTTTCCTTTGGTGACCGGGGGTGCATTATCGAATTGATTCATAAAGTCTCCTTTACCGATACGTGTTCTTGAAACTCCAGCATCTTCTTATTCAACAGTCTTTAGGTAACTCATAGTAACGCTATATTAAATCCTCTGTTTAGATAGACCCCTCTCGTATTGCAGATAAGGCAAGGGGATATTTACACAGCGTTAACATGCGTTAACTTTAGCGACAAAAAAAATTAACCCTCAGTAAATGATACTCCTGTTTGCAGTCCTTTGAGCAGTCTCCGATACATCCTGGTATATTTGGCCTGCATGTCTACAGGGGAGTCGGTTCTTTTTTTTGAAACATAGAGGCCAAAAAAACCGTTACAGGTGCAAAGAAGCAGCGTCGCAACTTCATCAGGGTCATCTTGAATTAAACTGCCCTCAAGCATACAGTCATGAACTCGTTCGACCATGAATTTCTGACTGACGGTGGCATCCTTGACCAGGGCCCCTTTGACTTTGTGCTCAACAGTATGGTCCATGGTGAGAAAGAGGATTTCGTAATATTTCCTCTGCTCAGTGGCAAAGGCGAAAAACCTCTCTGCGGCACGGTTCAATCTGTCTAAGGCTGTCTTGCCCTCAAGGGCAGGCTGCAGGTAAGAATCGAAGGTATTAAAACCCTGTCTCAATACTTGATGGTGAAGTGCTTCTTTGTTGTCAAAATGTCGATAAATAGCCGTCGGCGATATTTTAGCTCGCTGGGCGACTTTACGCATACTCATGCCCTTGTAACCTTCGCGGAGATAAATGTCACAGGCTGCTGTCAGTATTATGTCTTTGGTATCTCTCATGTTAACAGCTGTTAACATGGTCGCTGCTCTTTTTCAATAAAAGAATTATCGTCAGAATTTTTACTCTATTTTGTGATCTGGAAAACCTTGTAATTCTCTAGCGAACAGGAGGGGTAAAGATTCCTCAGGCAAGACCACCTGAAGGGTGGGTTCGTTCAAATGAAGGTAAAATTTGTTTGGGAGAGCTTGTAATGGCGGTAATTTCTCTGGAAAAACCGGTAAAAAGAAGATAGGTTGGGGGTCTGCTCAAAGAGCGGGAGATTTTGTAGAAATGTTAGGCTGTTCTTACAAAGCGATTACTGATCACCTTGGTATTTACTGCTACCTGAAAATTGTTTCCAACATGACAGTGCAAGCCGATCAAACAGCGAAGATTGATAGTCGTGTTTCTGCAATCGCCATGTCAGTTATATGGATACTCATCATCGCTATGATCTATCTTGCCGTTTATCCGCAGATATTCATCGAATACTTGGCGAGTATCGCCTTATGAGCAACGTCATCATTCAATTTGCAAATAATACGAGGAGGTTTATATGTTACGTTCAGTCAATGTCAAAGACTACATGTTGCATGATCCAGTCAAAGTTAAAGCAGATGAAAGTATATTTGAAGCCATACACAAAATATTGATGAACAAATTATCCGGTATTTCTGTGGTCGGTGAAGGCAATGTTCTGATCGGTGTGTTGTCTGAGATGGATTGTCTCCGAGCAATACTTGGTTCGGTATACAACGAGACCCCTGATGCGGGAAAGATCGAAGAACATATGACTACAGAAGTGATCAGTGTTGGCATGTACGAAAACGTCGTCGATGTTGCGGCTGATATGCTCAAATATAAACATCGCCGACGCCCAGTAATTGACGACGAAGGGAAATTAGTCGGACAGATAAGCTGCCGCCGAATATTACATGCGGTTAAAGGATTCACTGACTCTGTGGATCCGACGGAACAGTAGGACTCAGCTTGAAATCGTTACATAGCGCTTGCCACTCTGGTTAATTCTGTCTCATTAAACTTCTTCCAGAATTTTTAAAACCTGTTGACAATTTTTCTCTGCTCGAGACATAATTGTTTCGGCCTCGCTCAGTCTTTCCTGCTTAAATGTTTCATCTTTTATATCGATCATATTTATCAGCACATTCTGATAAGCTCCCCAGATTCCTGTTTCAAGAGCCCTGGCGCCAACCTGTGTGTCCGACTTGGAAGCAGGATTACCGTAACGCGCCACCTCAAGCAGTGCATCCCAGACTGTATCTCCCAGGCGCATTGTCGTGAGAGGTACATTAATTGCCGTTTTCAGTCCATTCTGCATTTTCGTTTTTCTTAACAAACGCTCCTCGTCTGAAGCTCGCGGCATCCTGAGTCCTTCCATATATTCGTTAAAAGCGGAGGTGTCGGCATCGATCATCGGTATAAGTTTTTGGGTGACATCGTGCAGCATCGGAATTACCGCCCTCATCTGGGGCTGCACGCCATCAAATTTCCTTACACCATGGGTTAGTTTAGCCACCATCGATCCCAATCCAACCCCAACTGCAGCAAGCACAGCCGAAACAGAGCCACCGCCAGGAGCAGAGCTTCTTGAAGCGACCTCTTCAATAAAAGCCCTGACGGACATGTCAGCAAGCGGCTCGTCAGGTTTCTCAGCAGTAATATACTCTATAATACGCTCTTCCGGTAGAAAAGGGCTCACCGAATTGAGACCGAGTCGTGCAATCGCCAGTCTCACTTTCTGGTCTTCCTGATAAACGAACAGGTTTTCTCTGACAATATAGTAGTCCGCTGCCATCAGGAGAGACTCGAGCGGGACAACGCCAACAATCTCGGAGCCGACAACAGGCAAATTCAGTATTTCTGCCTCTTTTTTCACCTCTTCAAACAGGAGATGAATTGGTGTCACCTTATAGTCATTCAGGTTTACCGTCACCTGGGCCATATTGTATTCGTTAACAAACCAGCCCATGCCTTTTACTTCTTTCAACCTGCCGGGTTGATCATCACCTCTGCCAGCCTCACGCAGATTCAAAGCTATCCGGTGAGCCTGATTCGGGGTCGACAGTAGATTGACGTTGTAGGCGATAAGAAAATTCCGTGCACCAGTCGCTGTCATTCCCCACTCGGGGACAAATTGGCTCGGCCCAAAATCCGGTTTCCACCGAGGGTCCTTCAATCTTTCAGGCAGACCTTCATATTCCCCTTCCCGCACATCGGGCAGTTTTCTGCGATAATCTTTACCTGCAGCCTCTTCATAAAGATAAAAAGGTATGCCAAGCTCTTCGGATGCTTTTTGGGCGAATTTCTTTGAAACCTCGATACATTCTTCCATCGTCACGCCGGCAACCGGCACAAAAGGGCAGACATCCATCGCTCCAAATCGCGGGTGTTCACCTGTATGAGTCTGCATGTCGATGCGCTGCCGGGCCACACGGGCTCCGGCAAGAGCTCCTTCAACAATGCTTTCAGGATCCCCAACAAAGGTATAGACCGTCCTGTTGGTAGAATAACCGGGGTCCACATCAATCAGTCTGCAGCCGTCAACGCTGCTAATCGCATCGCTGATGGCATCAATTGTTTTCCGGTTCCTGCCTTCTGAAAAATTTGGTACACATTCAATTATTTTTGTCATCGTTTCGCCTGCACTGTTTTTAAATCGAAATCAACCGGCAACTCCGACTTTGATTCCTTTTTTATATACTTCCTCAACGGGTGATACACCTGCATGATAAGCAAGAATTGCAGGAGACTGGCCATCAAGAATCAGAAAATCAGCCTGTTTGCCAACATCAAGACTTCCTACCTTGTCTGCCATGTCTACCGCATAGGCCGCATTGAGTGTCGCACCCACAAGAGCTTCTGCCGGGGACAATTCCATATTCAGCACCGCAAGGCCGAATACAAACGGCATAGACTCTGTGAAGCTCGAGCCGGGATTGCAATCTGTTGCCAAAGCTACGGCAAGATCCTTGCCAATCATCGTTCTTGCACGCGCATAAGGTTTCCGCAAGCTATAAGCAGTGGCAGGAAGCAGCGTTGCAACAACTCCGGCCTCTGCCATTGCCTCGATGTTTTTATCACTTGCAGCCAGCAGATGATCTGCCGATAAAGCACCAATCTCCGCTGCAAGACCTGCTCCGCCAAGATCGTGCACTTCATCAGCGTGAATCTTCACCGCCATTCCTAAATCAAGAGCAGCTTTCAGCAGACGGCGGCCCTGATCGATCGAAAAAACACCCTCTTCACAGAAAATATCACACTGAGTCGCAACTCCCTGCTCAATAACTGCCGGGAGCATCTCATCTATCAGTAAAGAAATAAAATCATCAGATCTGTCTCTGTATTCAAGCGGAATTGCGTGGGCCCCAAGAAAGGTGGCAACAATATCGACAGGGCTGTTTTCAGATACACAAGAAATTGCTTTAAGCATTTTCAGCTCGTTCTCCGTATCGAGACCGTACCCGCTTTTAATCTCCATTGTGGTCGTTCCAAAGCTCAGAGCACGCAATACATGTTTTTTTGCATTGCTGTAAAGTTCATCAACACTTGCATGGGCTACCGCTTGTACAGAAGAAAGAATTCCACCACCTCTCTTCAGAATTTCAAGATAAGGTGTTCCTGTCAATCTCAGCTCAAATTCTTTTTCCCGCAATGCTGCAAAACAGCAATGGGTATGGGGATCGACAAATCCAGGGATCAGACACCTGCCTTCACAGTCGTGTGCTTCACTCAAACGTTTTGGATCAACATGTTTGAGGATCTCTTCTTCATGTCCGATTCCAGCGATCAGGCCATCTTCAATGAGGAGCGCACCTTTCTCATAGTCAGCGAGCAGTCCCTGATCACTTCCGGAAAGAGGCCTACCCCGGTCAACAGGAGTAAAAATTCTGGCATTATGAAAAACATTTGCAGACACAGCTGTTATCTCCAGGTCACGTTATTTTATCTGAGAGAAAAAATCCTTTACCAAATTAGTTACAAGCGATTCCTCAACCAGGAACGGAATGGTAATTTGATCACCGTTATCATTTTTCCGGTTATACTCAACAGCAGTTTCCATGGCGTTATCATTGCGGCTCCAGTTACGACGGGCCACTCCTCCCATAACATCCCACGACATTGCTGATCTGATGATTGAGTCTACCTGTTCACTTCCGTCAAGAACCAGGCCGAACCCACCATTAATGGCCTTGCCGATTCCGGTACCGCCGCCATTATGCAATGCAACCAGGGACATGCCGCGGGCAGCATTTCCAGCAAAACAGTGCGTAGCCATATCGGCACAAACGTTACTGCCGTCTTTTATGTTTGCCGTCTCTCTGAATGGTGAATCAGTTCCACCCGGATCATGGTGGTCTCTCCCCAGTATGACAGGGCCAATTTCTCCGTTTCTAACCATCTCGTTGAACTTCAGGGCAATGGCAATACGGCCTTGAGCATCGGAGTAAAGAATACGGGCCTGACTGCCGACCACCATCTTATTTTCCTTGGCATCCCGTATCCAGATATAATTGTCCCGATCTTCTGCACGACGTTCAGGGTTAATACATGACATGGCTGCCAGGTCGGTTTTATCAAGATCCCCCGATTTTCCGCTCAGACAGACCCAGCGGAACGGGCCGTAACCATAATCGAAAATCGGCCCCATGATATCTTCAAAATATGAGGGATAAATAAAGCCATCCTTTGCATCAATACCGTTCCTGGAAACCTCAACCACACCGGCATCAAAAACTGCCTTCAGAAAAGCGTTTCCATAGTCAAAGAAAAAAGTTCCCTGCTCCGTCAAGGCTTTAACCGCATCAATATGGCTTTTGAGACTCTTGTTCACAAGAGAGATAAACGACTCCCGATCCTCGGCCAAAAGCCTTGTCCGCTCTTCAAAGCTGATTCCCTGTGGGCAATAGCCGCCGTCGTAGACAACATGGCAGGAGGTCTGGTCCGACAAAAGATCTACTGACACCTTGTGCTCAGCCAGATATTCCAGAAGATCCACCACGTTGCCATGATAGGCGATAGAGGTGTTCTTTTTTCCCGCAACAGCTTTTGCAGCAATTGAAACGACTTCCTCCAGTTTGTCTGAAACTTCATCGACCCATCCCTGGGTATGCCGTGTCTGAATACGAGAGTAATCGACTTCTGCAGTAATTGAGACAGCGCCAGAAATTTTGGCAGCTTTTGGCTGGGCTCCACTCATACCGCCGAGACCTGATGAAACAAACAAGAGCCCGGCAAGATCACCTTCTGCAGGAACACCACACATCCGACGCCCCGCATTGAGCAGGGTGTTGTATGTGCCGTGAACTATTCCCTGAGGCCCAATATACATCCAACCTCCAGCGGTCATCTGGCCGTATGATGAGACCCCCATCTGGGCAGCAATCTCCCAGTCATCCGGGTTATCATAAAGCCCGACCATCAGCCCGTTGGTAATAATAACCCTGGGATTATCAGGGCTTGACTTAAAGAGTCCGAGCGGGTGCCCCGACTGCATGACAAGTGTCTGGTTGTCGGTCATTTCCTGGAGGTATTTCTGGATAAGATTATACTGCATCCAGTTCTGACAGACACTACCGGTCTCTCCATATGTCACGAGTTCATATGGGTATAGAGCAACATCGAAGTCCAGATTATTGTCCATCATGAGCTGAAATGCCTTCCCGGCAAGGCATTTACCATCATATTCCTCAACGGCTTTCGCCTTGATTGATCCCTGGGGACGGTAGCGATAACCATAAACACGACCGCGAGTCCCCAGTTCTTCCATAAACTCCGGGATCAAAACAGCATGATGTTTTTCGGGCACATAGCGAAGTGCATTTTTCAAGGCAAGCGCTGCCTGGTCTGCAGTCAACCGGAATCCCCGGTCTGGTGCTCGACGTATTCCTTCTTTAAAAACAGGTTCTTCCGGAAAATTATCATCAAGCCGTATTTTCATAGATGCGCTTATATTATCGTTGGTAATCATAACCACCCTCTCAGAACGATATAATTATAAATAAAATAGTAAAAGAACAGGCTGAACAATAGCATAGCGAAACATGTATATACAACATCTTTAAGGCTCACAGTATATTGTTTCCTCAAGAATATCTCCTTCATCGATAGTCGAAAACAAGGCGAAGCATCATTTTCGGAAAATTACTGTACCCGATTATAACATTTTATTTCAATGATATAACGTAAAAAAAGCAGGCACAGTCCCATCCGGAAGACAACATTGATTTTTAGTGTTTCTCTTCCTGAAATCTTGCCGTTCATCAAAATACTTGCGAGCGTTATCAATTGTATATACAATTGATTGCAGTTATAAGTATAATAACAGAAATAATATTCATAAAAGAGACGTTATCAATCTTGTAAAGACAGTACCAGGAGAGAAAGATGAACAGCTCCAATCAAATCAGAATTGTTCCTGGCACCCTTACCCTTAAGCAGTTACGGCTCATTAACAGCGGCCCTGTTCAACTGAGTCTGGCAAACGAGTGTATCGAGCAGATAGAGGCATCCGTTCGTACTGTCAGAAATGTTGTCGAGAATGGCAGAGTTATCTACGGAATCAATACCGGTTTTGGGCTTCTGGCAAAAACAATTATTCCAAAAGACGAGCTTGAACACCTGCAGCATTCGATCGTTCTCTCGCATGCGGCAGGCGTCGGCAAGTTGATGAAGGAGTCAACAGTCCGGCTGATGATGACACTTAAAATAAACAGCCTGGCAAGAGGATATTCCGGCATCCGTCTGGAAGTAATAGAAGCTCTTATCACCCTGGTAAATGCAGAGGTGTTCCCCTGCATACCTGAAAAAGGATCTGTTGGAGCATCGGGTGACCTTGCTCCACTTGCACATATGAGTACTGTCTTACTCGGAGAAGGAGAAGCAACCCACCAAGGAGAAAGGCTTTCCGGAAAAGAAGGACTTGCAATAGCAGGCCTTAAGCCGATTATTCTCGGGCCAAAAGAAGGACTTGCACTTCTTAACGGCACCCAGGCTTCGACCGCACTTTGCCTGCAGGGACTTCTGCTCTCGGAGGACCTCCTTGCCGCGGCAATTGTCACCGGCAGTCTGAGTGTCGAAGCCGCTTTGGGCAGCAGAAGGCCTTTTGCCTCTCTCGTCCACAAAGTCCGCGGTCATCAAACACAAATAGACATTGCTGCCAGTTACCGTTTATTGCTTGAACACAGCGAAATAGAAAAATCCCATAAAGGTTGTGAAGCAGTACAGGACCCATACTCTCTCAGATGTCAGCCCCAGGTAATGGGAGCCTGCCTCAGCCAGATAAGAAATGCCGCTGAAACCCTTGTCGTTGAGGCAAATGGTGTCTCAGATAATCCGCTGGTTTTTTCGAAGGAGTGCGACATTATCTCCGGGGGTAATTTCCATGCCGAACCGGTAGCAATGGCAGCGGACAACCTGGCACTGGCACTGGCCGAAATCGGTGCTCTTTCGGAACGGCGCATGGCCTTACTGATAGATACCCACATGAGCAACTTGCCGCCGTTTCTTGTTGAAAAAGGAGGACTGAACTCAGGATTTATGATCGCCCAGGTCACTGCAGCAGCACTGGCCAGTGAAAACAAATCACTTTCTCATCCCGCCTCAGTCGACAGCCTGCCAACCTCCGCCAACCAGGAAGATCATGTTTCCATGGCCACATTTGCAGCCAGAAGACTTGCGGATATGGCCGAGAATACTGCAGGAATTTTGGCGATTGAGTTATTAGGCGCCTGCCAGGGAGTAGACTTCAGAGCCCCGCTGAAAACATCGCGCCCTCTTGAACAGGCAAAGGCAATGCTCCGAAAAGAAGTACCGTTTTATGATAAGGACCGCTATTTCGCCCCCGATATAGCCAAGGCAACAGAGCTGATAGTTTCCGGGGAATTTAACGAACTGGTTGAGGACACCCTCTTGCCAAGTACAAGTGAAAATACAATTCATCAGTAAAAATGGGTGAGGACCTGGAATGGTTAAGAAACGAACACCGCCCCTCTACAGAAAAATTAAAATTTTTATCCTGGACAAGATAGAAAAAGGCGAGTGGCGGATAGGCTCAAAAATATCTTCAGAATCTGAACTGGTAGCACAGTTCAACACATCCAGGATGACTGTTAACAGAGCCGTACGTGAATTAACCTCAGAAGGCAAGCTTATCCGCATGCAGGGTAAGGGAACTTTTGTTGCCTCACCAAAGCCTCAGTCCTCTTTTTTTGAAATCACTTCAATGGCTCAGGAAATAAGCAAAAGCGGTGGAAACTATTCATGTCTGGTGCACCTGCTTGGCGCCGAAAAGGCAAACCCGACACTCGCCGCTGAGATGAACCTGAAAGCATACACCTCAATATTTCATTCTGTTTTTGTCCATAAAGATAACGACACTCCTATCCAGTTAGCAGACAGATTCATCAATCCCGCAATTGCCCCAGACTACCTCAATCAGGATTTCCAGGCAATCTCTCCTGCTGATTATCTTCTCCAGCTTGCCCCAGAGTACAGCGCAGAGCATATTGTTGAGGCATTACTGCCTGATGCCTGGATAAGAGAGCTTCTCCAGATAAACGAATCCGAACCCTGTCTGGCTCTTCATCGAACAACATGGGTCGGTGGTATCGTTGCGACAAAAAGCTGCTTCTATTACCCCGGTTCCCGCTACAGGCTTGGCGGTAGATTCACCTCAACAGCAGCAGCATAATCTTGCGCCACAATGCTATGCATCACAGCCTTATTTCCTTCAATTACTCCGGCTCATCGTGACACTGAGCACAGTCCTGAGAAATCGTTTTACCGAACTCCGGTTCATGCTCAGTAAGTATTGATTGTTAAAAGAGAGAAAACCAGGAGTTTATCAAAGACTCGAAGGGAATAATTACGACTCATCATGTACAGATATCTAACAGTCTAAAAGGAGTGGGATGATGCTTACCATAGATAATGCACTTACGCCAGCGGCACTGGAAAAGAAGTTGAATAACATGTTTGACGCGGCGACCCAAAAGATCGTGGCCATAGAAAACTCGTGGGATCCTTCACGGGGAACACCGGTCTATACCGTCAAGGGCCAATATACTTCCCGCGGCTGGACCGAATGGACCCAGGGCTTTCAGTTCGGCTGTGCACTCCTGTTGTATGATGCAACCGGTGAGAAACGGTTTCTTGATTCAGGACGTGATAATACGGTAGAGCACATGGCTCCACACATCAGCCATATTGGTGTTCATGATCATGGATTCAATAATGTCAGCACCTATGGCAACCTGCTGCGGCTGATGCATGAAGGGCGTATTCCTGAGAATGGGAGAGAAAAAGAGTTCTACGAACTCGCCATAAAATTGACTGGCGCCATTCAGGCAGCACGCTGGACAAAGATGCCCGGCAGTCTCGGGTTCATCTATTCCTTTAACGGACCCCATTCTCTGTTTGCCGATACCATCAGAACGGTGAGGGCTTTAACCCTGAGCCATCAGCTCGGCCATGTCTTGATGGGCGAGCAGGATGAGAAAATCAACCTGCTCAGAAGGGGGCTGCAGCATTCTGAAACAACGGCACGGTACAACGTCTTCTTTGGCGAGAACCGGGACTCCTATGATATCAGGGGCAGGGTCGCCCATGAAACGATATTCAACGTTCATAACGGAACATATCGCTGCCCCAATACCCAACAGGGCTACTCACCCTACACCACATGGACTCGCGGACTTGCCTGGATCTTCAGTGGATTTGCAGAGCTGCTTGAATACATCGATACCCTTGAAGAGAGCGAATTCAAGACTCTGGTGCCAGAACTTTACGCGGACAAGCAGGCTGCCATCAAGCGTTTTATTGCGGTAATAGAAGCGGTTGCCGATTTCTATCTGGAACATGCAACCACCGACGGAATTGTTTATTGGGATACCGGTGCTCCGGGCCTTGTCACCATGGGTGATTATATGGACCGACCGGCTGATCCGTATAATGATTTTGAGCCGGTTGATTCTTCCTCCGCCGCTATCTGCGCTCAGGGCTTCCTGCGGATTGGCAGGTATCTTAAAACCAATGGCGAGGTGACCAGGGGAGAGCGATATTTTCAGGCCGGGCTCACCATTGCCGGTACCCTGCTGGCGGAGCCGTATCTGTCCAGCGATCCGACGCATCAGGGGCTTCTGCTTCACTCGGTATATCACCGTCCCAACGGCTGGGATTATGTCCCGCCCGGGCAGAAGGTGCCGTGCGGCGAGTCCTGCATGTGGGGGGATTACCACCTGATGGAACTGGGTGTTTATCTCCAGCGCCTTGCCAACAATGGCATCTACCATAAATTTTTCCTAGGTGAACAGGAACCGGTGTCTGTATAGTGAGAGTCTGCAGTGTTCCTCTTTATAAAAGGTGACAGCGATGAAAAGCAAAACAATTCGGTGGGGCATCCTCGGTGCAGGTGACGTCTGCGAGGTTAAAAGCGGGCCGGCATTTCAGCGGGCAGAACACTCTGAACTGGTGGCGGTGATGCGTCGAGATAGTGCCAAAGCAGAGGATTTTGCCCGACGACATGGTGTTAAGAGATGGTACGATTCGGTTCCTGAGCTGCTCGGGGATCCTGAAATCGATGCCATTTATATCGCCACTCCGCCTCGTTATCATCTTGAACATACGCTTGCCGCCCTGGATGCAGGCAAGGATGTCTACCTCGAAAAGCCGATGGCGATGAATGCTGATGAGTGTCGCCAGATCATAGAGGCAGAAGCGAAGAGTAAAAACAAGATCGCCCTGGCCCATTATCGACGGGCCTTGCCGGCATTTACCAGGATTGGAGAACTGATTGAAGACGGTACGCTTGGCACCGTGAGGCTTGCTGAGCATAGCTTTTTTCTGCCGGAGAGCAATACTATTATCCCTGACATTGGTGACAACTGGCGGGTTAATCCGGCCATTTCCGGGGGAGGGCTTTTTCATGATTTGTCTCCCCATATGTTTGATCTGCTCCTAGTCTATTTTGGTCAGCCACGTGCCTATGACGGATTCTCCCTCCTGCAGAACAGCAAATCTTCCGCTGATGATTTTGTCCAGGGTACGATTCGCTTTGAAAACAATATCGTTTTCAGGGGGTGCTGGTGTTTTACCGTCGCTGAAACTGCAGTTTCAGAATCCCTGGTGATCACCGGTAATAAGGGCCAGGTGTCGTGCACCTTCTTTGGAGATGAGATGCGCCTGCGCACTGCAGAGGGTGAGCAGCTTATCCCGTTTACCAATCCCGCAAATATCCAGCAGCCGATGATCGAGCAGGTTTGCCGTTACTTTCTTGGTGAAATACCCTGTCCCTGTCCAAGCAGTGATGGGCTCATGGTAATGGAGCTAATTGATGCATTCAGCCGGGGCAGAAAGGGAGGTAGTTAATTTTTGATTTTCAGTAATTTTTCATGACAATATCTGTATAAATGCAATAGCAATGTTACCAAGGTAAAATTACCTAACAATAGTGTTGAAGCGAGAAGATAATGCTACCAAAAGTAATTCTATACGAAGAAGTTCCGGAAGACCTCCTGGCCCGCCTGGACCAACAGACTGATCTGACCGTTCTCGAGACCTTCGAAGGAGTCTCTGATTCTGGCATAAAAAGCCAGCAAGACTCTGAACTGGATACTCAATGTCAGAAGGGGATTGTCGGTAACTGATGAAAGTAAACTCTGCAAGCGACGTCCCGGGGAACAACCGTCCTGTCCTGATGATGTCTATGCTGATTGTGGCGGTGTTCTTCTCGATGGCTTCCCGGGCGATATTCTCCCCGCTGATGCCATCTCTTCAGAGGGAGATGGGCGTCACGCTGTCTATTGCCGGTACACTTTTTCTTCTTCTCAGTATCAGTTATGTCGTTGCCATGCTGTTTTCAGGATTTCTTGCCGCCCGTATAGGTCACGGCAAGACAATTGTTACTGCCTTGGCTGGTATTAGTTTTGGCCTGCTTGTTTCTGCAGTCGCCCCCGGTGTTATACTGCTTGCAGTTGGCATGCTTCTTATTGGTGCGGGAGCAGGCGCTTACCCGCCGTCCGGTATTGTCATGATCAATACTAATATAAGCGTGCGGAGAAGGAGCACGGCATTCTCGTTTCATGAAATCGGCCCCAACCTGGCCATGCTCTTTTCACCTCTCATGGTACTGATTATGGAACCGTGGTTCGGCTGGCGGGGGGTCTTGCTCTGGATGGCTCTCGTCTGCGGGCTTGCAGCAGTGGCATTCTGGCGCTGGGGAGCAGCCGAAAGCGGAATCGGAGCACCACCCGATCTCAGTACGATCCGAACGATACTGCGCCTGCGCACTACCTGGGTCGGGATGGTTATCCTGTCAGCCGCCTTGGCAGGTTTGCATGGGGTATATGCAATCCTGCCTGCCTACCTGGTTACCGAGTATTCTCTCTCTTCGCAGTACGTCAATTTTTTGTTAACCTGTTCACGCGTTTCCGGCGTAATGCTTCTGCTGCGTACGGGGTGGATTATTCAACGTTTTGGCAGAAGGAGAACGATAGTTGTCGTGCTGCTCTTCTCCAGCCTCTTTACTGCCCTGATCGGCTTTGTACAGGGTATCTGGATTACTGTTGTGGTAATTGCCCAGCCGGCCCTTCTGGCCGTGATGATTCCAGCACTCATTTCTTGTGTTGCGGATATTGGAGAAGCCCGCTACCAGAATATTACCTACGCGGTTATTATTACCGCAGGAGTTGGTTTAGGGGCGGGGGTGGCTCCTGCTATGCTCGGTTTGGCTGGTGATCTGGGGGTAGGGTGGCTCGGGTTTCTTACCCTGGCATGCTATATGGTATCAGCGGTCGCTTTTATGAAAGCAACACCCGGTTTTGGACGGGATTAAGCGTACAGACAGTAACGTCAAAAGATATTTGGTTTGCAGTACCGAGTGAAACAAATCTTCCCGCATATGGTCTTGCGGACCCTTGATTTCGGTCTGGGTTCATGCTGGATACGGTTGCTTGAAGGTCCTGCGGTAAACGAGTTGTTTGGCTGGGATGAGAACGTCTATACAGTGGCTTTTCTTCCCATTGGCTATCCGGCAGAATCCCCTTGTCCCAGAAAGCGGATCCTTCTGGAGGATATGCTTTTATAGATCGTTGGCTCGCCATGCATTGTAACGGATAATAGAATCTGCCTGACAGATCATAGTGCCAGGCACCGATAAAGGAGAGAAGATGATGAGTGTTGATTTGTTAAGAGGATTTTTAGGCTGGTGCGCAATACTTAATATGGCAGTATTTCTCTGGTGGTTTTTGTTCTACATGCTGGCCCATGACTGGCTGTACACCTTCCATGGGAAATGGTTTAACCTGAGTCAGCAACAGTTTGATGGGATTCACTATGCCGGTATGGCCGCATATAAAATAGCCATATGGCTGTTCGTTATCATCCCTTACCTGGCCTTGCGCATCGTCGTTTGACAGAACACCACCGTTGCTGTCCTGAGATCAGAGAGTAACCGGAAGCATATCAACATGACAGACGGTCTTCATGAGTAAGGTAAAGGTTGCCAGTATAAACCCCTACCATTGCAATGACATTCGTCTCCGTAGGCTATCAGGAA
>CAZOWJ010000065.1:0-1606 GCA_964583415.1 uncultured Desulfocapsaceae bacterium
ACATGAGCGCGACAGACATTCGGATAACAATCAGGTCTGCCAGTTAGCAAGGTGTTTCTGGATAAACTCGACGATACGTTGATGTTCCTCTGTTCCTTTTCCTTTAACTTCAAGCGGTTCGCCAAATGAGAAATATACCCTTTTAGAAGGATCTATCTTGCCAAAATCCTTTAGACGAAACCCGTTACCCCATGCATCTGTCAGTAAAGCCAGCGGCACTATCGGTACACCAGCTCTCTTGGCCAGTTTGACACCGATTGAACTGAAATGCCTGGGGTCAAAAGGCGCTCTTGTTGTCTGTGGGAAAATAATGATTGATATACCTCGTGATAAGCGCTCCTGTCCTTCTTCGAGCACTGTTTTCAGATCCAGCCGAGGATTCGTCCTGCTCACCGCAACTGGATTGCGTGAGCGCATTATATGCTTGAATATCGGGTATTCCAGCAGGGATTGTTTGATCACAAAGGTAACGGGCCGGAAAGGAACAACAATTGAAGGTAAAACCATTGTCTCAAGCATGCTCAAGTGGTTTCCTATAAATATTACAGGAGAGTGCGGTTCGCTTATATGTTTACCACCGGTTATCTGGACCGACACACCAACTTTTTCCAAATGTCGCAGGACGTCGATACTGCTCTGAGCCCAGTCTTCATCCGTGTACTGCCCTCTCCGTGCCTTTAAACTGGCTCTGATCACGACCCACATAAAAGAAGAATAAAAGCAAGCGAAAGGAAGGTTCCTGCTGAGCAATGAGACCGGTCTCCGATCTGTCTGATAAGAGAGTTGTTCATTTAATAGCGACTGCATTGTTCTGGACCTATGGATGATGAACCATAAATAGCGACACCAGTTCGTTTCTATTTATATCTAATCATTGCAGAGCGGTTGCTTTCTCGACAGCACCAAAAACCGATATGGCATATGGGTGATGCTTTCGCAGAAAAACCGGAAGATTGTTTCTGCTATTCCGAGCTGCTGCCAGATTGGAATATTCTCCGTAAAACACCATGACGGTTGGATCAGGTCCTGTTCTTCTCAGTACATACAATTGATCTGCCACTTTCTGGTACTCAGCAGTTCTCAACATTTTCTTTAAACTTTCTTCAGCCTGATCTGAGGTGAGGACCATCAACTGGATCGTATACTTCCCGCTTCCTCCGCCCACAAGCCACCTCGCTCCAGCGGCAATCCTCTTGAGGAAAAGAGCATCAACCTCTTTATCTGTCAGGACCGACAAGGTATCTTCAGCCGGCAACGCTTGAATACCGACCCTGGCAGCATCCTGTTTCGACTCTTTGAACTTCTTTTCATCTCCAATAATAACGATTGGCTCCGGAACTCTTGTCTGCTTAATGGTATCGGCAGAAAAGGGTTTCTCCGTCTCCTCGAGTGGCTCTACCAGGACATTGTTCGTACCTTCAGCCCTTTTTTCGGCAATTGAAGGAATTGCTGCTTCTATCTGCTCACTCTGATCAGGAGTAATGTTCTTCTCAATGAGATCTGGTTTTTTTTCAGCCTCCACCTCCCCGCCTGAAATTTCTTGTTCTGGAGGTTTCTCAGCACTGCTCGTATCTGGCTGCTCGGACGGTTTTTCGCCAGCGCCCTC
>CAZOWJ010000065.1:1706-20264 GCA_964583415.1 uncultured Desulfocapsaceae bacterium
CGGTTTTTCGCCAGCGCCCTCCTCTCCGCGTGAAATTAACGGCTCTGGAGGCTGCTCAGCATTGCTCGTATCTGTCTGTTCGGCCGGTTTTTCGCCAGCACCCTCCTCTCCGCGTGAAATTAACGGCTCTGGAGACGTCTCAGCACCCCCTGTCTGCCCCTGAATGGTCGGTTCAGCCGTTTTTTCTATTTCCACCGCAATGTCCTGAACCGGGGGCGTGTTCAGCGGAACGACCCTTTTCAACTCGATTATCGGGACTTCCGAGGTCACATCTTCCGATTGTTCACTGTCACCGGAGAAATCAAACCAGAAAAAGAGGAGCAGTGCTATTATAGAAGCTCCACCTCCATAGAGAATCCAGCTCGGCAAAATTTTCCTGAATGCTAGAAACTCAAGATTTACCTCCCGTTTACGAACCCGAGTCGATGCCTCCCGTTCCCTCTTCTCTTCATCGGTTACTGAAGACGGCTGATCTTCAATAGTATCGAGCAGACTGAGAAATGAGGTGTCCAGTTGTTCCGATTGGAATGATTCAAGAGCAAAATGATTAAGTCGATTAAAATTGGTCCCGCTTGACGATACTTTGCTCACGAGGTTTTGTGAAAAAACCGCATCCTCTTCTCCTGATGCTATTTTCATACAGTGATTGAGGTAACTGCAGGATTCTTCTTGCGTGAGTGGTCTCAGAGTATAGCGTCGCTCTTCTATGTCCTTGAACGTAACGATACTCAACTGTTTAAGATTATCTTCAAACAACTGCCGACCGGAGAAGACAAACTGGAAGATTATGCTTTCCTCATTAACCTGATCGAGCAGTTTTCTTACCCTTTCGAGTGTTGCCAGGTAAATCTTTTCCGCTTCGTCAAAGAAAACAACAAGTCTTCGGCCACGCTCCTGAAGCGCAGTAACAATTTTTCCCAACAGCACTGCAGTATCAGTCTCCTGCTCATCATCTTCAAGGCCCAAACCAATTTCCTGCAGGACAATATTCACCATATCATCGAAGGAATTGATAGCTTGTGGCAGAAATACAGCGACCATCTCCGGAGGCAGTTCTTTCTCTACCATTCGGCAGACCATAGTCTTGCCGGCCCCTTCCTCTCCAATCAAGAGCAGCAGAGAAACTGACTGGGATAAAGCACCATTGATTTCCTCAACAGTCTCCCGTCGACCACCGCCGGAAAAGAAAAAAACGGTATCAATCGAATCTTGAAACGGTTGCGGATCTAACTTTTGCAGTTCCCTGTACATTGTCATTTCTATAAAGTAATTATCTTCTGGTTAAGGACAGGTATACCAGGCATTATTTAACATATAGGTATTTTTAAGCAAAAGAATATCGTGATATGGTGGTCGGATTGTTTATTGATTTTACCTCCCGGATGTCATTGACACGATGCGAGCCACTATTGTACATTCGCTTATGGTTGTTTTTCGATTAGGTGATCAAATTGGCTTCCCTCCTCCAGAGTTGGCGGAAGAAAATGGCCTTCTTGCTGTCGGTGGTGATTTATCGCCTCGTCGAATTTTAGCAGCCTACCGGTTGGGTATTTTTCCCTGGTATTCAGAAAATGACCCTATTCTCTGGTGGTTTACGTCACCAAGACTGGTTCTTTTCCCCGGTGAGTTAAAGGTTTCAAAACGGCTCAGGAGATATTACAAAAATACAACACAGACGTTTACAATCAACAGGGCTTTTGATGAGGTAATAACCGCCTGCGCAGAAAGCAGGCAGGCGGTAAAGGAAGACACCTGGATTACCGCCGAGATGATACAGGCCTACAAAGAGCTGAACCATCTTGGTTACGCACACTCTGTTGAGTGCTGGAATAACAGCCGACTCGTCGGAGGACTCTACGGTATCGCACTCGGCAAAGTCTTTTTCGGAGAATCCATGTTCACATTGTCTGCCAATAGTTCAAAATTTGCACTGATTGAGCTCGTAAACTTTTTAAAAACTAACAATTACGGACTCATTGACTGCCAGATGACAACCACCCATCTGGTTTCGATGGGCGCTCGTGAACTGGACGGAAAAGAATTTCAACGTCTGCTCAGCAGACATATTAACTCAACATTACCAGATAAGATATGGTCCCATGACACAGATAATTGATACAGAAATATGTGACGGATGTGGCAAAAGCGAGGTCCTTTTCGAAAGTGACGGCAACGAATTCTGTTCGACCTGCAAGGCCCTGGTTGATGCCGTTAAAAGCCAGCCCGGTCTCATAGGGCAACTCTGCAAACTTACCAGAACTGAACTAATGGACAACTCCAGCTGCCGGCCCAAGGATCAGCAGGAGCTTCCCGATGTCCTTGATGCGGTGCGCTATCGCACCCATGATCGTGAACAAAATACCTGGTATGTGTCCGTCAGCGAAATTGATGGGACCCCTGTAGAGATTTTTGCCTCTACAGCCTTTGACCGGGACCAGCACCTGCAATCACGAATCTCAAACCTCACCACCATTACCCGGCTTATTTCTTTGATATTACGGCATATATTCCTTGGTGAAGTTCTCACACTGGAAAAAACATTAAAGCAGATTCTCAGGAGTTCACGACAGACAAACGATCTCCCGGACATGCTTGCCCGGATTCTCAGCAATTACCGTGAAGTGACACCCGAAAATAAAGACTCCGCTGCCTAGAAATCGAGATAAAACTCAAAATCTGCATCGGATCGATCAAAATGTCGCAACACTTTTTGCAGCCCGTAGAGATCTGGAACAGAAAAAGAAAGCTCCCAGGCCTGTTGCTCAAAGGGATGGTTGGATAATACCGTCAGCCCGTTCATTTTCATCTGAACGGGTGCAGTGCCTATTATCGGCATCAGACTATCTCTTGTTATATGAGCGAAGACAATGCTTTGCGGTTTTATTATCGGTGTGTTTCGCTCCCAGGATATATCCACTGCATCTTCACGTTGAAATTTGATTTCATGCAGTCTTGGACAGTTTTTGTGATGAACCGACAACCAGTTATCAGTCAGCAGGGCACAATTTGATTTTTCGGCAGGATTTGGTTTACAACAGGATGAGAGCTTGATAAAGACCGGATCAAGGGTATCAAGCTTTATTTTATTGAATTCGCCAGTTGGCTTTGCCAGAAAGGAATTTCCTTCAAACAGTTCCTGCCGAATCCGCTCTATAACCTCGGGCAACCGAATAATTCCCCTGCCTATTTTACTGAATAACGTTTCTTTGGTTTTAAGGGTAAAAGACTGAACGACACGGAACATCTCCTCATTCTCCAGCAGATCTCTTGGAAGTCCATACCGCTTCATTTCCTGTAATAAGGTCGCCATTCCAATGTCCTGTGCTACCCGCTGCCCTCTGATTCGGAAGCCTCTGGAAAGTTCTGAACGAGCTTTTGGGGTCTGGCAGAGCTGCAGCATTTTTTGATTAAATATCACCGGTTTATTCGACCGGATGATTTTTACCATCTGCCCATCCTCCAACCGGTAATCAGGGTCAACCTTTTTGTTCCTGATCATTGCACCGGTGCAGCTCCTGCCGATCTCGGTGTGGACCCGAAAGGCAAAATCAAGCACATTGGATTTTGTCGGAAGACAGATAAGGTCTCCCTGGGGAGTATAGGTATATATTTCCTTCTTTCCCCCGGCGGCAATTAAATCTCGATAGGATACTGTGTGATCAGAGCCGATAATATCCAGCATTTCCTTGAGTTCCAGGATAAATTTGCCCTGCTTGCCACTCCTCGAGTTCCAGTTTCGAAACAACCCCCGCTGGGCCTTTCTGGCCATTTCGCTGGTCCTTACTTTGAACAGATAACGCTGTCCCTGGACAATTGCCCTGGCATGAAGCCCCTGATAGCCGGTCGGTTTTGGGTTTGCAATAAAATCCCGGATCGTTCGCGGTATCGGCCTGAACGTTTGATTCACAATTCCCAGCGCACTGTAACAATCTGGTACCGTGTCTACTTTGATAAGAAATTCGACCGGTGTTTCAATCTTTTTAAGCAAAATTCGGTTGGAGGTATCAAAATAGGCCCACAGATCCTTGAGCCTCATTGAAATATCCGCTACTACCCCGGCATCTTTTGCCGCCACACGCAAATCTTCAAGAATATGACGCGATATTTCAGAGTCACCAAGCTGACGAATGTAATTACTCAGCTTGGCACCCTGCTTCGGAAACTTATAGGAAAGCGCAAGATTGTACATCTCGCGCTTCATATTGAACAAACCAAATACTGTTGCGAGTGGCGCGTAGATATCAAGCGTCTCATCAGCGATTCGCTGCCGTTTGTTCTGTGGCATCGCTCTCAGAGTTCTCAAATTGTGAAGCCGGTCAGCAAGTTTGACCAGCATAACCTCAGGTCGCAGGGCAGCACCTGAAAAGATCTTTCGATGAACCCGTTTACTGTGTGCCTGTTTACTCCCGGACCGATGAGTTACTTTCGTACACCCTTCAACAATAGCCTCAACATATGCACCAAAATTCTCCCCAACGACTTCAGATGTTACCTCTTCAACATCCTCAACAGTATCATGGAGCAGGGCAGCAGCCAGAATCTCCGGATCTGATATGTCCATTTCCTCGGCAAGGATCTTTGCCACCGAGCAGGGATGCAGGATATAGGCATCACCCGATCGTCGCCACTGGTCGTCATGGGCTTCCGTAGCAAAATCAAGCGCATCCCAGAAGACCTGTTCAAAAGGTTTGCCACTGATATACTTACGCATCTGGCTGCGATAATGTTCCAGATCAAATGGAATTTTGGACATATCGTGTCTACTCTTTGAACATGACAGGTTATCAGCAGGACTCAATAGCATTTAGTCATTTTACCCGAGCCTCACCTGTGTTACATTAAGCTGCCGGTAAAAAATGGCAACAACTTGTTCTCGTCCATAATAGCTACCCGGAACCTCCTGCACATCCGGTAATCTCAGAATATAGTTATAATTTTATTAATTTTAAAGACTTATCATGTATAAACGGATCATATCGGCCTCATTTAATACAAATTAAAAAAAATGACCAGATTTTCCTTATAAATTACCGCAACAGAGATCTAACCCCAACCTAACCAAATGTTCATTTCACTCGGTTAGGGTTCTCTTTTTATAAAAATGTTCCAAAGCCTCTAGAGGATATCAATAAATCTGATGGTACGAAAGAAAACAGGACGATTACACAGAAGAGATAATCTCCACCACAGGAAGAGAAAAAAAGAGCGCACAACCCCTGATAACGCTTTCTTCAGGCATATTCTCACAAGCCTCTACCAGGGTGAAAAATCATTGAGCATTAGCGATCTGCTCGTTTCAATGAAACTTCCCCGCTCTTCCAGATTATCCATGGAAAAGTGGGTGGAAGAACTTTGTCGACGGGGAGACATTAAAAAAAGCGGTAATAAAACCTTCTCCCTGGGCAGCCACCTGCGGCTTGTCGAAGCAACCATTGAAAAAAATCCCCGAGGTTTTGGTTTTGCATCGGATTTATTCTTTCGTAAAAACAAAAAAATCTATAACAAGGATCCCTTCATTTCTGCGGCAAAGATGGCCTCAGCCCGCCATGGCGACCGTGTTCTGATCAAAATAATCAATGTTCGCAGGGATGGCAGACCTGAGGCTGAAGTTATACATATACTCAGGAGAGGGAAGAGTCAGCTGGCAGGTTTTTATAAATCCGATCAGAATTATGGTGTTGTTTACCCCGAAGACCGGCGTTACCCATCTTCCATAACCATTTCTCAACCGTTAAAAGACCCTGTACAGGACGGAGATGCCGTCATTGTCAAATTATTTGAACAACAGGGATCTTCCGGTGGCTTGATCGGAGAGGTTGCAAAAGTACTTGGTAACCCTGCATCGGTTGCGGTACAGACAGAGCTCGTCGTCGACAAATTCAGCCTGGTAAATACCTTCAGCCCGGAAGCCGAAAAAGATTCCCTCACCGCGAAACCGACGCCTGGCCCTGAAGAACGGGAAGATCTGCGTGAGCTTCTTCACATCACCATTGACGGTGAGGATGCAAAAGACTTTGATGATGCAGTCTGTGTGGAAAAAAAGCGTAATGGTTTTTGTCTCTGGGTCTCAATTGCAGATGTCGGAGCCTATGTAAGACCCGGCAGCCGGCTGGACCTTGAGGCGTATGAGCGTGGTACTTCTGTCTATTTTCCAGGCACGGTCATTCCGATGCTCCCGGAAAATCTTTCCAACAACCTCTGCAGCCTGTTACCCAATAAAGATAGACTGGCAGTAACCGTTGTGCTTGATTTTGACCGGTCGGCAAACCTCAAACACAAACGGATTCTGAGATCGATTATAAGAAGCAGTCAGCGGTTCACCTATGATATTGTAAAGGACATTATCATTGAAAAAGATCCAGCGATGCGAAAAGCCCATAAAGCTTTCCTGACACCGCTAAAATGGGCTTCAGAGCTTGCAAGGGCACTGCGAGCTAAAAGGATGGAGCGCGGTTCCATCAGGTTTTCAATTCCGGAGGCCGCCATCAGCCTCAACCCTGACGGCACCGTTAAGTCAATAACGAAAACTGAAACACATTTCGCTCACCAGATGATTGAAGAGTTCATGCTTGCAGCCAACGAAGCGGTTGCCGATACATTCATCGAGGCAGCGCGCAAAACCCTTTTTCGTGTCCATGAAAAGCCTGACCCGGAAAAAGTATCAGATTTTGTTCAGTTCGCAGCAACACTTGGATTCACCCTTGCACACTCTGAAAAAAACCCGGCGTGGTTTAATGAGGTGATCGACAAAGCTGCAGGATCACCCCACAAATACATTATTAATAACCTGCTGTTAAGAACCATGCAGCAGGCCCGATACAGTGCAGATAACCTTGGTCATTTCGGTCTTGCCGCCGACAATTATCTGCACTTCACCTCCCCGATTAGACGATATCCGGATCTGGTTGTCCACAGGCAGATATGCCACCTTATGGATGGTGCACCATCAACCAGGCAGATCGAAGGGAAGCGCAGTTCTCCGCTGCCCCTGCAAGAGGCTGGTCAGGCCCTATCTGCCAGGGAACGGACGGCGATCAGTGCAGAACGTGATATGCAAGACCGGTTGAAAAGACAATATATGTCCACCCAGATTGGGAAAACATTCAAGGCCGTTATCTCTGGAGTTTCCGACTCATCACTCTACGTTGAATTGATCGACACATTTATCAGCGGTGTCATCAGGTTATCAACCATGGCCGAAGACTATTATCTCTTCGATGAAAAACGGCACAGAGTTGTGGGAGACATCAGCGGAGCAACATTTCAGATTGGCCAGCCTCTGCTTGTAGAACTGGTGGAAGTGGATAACCTCAGCAATAAAGTTTACTTTAAACGATGCGCTGAACCATCTTAACCCGGAATTTATTGTTGACAGGCAACCATCGGTTATCAAAATTTTTTTTATCGGTAATTCGACCCCGTTTTCAGTGTTTTTGACTGAAATGAAATATCTTTTATCGGTGGATAGCTGTTTTTGTCGCTTGACTTGGTCTCATTTTTATCCTATCTATTTCAGAACATGTAGTTTCCTTTTAATCACAAGAAATCCTTTCAACCAGATCCTACGGAGGATATATAATGGAAGAAACGAGCTGGTTTGTCTCAATTATTACCAATCCATTCGCCAAAGGCCTCGCCCTTGGTATCATTTTTTGTGTTATCATCTATGTCAGAGGGTTTCTAAGACGACGTGAGCTGTCAAAAGAGGTTGATCGCCTTCGTGCCCACCTTCACACAAAACTGGAAATTGATTCATCCGAGAATGAGCGGAGAAAATCAGAGCTTGACCGGCTCAAGCAGGAGCGGGATAATCTTCGAATAACCGTACAGTCACTCAATCAAAAGCCGGGGCGAAAGGAAATACGTCAGTACTTTGTCTATCAGACCGCTCTGGACATTATGTTTGAAAAAGCTCCGGGCTTCGCACCGGCGTGGCAAATTACCCTGAAAGAAGCTGAAAACTTATTTGAAAAATCAGAAAAAGGTGTCGTGCCGCTCCTCAAAAGGCTGATGCCGACCACCCCCGACAGACAGGCCGAGGAGTATCAGAAAATAAGCAAAGTCTCATTTGATGATTCAAACAAACAAGATTAATCTTAAAGTTGTCATCCTCTTTCAGCGATAACTAATATCGAATTCAGGGTTGTCAGAATATCTGGCAACCCTTTTTTTATTTTTTACTTCGTCTCATGAGTATATCCAGATCTCTTCTTGATAATGTCGCTGTGGTACTGAAGGGTCCCAAATATCCGGGCAATATCGGCGCAGCAGCTCGCTCCTGCTACAATATGGGCATACGTAGTCTTATTGTTGTGGGAGAACAGTATCCCGACCATGAACCAATGGCCCAGATGGCAACTCACAATGCTGCTCATATTCTCGAAACCATGGAGTTTCATAGCGAGCTCTCCGAAGCGCTTGCTCCGTTTTCTTTTGTTGTAGGCACAACCGCACGGATTGGAAGAAAAAGGACCGCCGAGCAAACACCTCGGGATGTTGTCGATCATGTGCTGCCGCTTCTTCAGAACAATAAGATTGCTTTTCTCTTTGGCCCTGAGGATCGAGGGCTTACAAATGATGATTTGAAATATTGTCAGTATACTTCCAGCATACCAACTGCCGATTTTTCGTCGCTGAACCTTGCCCAGGCCGTGGCAATTCACTGTTATGAGCTGTATTATGCCATTGTTGAACAGACCAGGAAAACCGCAGCAACACCTGAATATGCCTCATCATTTCAACTCGAAGGGATGTATGAGCATGTTGAAGAAGCATTATTGAAAATTGATTTTCTCAACGAAACAAGTCATAATTACTGGATGAGAAACATCCGGCAGTTTCTGGGAAGAATTCGATTAACAGAAAAGGATGCAAACATAGTGAGAGGAATTTGCAGACAATTCCTCTGGTTTCAGCGGAGCCGAATCAAAGATAAATAAAACGTTAATGGCGAGAGATGAAGATAGGGACCAAGACACTACAACAATCAATTGCCTCGAACAAATTTTACCCTCCCAGAATCAACAAGTCCCAGTCACTTCAACGTTATGACATCATCACCGAACGGCTGGGTTCACCTGGCACGTTAAGAAAGATAATTGTAATAGAAGCTCAGGCCGGCCAGGGCAAGACCACACTTGCCTATCAGTATCTCGACCATGGTGATCATCCCTTCATCTGGTACCAGATAGGTTCAGAGGATAGTGATCCTGTTCTTCTTCTCTCAGCACTTCACTTCTCATTATCAAAGCGATTCAGTGAGTACACATCTCCTCAGCTGGCTGCAATTCTCGAAGAAGGTCAGATCGGGCCAATGGATTTTAGAGAGTGCATCAATATTCTACTCCACGATCTTGACAGAACGATACGCACCGATATTTTTGTAGTTTTTGACGATCTCCACTTGATTAGTGAATCTGGAATAACCATTCAGCTTCTTGATTACCTGATAGATACATCTCCGCCTCAGCTCCATTTTATTCTCACCAGCCGACAACGTTTGAAATTACAGGCTCAATTATTAACAAGAGCATCTGTGCCGCTCTACCTGGACACCGAAGATCTTGCCCTTGGCCTGCAGGATATCGAAACGCTATATGAAATCGTTTTCGAAACGAGCATATCCCGAAAAGAGGCCGAAAAAATTCTTCAAGAAACGAATGGCTGGGTTATGGGCATCGTCCTGGCAGCTCATCCGTTCGCACAAAAAGGAGTAAAAATAACAAAAGATACGATAGACGGGGATAAACAGAAACTCATTAATGAGAAAAAAGACGGCTATATACTGAATTATTTTGAAGAAGAAATTTTCTCACACGTCTCTGAGGCACTGCACGATGCCTTTTTACAACTCGCTTTTCTCGATGAAATTGACGTCAACCTGGCCCGCGAACTGACCAAAATTGATGATATTGACGGCCATCTCGACAAGATGGCCGATGAAAACTTCTTTGTCTATCGCCTGGATGATGACAAGAAAGTTTTCAGATTTCACCATCTTTTTCAGGACTTTTTGCAGATCAAAGGCAAACAGCAACTTGGTGCTGATGGTGTGGAAGGAATCTACTGCCGGATAGCCGACTACTACCTGGATAAAGATCTAATAGAAAAAGCGCTGAAACCATTACGGAACGGCCAGGATTATTCTCGTATGGAAACAGTAATGAAGCGCTGGGGACTCCAACTCGTTGCCAATAACCGCACCCGTACAATTCTAGGGATATTGCAGTCAATCCCCGAGGAAACATTGCTCAGACATACCTGGCTCGCCTTTTTCTATGGTCTTCTGGCGACTGACACCAATCCCCGACACACGCTCCCCTACTTTGAGACCTGCAGAACACAGTTCGCCCAGAATAATGATGAAGCTGGAGAACTGATGTCACTCTCCCAGATCATCTACTTTCATTTCGTTATCTCGGGACGCTATCATCTCGGGTCCATGCTTCTTCAACGCACTCAAACCCTTTTTGAACGAAACCACCAGCATCTTCCTGTGGAAATAACCATTATCGTCGCCCGCAATCTAGCCGCAGGCTATTGCTTTTTTGAAGGCAAAATGGAACAGGCTCAATACTACGCCAAACTTGGCTATGAACTGGCAAAAAAGAGGGAGAGTGGCAACTTTATTGCAGCCACAAGATTTATTCTCGGATATATCGCCCTTCTCGGCGGTGATCGTCGATCAGCGACGTATGAAATAGAAAATTCCCTGCACCTTGCAAGCAATCCCCTGGTAGGAATGAGCAATCGGCTGACTCTGCATATCATGCAGTTGTGCGAGTTATCAATGCACGGCGATTCAGCCGGATTCAGGCATCAGAAGGAACTGATCCAGGCAAGTGTCGATGAGAATATTGTACGCCAGACCGTAGCAGCTCCCTATCTCTTTATCTGGTCGTCTATTGAGCTCATATCCAGAGGACGCATGGAACAAGCCATAGAAACATTGGATCGGGGCATGATGGTTTCAAAGAGTGCCTCAAGTGACCATATGACCAGTCAGTTTCTTCAGTGGCGTGCATTCGCTCATTCGTTAACCACCAACAAAGAACAAGCCCTGAAGGATATTGAAACATCAACCAGTTTGCGAAATGAATCAGGTGGCCCCTTCTATATCTCTTATAATTACGCGATAGCGGGCGCATCTCTTGTTAACCTTGGAATTTTAGATCAAGCAACCACCATGCTCGAAAAAGGGCTGGCAACTGCTAAAAACATTCCATCGCCCTATGTCGAAGCATGCTGTTCTGCGTATCTCGCCCTTATTGCCGTCAAAAGAGGAGATCAGAATAGTTCTGTTGAAGCTGTCGGTAGCTGGCTTCGAATAATGAAGAATCATCATTTTAGCTATTTTTGGGGATGGGAGCCGTATTGTACGGAGCAACTGTTGTGTACTGCAGTAAAACATGGAATTGAAACAGAATTTGCAAAAACATGTGCTGAAAAAAGAAACGGTATCTCGATTTCATCCGACGGTACGGTTACACCACTTCTGGATATCCAGGTTATCGGTGATTTTTCGATTAGCCTGGGTGGAAAAATAATTCTTACCCTGAAAGATCTGAGTGCTCTTCAACGTGAGTTGATCGGACTTCTTATCTCCTCACCCGGACTCAGTGTCGGTCAGGAACAGATACAACTTGCTTTCTGGCCCGACAATGCCCCTGACAAGGCCCGTAACAGCCTTGATACGCTGACTCACCGGTTGAGAAAAGTTTTAAAAGAGAGGCTGCCGGTTCCAGCCACCTGCTACTTTGTTGTGGGTAAAGGATTTTTACAATTAACCAATGTCAGAGTAGATGCAATCCAGTTCGTTGGGTACGCACAAAATGGTTTAAAACTTGCCAAGCAAGAACTCTGGTGGCAGGCTGAAAATGCCTTTATTAACGCGTTTTCCTTCTGGGAGAACTTCACCCTGACAGAGTTTTTCATGAGTGACCAGGCGCTGATTTTTTATGATGATATTCTCGAGACCATGAGACTGACCTGCCTGACCTGGAGTGACATGTTGGTTAGGCACAATCGTTTTGATGAAGCACTCTCTATTCTTGAAAAAAGTGCCAAGATCCTGGCCCAGGACGATGACTGCGTTGCGCTCAGATACCAGCTCTATCTGGAGAAAAATGCTCCGCTTAAAGCACGGGATGTTCTCACCTCTTATCGCCAGGAATTATTAAAACTTGGATATTCTGAAAAAGAGGCAGATGAAATGATTGGAGCGTTGACCAGCAAGAAAACATCTCTGTGACAACAGGTTCCCTATCCTCTAAAGATTACAAGCTTATGACCTTCTCTCTTCTCGTCTCTGCCAACAGATCAGAAAAGGGGAATCTCGATATAATTTCAGCCCTCAAACAAAGGGCACTTTTCACAGAGTGGTTTGTTCTTTTTACAAAACTGTTTTGCAGTTTTAACAACGAGTGCGTGATATTCATTAAAAAGCTGTGAAACATGAGGCAGATTGTCCATGAATAGATCCTGAAGACTCTGATAATCGCAGTCATCGGGAACAAGATTATGACGTGAGAAAATACGATGGGTATAGGTGTCGACGACAAATAACGGGTGCCCCCCAGCGTAGAGCAAGATTGAATCTGCCGTTTCAGGTCCAATCCCTTTCACTGACAGCAAGGATTCCCTGGCACTATGCGGTTCGTTCTCCAAAAGATCATCAAGGCAGCCGCCATATTCATCTTCAATCATCTGCAATAGATTTTTAAGTCTTTTCGCCTTCAAATTATAGTAACCGGAAGACTTGATGAATAAAGAAAGTGTATCAACCGATATGGAGCTGAGCGCTTCAAAAGAGAGTAATCCCTCAGTACGAAGCGCATCTATTGCCTTGCGGACATTTTGCCAGTTGGTGTTCTGGGTGAGAACAGCACCAACCAGCATTTCAATCCTTGATTCTGCCGGCCACCAGTTCTGTGGGCCGTAAAACTGATAAAGCCGATCATAAATCTCCTGTAATTGAGACGTACTATTCATCGGAACGATATCCTTTCTCAATCTCCAAAGCAGATGCCTATGTCACGGGCAGTAAGGATCTTGTCACTGTTCAAATCAACTTTTTTGCGGCTTTTGATCGCCTCTGCAATTGGTACTGCTTTCATCCGTGAAGAATCAAGCGCAACCATATGATCAAAGGTTTCTTCCTCCACGAGACGAACAGCAGCGGCTCCGAACCTTAAAGCCAGGAGGCGATCAAACGTTGTCGGGGACCCCCCTCTCTGCAGATGACCGAGAACCAGCGAGCGGGTATCTTTGTCAGTTCGCTTTCCAATTTCGGAAGCAACCCATTCGCCAACACCACCGAGGACAACCTCTTCTCTTCCCAGTTCACCGTCTCCTTTGCTGAACACTTTGCCGCTTGTATCCATGGCACCTTCGGCAACAACCACAATTGAGTAATGTTTCTCACGAAGTTCATTGTCGGAAATCTTCTCACACACCTTCTCAAGATCAAATGGTATCTCTGGAATCAATATTACGTCGGCACCGCCTGAAATACCCGAATAGAGCGCAATCCACCCGGACTCCCTGCCCATCACTTCAACAACCATGACTCGATCATGAGATTCTGCTGTTGAGTGCAGCTTATCAAGGGCATTGGTTGCCGTTGATACAGCGGTATCAAATCCAAATGTTCGATCGGTTTTTTCCAGATCATTGTCAATTGTCTTTGGAACCCCAATGACGTTCATACCAAGCTGTGCGAAGCGATGCGCTATATTCAGGCTGCCGTCACCGCCTATGGCAATGTGACAGTCAAATCCCATCCTTTTATAGTTAGCCATGATTTTATCTGACATATCGACCACCTGTATTTCACCAGCCAGATTCTTAACAGGCTTTGAAAACGGGTTTCCCTTATTGACCGAACCAAGTATTGTTCCCCCCTGGGCGTAGATTCCTCTCACATCACGGGGAGTTAACCTGACCATCTCATCGATATCCAAAAAGCCCCCATACCCGCTTCTACTGCCATAAACCTCCCAACCACGCTTATAACAAGCATGCACAACGGCAAAGATCACCGCATTAAGGCCGGGTGCATCGCCCCCACCGGTTGAAATCACTATTTTTTTCATAAGCGTTCCTCAGCTAAGAGACAAGAGTGCTCTTATTTTATTATTTTCTGACAATAGTCTTACGACCAATTTGTAACTCTAGCACTATGCCTTTTCAAGCTGCAATAAAAAAATTATCTGTTTTGCTACATTTTCTCACCTGATTTTTCTCAATAACAATCTAGAATTAATTCGTGTTTTTTTGTTTCACATTGTTTAATTGACTTCTGAAACTGCTACGCTTATTGTTGTAGTCAACGAAGACTTGTTGATTCATGCACAAAGTTTGACAAATTCATGCATCAACATAGATGCCAAGATAAAAAGAAGGAGGATTACATGTCTTTTACCGTAACTGACCTGGCTGTCACCAAACTCAAAGAGTATCTCAGCCAGAACAATATTGAATCTGCATTGCGCATTGCCCTTATGCAGGGCGGCTGATCTGGCCCTTCACTGGGTCTGGCTCTGGATGAGCCAAAAGAAAATGATAAAGTATACGACCAAAACGACCTGACTTTTCTCGTTGAAGAAAGTCTTGTCGAAACCTGCGGTACAATCAATGTTGAGTATGTTGATGCCGGTCCACGCTCCGGTTTCGGCATTACCTCTGCTAATCCAATTGGCGGTGGTGGAGGATGTTCCTCAGGTTCCTGTGATTCTGGCAGCTGCGGATAATCAAGCCTAATTCAACCAGTATTCAAGGCGGATTTGCAGTGCAAATCCGCCTTTTCTTTTTTTTAATTCTTTTCGGATGTCAAAAACTTGACACCCCCTTGAACCCTTCTTATCTTCTGCGCTGAAATAGAACAACACGAGATGGTATTACACCATTAACAGAGAGAAGAGGTTACCATGCAATTCGATAAGTTTACGCTAAAATCCCAGGAAGCGGTCCAGGCCGCCCAGCAGATAGCAGTTCAAAGAGGACACCAGGAAATTAAACCGGCACATCTGGCCAAGGCAATTCTTGAGCAGCCGGACGGTGTCGTAGTTCCAGTCCTGCAAAAGATGGGCATTGACCCTTCACGGGTCCTGACGGCAGTCAATATGATCATCGATGAGTCTCCCCAGGTTTCTGGCGGCGGTGCCGGACAAGTCTATATTTCTTCTGAGCTCAGGAGTATTCTCGACAAAGCATTCTCAACTGCAAATCAGATGCAGGACGAATATGTGAGCCAGGAACATATCTTTCTCACCATGCTCAGAGAGCAGAAATCGAACCTGTCAAAAAAAATAGCAGAGCTTGGGGTAACAGAAAAAGACTTCCTCCAGGCCCTGACAACAATTCGCGGCAATCAGCGTGTAACAGACCCTTATCCCGAAGAGAAATATCAGGCTCTGGAAAAATATGGCAGAAACCTTACCGATATCGCCAAACAGGGTAAGCTTGATCCGGTTATCGGCAGAGATGAGGAGATCCGCCGAATCATCCAGGTATTATCGCGTCGCACCAAGAATAACCCGGTACTTATCGGCGAACCTGGTGTCGGCAAGACGGCCATCGTCGAAGGACTTGCCCAGCGTATCGTTAACGGTGACATCCCCGCCACACTCGAGGGAAGGCAGGTCATTACCCTTGATCTCGGTTCACTGGTTGCGGGCGCAAAATACCGTGGTGAATTTGAAGATCGACTGAAAGCTGTACTTAAAGAAGTTGTCAGCCGAAGCGGCGAAATCGTATTGTTCATAGACGAAATCCATACCCTGGTTGGAGCAGGTGCCGCAGAGGGATCAATGGATGCATCCAATATGCTAAAACCTGCACTTGCGCGGGGTGAGCTGCATTGTGTCGGAGCAACAACGCTGGATGAATATCGAAAGTATATCGAAAAGGACACTGCCCTTGAAAGACGTTTCCAGCCGGTAATTGTCCAGGAACCAAGCGAGGAGGATTCAATCGCAATCCTTCGCGGCATCAAGGAAAAATATGAAGTCCATCACGGTGTCCGTATCCAGGATGCTGCGACTGTTGCCGCGGTCACCCTCTCCAACCGCTATATTACAGACCGATTCCTACCAGACAAGGCCATCGACTTGATTGACGAAGCCGCATCGAAGCTGCGTATAGAAATCGACTCAATGCCGACCGAAATTGATGAGCTGGATCGACAACGGATCAAGCTTGAGATTGAGCAGGAGGCATTAAAAAAAGAAAAAGACCATGCCTCAAAAGAACGATTGACCGAGTTACAGAAAAAACTGGCGGATCTTAATGATCAGCTCAACGGCATGAAAGCACAATGGACACTGGAGCGTGAGATTATTCAACGCATCAGGACCATCAAAGAATCAATCGAGCAGGCACACATTGATTCACAACAGGCTGAGAGAGCTGGAGAACTGAGTAAGGTTGCAGAAATTAGATACGGCACAATCGTCAGCCTTGAAAAAGAGATGACAGAAGAAAACCATCGGCTGCAGGAAGTCCAGGCCAACCATCAGATGCTCAAAGAAGAAGTGAGCGCAGAAGATATTGCTTCAGTTGTGGCCAAGTGGACATCAATTCCGGTAGATCGCTTGCTGGAAGGTGAAAAAGAAAAGCTGCTCGTGGCCGAATCAGTTTTACAGAAACGTGTCATTGGTCAAGAAGAGGCCATTGTTGCCGTTGCCAACGCCGTCCGCCGTGCGCGTTCCGGTCTGCAGGACCCTGATCGTCCGCTGGGTTCATTCATCTTTTTAGGACCGACCGGGGTTGGAAAAACCGAACTTGCCCGTACCCTTGCCGATTTTCTTTTTGACAGTGAACAGGCAATGATTCGGATCGACATGTCCGAATTCATGGAGAAACATTCAGTTTCACGACTTATTGGAGCTCCTCCCGGTTATGTTGGCTATGAGGAAGGCGGTTATCTGACAGAAGCGGTTCGCAGGCGACCATATTCCATCATTCTTCTTGATGAAATAGAAAAGGCCCACCCGGATGTCTTTAATGTCCTTCTCCAGGTCCTCGATGACGGCAGAATGACAGACGGAAAAGGCAGAACAGTCGATTTCAAGAACAGTATCTTAATCATGACCTCAAATCTTGGCAGTGATCTGATCATGAAAATGACGGAGGAGGGAGCAGACCCTGGGACAATAAATAACCAGCTAGAAGAAGTCTTAAATCACCACTTTAAACCGGAATTCTTAAACAGAGTCGATGAGTCAATTATCTTCCAGGCTCTGTCACAGGAGGATATGATTGGTATCGTTGATGTTCAGCTGAAACGGCTCGCGGCACGGCTTGCTGAGAGAAAATTGACCTTACGATTCAGTCAAAACTCCAAAAAGTACCTGGTTGCTGTGGGCTACAACCCTCTTTTTGGTGCGCGCCCGCTCAAGAGGGCAATTCAGAAACACATTGAGAACCAGTTGGCCAGGGAATTACTTGAAGGAAAATTTTCTGAAGGAGATGTTATTCTTGTTGACGCCGACACTAATGGAATCATCTTTAAACAGGTGCCATCGGAATCGCCAATTGTTGAAGCAGAACTCGTTGACTAGGCCGGAACATTAACCTGCAAGAATGCTCATTATCAGGATGAGATCTTTGTTCTTTACCTTTTACAGTGAATATGGTTGCATTGGCCCAACTTAAGGCCTGACCAGTGCACGGTTACCAGAGGTCCAGCAATGTCCAAATATGAATGCACCGTTGAGATGTCTCATATGATGCTGCCAAACAATGCCAATCCGGACGGCAACGTTCATGGTGGCGACATTATGAAATTCATCGATAACGCTGCCGGGGTGGTTGCAATGAAACATGCCCGATCCATGGTGGTCACTGCAGCCATCGACAGGCTTGATTTTCATCGACCTGTTTACATCGGCAACCTGCTGATTCTTAAAGCATCACTCAATTCAACCGGCAGGTCATCCATGGAGATAGGCGTCCGGGTTGAGGCAGAAGATTTAAGGAGGGGGGTAATCAGCCACATTGCATCTGCATACCTGACCTTCGTCGCACTTGACAAAAGCCAGAAACCGGCTGCTGTAACAGCTTTTGTACCAAACAGTCCTGAAGCCCAGAGGAGAAGTCGCGAAGCAGCAGAAAGAAAAGAATGCTACTTTAAGAATAAATAATAAAAAGAATCGTTAATTATGAGCACATCTGCAGACGAAATAACAATAAATTACGAAGAGGAAGGAGTTCTGCTTGTCAAGGAACTGGATAAAGTCATCCTTTCAAAGGGCGCCTGGACAACGATTCTTTTTCGTTACCAGAATTTCAGCAAGGCAACGAAAGAGTATGGTAAAGATATGTACACGATCCGACGCTACCAGAAACGACAAGGTGTATATATTCCCAAATCCAAGTTCAACATATCCAGCGCCGAACAGGCCAGGAAGATTATTGAAGCGCTTCAACGCTGGACTGATGACGTTTAAGGCTGAAAACGGTGATTGATATTTTATCTTTTTAAACCATTTCTTCCTAAAAGCTATTGACAAGGCATCCTCAATCAAGTAGTTTGCCGCGGTCTTTCAGCAACCCGAA
>CAZOWJ010000066.1:0-20026 GCA_964583415.1 uncultured Desulfocapsaceae bacterium
CGAGATTCCCTGGCCTCACACCAAAGTCTATTTTGGAAACACGCCAGAAATTGTAACAGATAACTAAATAGAAAAAACTTCCTAATCCGCATTTTTGAGCATTATATAAAACGATAATGAACTAATATCGTCCGACAACCGAGAGGTATCTCATTTAATAATATCTGACTAATCTGGAATTGTATAAGAGAATGGTTCTGAATGTATGCTTTCCGATCCATCGTCGTAATATGCTGCCATGGTAAATAAAAAGGAACCACTCGGGCTTTCAATATTGCATTCTATGCTCTTCGTTTCGGGATCTTTGGTTTCGCAAATGAGTTTACCTTCTTTGTAGAGGCGAAAACCAGAGACACGGTTACCTTGACTATTCCCTGTGTCAAAATTAAAGCTGACGTTAATATCATGTTTCGTCTCTGATTGACCAGGTTTTGCGATGGGTTGGAGCTTCTTTTCATTTAGACTGCAAGCTGTAGCATTAGTTATAAAGACCAGGATAGCAAGAACCTTGAATAAACGTATCATTCTTAACCTCACAATTATCAATTTTCCATACAAATATATTGACAGAATGATTTCACAATAATCATATACTTTGGGATATGGTAGGTTGAAGTTATTCAAGGGTGGGAGAGCTCTTAACCAGACAGTCTTCATGAGTACGGAGTCCATCCATTGACATCCAACCTACCAGAGAATACCCTTAATAAAATAGCGATGTATTGAACTAACCTTATTTTCACAGACATATAGACAAAGACCACCACACTATTTAAGCACACTGGGACAGAACATGGGAAAAAATCGTGTGTGCCCTGTTGAAAGAGCGGCAAGCCTTGATAATAAATTCCGCAGATGGTTTCAAGATCCTCAAAAAATTCTGGATCCATTTATCTCAGAAGGAATGACTGTTGTAGATCTCGGTTGCGGCCCAGGTTTTTTTTCGGTTGATATGGCTCACATGGTCGGGAAGTCTGGTCGGGTTATTGCTTCCGACCTGCAGGATGGAATGCTCCAGAAACTGCGAAATAAAATCCATGGTTCAGAATTTGAAGAACGAATTATATTGCACAAATGTAAAGAGCATACAATTGGCATAGCAGAACCTGTTGATTTTATTTTAGCTTTCTACATGGTTCACGAAATTCCTGATCAGTATCTATTTTTCAAAGAAATTGAATCTATACTGAATAAAAACGGATTGGTTTTAGTAGTAGAACCGCCTTTTCACGTCTCAAAAAAGGCTTTTGAACAGACGATAGGACGAGCTCAGGAAGCCGGATTAATACCAGATACGAGACCCAGGGTGCTCTTCAGCAAGGCCGTGACATTGAAAAAAGCCTAGAAGAATCGGTTAGTAGATTTCATTACGGCAGAAGCTCCTGCCCATCCCTGTTGTTATCCTGGAAACTCAATATTCAAACAGCGTGAACAGTTCAGAAATAGAAAATAGCAATGGGAGATATCGTTGACCAGCTGGAACAATACCTCCCATTTTCACAAGAACTAATGCTTTAACTAACGTTTTACTTCTACCTGCGCCGCCTTCTCATAGTATTGAACAATGCCACCGTGATCCAGACCGCTTTTACCATCAACCTTAAGTGCCTGCATAATCTCCATTACCGCAGACGTGAGGGGAAGTGGAACTCCGATCTCGTGCGAGGTTTCTAGAACATTTGCAAGATCTTTGATATGCAGCTCTATACGAAACCCGGGATCAAATTTACGGTCGAGTACCAGTGGTGCTTTGGCATCCAGGACGGTGCTTCCCGCCAGCCCGCCACGAATCGCCTGATAGACAAGCTCCGGCTCTACACCCGCTTTTGTTGCCAGCACCAAAGCCTCGGACATTGCTGCAATATTGAGCGCGACAATTATCTGATTTGCAAGTTTTGTGGTGTTACCAGCGCCGATATCTCCGGTATACACAACTGATCCGGCCATACTGTCCATGATATCGTAACACCTATCAAAAATTTCCTTCTTGCCGCCAACCATTACCGAGATTGTCCCATCAATTGCTTTCGGTTCCCCGCCACTGACAGGTGCATCAAGCATCTCAACACCCTTCTCAAGCAGTTTTGCAGCAACTTCCTTGCTGACCAGAGGAGCAATCGAACTCATGTCAATAAGGATAGCACCTGACTTCGCACCATCAATGACACCGTTCTCACCTAACACGACTTCTTTGACGTGCGGGGAGTTGGGAAGCATGGTGATTATGACATCACTCAATGCGGCAACTTCTTTTGGTGAATTGGCAGTCTTGGCACCCTCGGCAGCGACCTCTTGAACTGCTGCAGTGTTTATATCAAATACCACCAGTTCGTAACCGGCTTTGAGCATATTTTTGCTCATCGGTTTTCCCATTATTCCAAGTCCTATAAAGCCAATCTTCATATCAATTCTCCTTTTGAATAGTCTAGATCATATGATCAGTTGATGATTTCTGTAAACGCTCTGTAAGTACACCATATTACTCTTTGTTACTGAACTCCGTAGTCATACTTTTCAAGTCATTGCCGCTACAAATCTTGAAACGGCTGCATCTTTGTAGCTTTTTAAAGATGTACCGCTCTTATTTTTTGAAATGAGCATAACTCAAAACATGAATATGTTAATATAACAAACTGTTAGAGGTTCTGCTATCCCATCTATAAAATAAATCAGCACGATCAGAGTGCTATTTGAAAGCCTGGGCTAAATCCCTGGAGCGATTATTGAGTAAACCGGAGTCAGACTCCATGCCAGCAAAGGTGTAACCCATAAAAAAAGATTGAATAGCCTACTGGCAGCATCTCTTATTAAAAGAGCTCTTTCATAATTTAGCTATTCATACTCTACTTTTTATCGTGAGGTTAATTTAATCTCAATACGCCGATTCTTGCGATAGGCCTCAACTGAATCAGCCGGGTCTATGGGATGGAATTTACTGAATCCGGCAGCAGCCATCCGCTCCTCAGGAATCCCCTGACTGGCAAGATAACGCACAACAGATACAGCCCGAGCGGTCGATAATTCCCAATTTGAGGGATACTGCCCTGTATTGATAGGTACTCTGTCGGTATGACCATCAACGCGCAGGATCCACTGCAGGTCATCTGGAATGCCAGGGCTGATTTCCCTGAGAACCCCTGCGAGTTCCTGAAGCTCACCTTTACCTTGATCGGAGAGATCAGCATTACCCGGTGAAAACAACAATTCTGCCTGCAGGAGAAACCGGTCCCCTTCTATACGAACCATTGGATTATCGGCAATGATTTCGCGAAGGCGACCGAAAAATTCTGACCGGTAGCGTTCCAGGTCATTTACCTTTCGTGCCAGCTCGATGTTGAGACGTCTCCCGAGATCGCTCAACTGCTCTTTCTGCTCCTGACGATCAAGCTCTGAAAGTTTCAAAGCCTTGCCGATTTCGGCAAGTTGTTTGCTCAGTAGATTGATTTTCTGGTTCAGCAGAGCAACCTCTGCCCGTGCATCAACTGTAAGACTGCGCTGGTCTTTTAATACCTGCTCTTGTTCACCAATCAAAGCAGCAAGCGCCTGGATTCTGATATCACGCTGGTCAATGTCTCTCTGGGCGAGTACAGTTTTTTCCTGCTCATCTGCTAACTGGGCTTCGAGGGCCTTGCTCCGGTCTCTCAGGGATCTCGTTAAATTTTGTTCCTGGTTCAGAGCTATCGCCGTGGCTTCGATACGACTTTCAAGTTCCGCCCGCAGTGTCTGTAATGATTGAATATCTTGTTGCAGGCTCGCAATGGTCCTCAGCTGAAGCTCTATGGTTTCGCGGTCTTCAATTCTCTTCTCGGTTAAGTTATCGATTTCACCACGTAAATTGGATCGACCGATGGTAAGCGTCTCTATTTCTGCTGACAAAATCACGATTTTCTCGGTCATCGCTGCGTTTGTCTCCTGCTCCAGACCAAGTAATCCGGAAATTTCTGCGATACGAAGGTGTAAATCTTTCAGCTCACTATTCTGGTCAGTTAGAATAGTACTCAGGATGAATTGAGACAGGGTGAATATGAGTAATACAAAAATCATTATCATTATCAGTGCCGAAAGTACATCCACATACCCCGGCCAGATGCTGAATGATTCTCTTGAATGGCGGGTGTTTGAAGCCATGATTACTCTTGCTCCCCTTTATCAGGTGTGGGGCTGAAATTACCATTTTGATCCGTACCCGACCTCGACAACAGTTGTTCCATATTCCGATTGGTATGGTGCAATTCTTTTAAAAGCAGATCAAACTGGGTTTGAGAATCCTGCCGTGGCGACAAAGATTCGCCTTCCTCGATTTCAGCGCCTCTTGTCCGATTAACCAGTTGGGTAACACCCGACAGCCATTCCTCAAGATCGTTGAAGAATCTGTTTTGCGCATGGTTTGCCTGGATATCTATAAATCCAAGGATTAGAGATCCCCCCAACCCAAAGAGAGAGGAACTAAATGCAGTCCCCATTCCTTCAAGCGGTTTCTGCAAACCAGTCTTCAAGGCCTGGAACATCTCATCGTAGTTTTGATCGCCGACTTCAAGTCCGCCGATAACGCCACCAACCGAACCAATGGTGCTGAGTAACCCCCAGAACGTGCCGAGCAGTCCAAGAAACACCAGCAATCCGATTATATAGCGGGATATTTCTCTGGACTCATCCAGTCGCCCGCGGATTCCTTCAAGCACTGTTCGCAGTGACAATGCCGATAGACTAAAGCGGTCACGATGCATTCCTTCAAGATGTTTGGCTAATGGTTTAAGCAACTCCGGGCTGTTAGCTACCGATAAACCAGCAGTTCCGGTACGGAAAATCTTTATCCAGTTGATCTCTGGTTCAAGCGTAATCACACGACGTACGTTGAGCAGGATACCGATAACCAAAGCACCGACAATAATCAGGTTGAAGCCCCAGTTAGACATGAATGCCTGCTTGAGGGGTACATACAAGAGGCCGCAGATCAGGGTGACAATGCAGATAAAGAGAAACATAATAAAAAGGTGGTAGCGTGGATTACTCATAAGATAGCCCTTCAGTTTTCTATTACCATCACATAGATCTGCCCCACATGACTGCTCTAGTTTGATGCTCTATACCATAGACCAAATATAACAACGGATTGCGTTTTTTTCTGATGTGGTTTCATATAAACACAAAGAGTTGGTATTTCAATGAACTGTTTCGCTTACCTAATCCGATGTTATCAGGAAGAATGTGTATCAATAATTTGTGTAGAGTAAATGTATAATGAAAAACCTAATCACCTATATTTCTTAACATAAAGCCAAAGACCCCAAATTTGCAGACGGGTTTGAAACTGGATATCAAGAATTCAAAATTGGTGTAATGCTAAAATTAGCAAGGGAAGAAGCTGTTCTGACACAAGAGCAACGTGCGAAGAAACTCAACACCAAAAAAACGGCAATATCTCGTATAGAAAATCATGCTGAGAATATAAAATTATCCGCACTCGAAAAATTCCCGCACGCTTTAGGCAAAAAGCTAACTATCGAAGTAGCATAAATAATTCAGATAACCAATCGTGTCATCGGATGCAGTGGCCGATGAACTCCACGTGTGGTGTGATAATAAATTTTTCGTAGCATGGAGTCAGTGTTATCATGAATCTATGATCAAATCATTTCCTAACAGAGGGACAAACGATATTTCAAATGGAAAATAACTCAGAGCACAAAGACCTTTGCAGAATTGAAAAAAGAGCCATAGAAGCGTTAGCGATTGTGCCAGTTATAAAGGCTGTTTCTAAAAGAATAGGAACGCAGGCAGCCCAGGAAATTTTGAAGGAAGTCAATGAGCAGGAAGCATTTGAGCGCGGCCGGACTATGATGAAAATTCTGGGGCAGAACGGCATAAATGAGTTGGCTGCTGATGTGGCCAGTTGGGGAGAAGGTGGGACTTGGGAAATGGAGGTTTTAGAACAAACCTCAACAACGTATTTTTTAAATGTTCTGCGCTGTCCCTATTACGAAAAGTATAAAGAATTAGGAATAGCCGAGTTCGGTGTGGCATTATCCTGCTGCCGTGATGAGCCCTTTGCCCGTGGTTTGAATCCCAAGCTCACGTTACTTCGATCAAAGACCATTATGGAAGGCGCTGATTTCTGCGATTTTCGTTATTATCTGCAATCTGTTTAATTTCGGAATTGGGGTAAAGACATTCGACAGGTAAATTTATCATTTCGAGATATCCGTTAAAAAACAGTTCCGCAAACAACACCCGATAACATCTTATATAGAAAGCAAGATTCAATCTGAAAAATTTCGCACTGAGGTTCTGATCCTACCTGGCAACGAGAGCAAGAACACTCTCGTCAGAGCTATAATAACACGGGCGCATATTTGCTTTCCTGAGTTTCCGACAAAAGACAACAAGATCAGTCACTGGCTTTCTGAGATTTTAAAAAAGGACAAAGAAATTGTTGCAACTCGCTTTTATTCAGTAAGTTCCTGAATACCGTTTTAATAATCGAAAAGCCGGTCTATATCGAGACCTTCTTTTTTATATTTTGAAAGTTTGCGCCAGAGTGAAACACGATCGATGCCCATTAACTTGGCGGCCTTGGTTTTATTACCTCCCACGCTTTTCAACATGTGAACGATGTAATCACGTTCATTTTCCTGGAGGCTTTTCATTGGTATGGACTCTCTTCCGGCTTCAGGTATTCTGGATTTGTGTTTAATGCTCTGCCGATTGAGACCTCGGGGCAGATGATGCCGTTCAATTGCTGGTCCATCGCAAATGGCCAATGCTCGTTCTATTATGTTTTCCAATTCACGGACATTTCCTGGATAATCATAATCTTCCAGGACCTTTAAAGCCTCCGGGGAAATGGTTCCTACCTGATGATTGCTTGATGGGTATTTGCTGAGAAAATGATAAACGAGCTGATGAATATCTTCTGTGCGTTCCCGAAGTGGTGGAATATTAAGCGTTGCCACGTTCAGTCTAAAATAGAGATCCTGACGAAAGCGTTTCCGGCTGATTTCCTCCTCAAGGTCTCGATTTGTAGCCGCAATTATTCGAAAATCAACCGGAATCTCTTTTGTGCCGCCCACACGGTACAACTTTTTATCTTGCAATACCCGGAGAATTTTAGCCTGAATAGGCAAGGGCATCTCTCCGATCTCGTCGAGAAGCACCACACCGCCGTCCGCCGTCTCGAAAAGGCCTCGTTGAGTCTGCGAGGCACCGGTATAAGCATCTTTTTCATGACCAAACAATTCGTTGAGGACAAGTTCCTCTGTCAATGCAGCACAATTGATAGGCATGAAACGTCGGTCGGATCGTGGACTTAATTCATGGATGGTGCGAGCAACCAGTTCCTTGCCCGTGCCAGTCTCACCGATGATCAGCACACTACAATCAAGTTGGGCAAACAGAGCGATGTCATCTTTCAGTTTGAGTATTTTGTGGTTGTGCCCAATAAATTGCGTAACCCCTTTTTTTGCGAGGATCTGCTGTTTGAGATGGGAAACCTCCCGACGCAACATATTCTTTTCTAATGCTTTTTCGATGAGCATCTTCAGTTCATGAAGTTTTATCGGCTTGGGCAAATAGTAATAGGCGCCACGTGACATCGCATCGACAGCCGAGTTGACCGTCGCATAACCGGTCATTATGATCACTTCAGCATCAGGCAATATTTCTTTAGAATAGGCCATAACCTGGGTGCCGTTCACTCCCTCCATCTTCAAATCGGTGACCACCAAATCGAAATGGTTTGTGTCGATCCGTTCCATTGCCACATAACCATTTTCTGCAATTTGTATCGAATACCCCTGCTTGCTTAAATAATGGCGGATATTCTCCAGGTTGATTATTTCATCATCAACAACCAGTATATTAAATTGATTTTCCATGAATTCCTCAATATCTTCCAAAAACGAAGTTCATAATACTGTTCATGAAGGTGGCAGAGACACAACAAAAGTAGCGCCTTTTTCTTTATTGTTTCGGACCGAGATTGTGCCTTTGTGCTTTTTGATAATACCGTAAACCACAGCCAGGCCAAGTCCGGTGCCCGTTCCAACCTTTTTTGTGGTATAAAACGGATCGAATATTTGCTGCCTCATGGCTTCTTCAATACCAGTGCCGGTGTCAGAAACACTGATAACAATCCAATTCGTATCTAAATCGACTTCTGCCGCGATGACTATAGAGCCAGTAAGCTCTTTTATTGCCTGAATACTGTTGATAATCAGGTTCAGGAAGACCTCTGTGATTTTTTGTTCGTCGATGCAGGCAACCAGTTCCCTCGGAATATCCTGGATGATGGTAATGCCAGAGGGCAGCTCACTTGAAACAAGACCGACCACCTTGTTGATCACTTCTTTGAGCGAGACCAGCTTGCAGGCAAACAACTCACTTCTTGAAAACTCAAGGAGCCCTCTGACGATCTCTGCTGTTCTCCCTGTTTCATCATCAATGGTTTTTAATAGTTTGTACAAAAAAGATTTATCCTTGTCATCTTCAACTTCCTCCATGGCAAGCTGACAGCTTGTGGCAATGTTGTTGAGCGGGTTGTTGAGCTGATGCGCCATTCCCGATGCAAGGGTACCGATGGATGAGAGCTTCTCGGCCTGAAACAACTGCTCCTGACGTTCTTCGAGGTCAGTGACCATTCGATCAAAGGCCTTGAACACTATTTGAACCTCATCATTTAATTTACTTTCCGGCAGGCTTTCATAGTCGCCTCGGACAATGGCATCCGCTGCTGCTTCAAGGGATTTCAATCTCCTGCCAATGGTGACCAAAAAAACTATCATCCCTCCCAAGCTGAACGCCACGAGAAAAGTGTAGTAAAGTACAAGCTTAATCTTCGATATCCTTGTGAATTCCTCGATCTCCAATTCGGCATCTCTGACCATTGATTCTGCCAGGGTAACGATATTCGACCCGAGCTTGTGTATCTCTTCGATATCACCACACTCCTGCAGGTTGAGTTTACCAGCACACTTGTCCTTGAGAGGGATGAAATAGACCATGTATTGGTCAAGCTCATTCTTCAATTCGCTCAACATCTCCTGGCTCTCTTTGTCGACCTCAATCTCTATCTCAAGAAAGTAATCGAATATCTTTTTAATGAAATCTGAGGCGGTATTATAATCTTCTATCTCCTTCTTAATAATATAATTCTTTTCGTAGCGCCTGACCTCAAGACAGAGGTTACTAATGTTACTGGCGTGGATAAGCATTCTGACATTTTTCCGAAAATGATCAAAGTCTCTTAGAAATATTATGTTGATACAGGAAGAAAAAAGTAAAAATGCAGTAAATCCTATAATCAGTTTTTTGCGGAGATTGAGTCGAAACATCAGGAATCCCGGGGTTATTTTTGCCTGAGGGTAACCACTTGATATTGATCGCGCTCGTTTAAATCGGAGTCGCTTTAAAACATACTCTTGCTGACGGCAACTGGTTTCTAGCAATATCCAGACCGGAAGACCATTCAATTGCCAGGACGGTGCGCCCCAGCTCTCATTTTGGTTTTCCACATTAAAGAGTATTGACGACACCATTTACAAGCATTGAATCAACAGCCTTTCACAACAAATAGATCTGTCGCAATTGGACTGAAATGGTTAACCCTGAAGCGCTGACACCTGTGTTGCAAAATACAACGTATGTTGCAAAAAACAACGTTTCATTATGCAACATACTGAAAATTTTTAATTGGTAAAGGTTCAGTATTATTTAAGTTTGAATAAAGGTTCGGCATCGAGTTTAGCAATGATTGCTGCACAATTCTGCTGGTTGTTGCAGGCTGCAACAGGGCTATATAACTATTGCCAGTGAGCAGATTAGCTACCAGTGCCCCAACCCATTTCAGTTTTCAATTAAGAACCAGAATTATGAACAAAAATGGCATAACGGTTGCACTTAGACTCTGAATCATTGTGTGAGGATTTCATATCGTTTCTACTATTTGCCAAGGGTATGGCAGATTGTTGATGTTGGCTTATCGAAGGGGCGTTGTTGCCGTGCATTAAACAGGTTTCTGTCCAACAACAAGGAGTTAATATGAGCTTACCTGTCATTCTGGTGATGATTGTTCTGGTCATGGCTATTTTGATGTTTATCTTCGAGTGGGTGAGAGTTGATGTCGTCGGCATCATTATGATGGTGACCCTGCCCCTGCTCGGTCTGGTAACGCCCAAAGAAGCCATCAGCGGACTGTCATCTAACGCTGTCGTTTCTATCATCGCAGTTATAATCATTGGTGCCGGCCTCGATAAAACTGGCGCCATGAATGTACTTGCGAGGATTTTGCTGCGTTTTGCCGGTAAAAGTGAAAGCAGGATCATGCTGCTCATTTCCGGAACAGTTGCCTTCATTTCCAGTTTCATGCAAAACATCGGAGCTGCCGCCCTTTTTATGCCGGCAACCAAGAGGATCTGTCGTCAGACGAATATCCCTGTTTCCCGTATTTTAATGCCCATGGGATTTCTTGCTATCATTGGAGGTTGCATAACACTGATCGGCTCCAGTCCCTTGATTCTGCTTAACGACGTCATGAAGATATCCGATCCAAGTGTTGAACCATTCGGCCTGTTTGCTGTAACGCCGGTGGGATTGGCTCTGGTTTTTGCTGGACTCGTCTACTTTCTTGTTTTCGGCAGGTTTGTTCTGCCCTCCGGTCAAGGTGAAGAGGCGGGTGGCCAAATGTCCAACAGTCTAAAACGGACCTACCAGGATATCGGCACGCTCGTAGAAATTGTGGTTCCCGAGACGTTCGAGGGACCAGTTACCATAGCAGAGCTTGAAATACGCCCTCACTTTTTTGTCACGGTGGTCGGTATTGTCAAAGAACGCGGAACAACCAACTTTACCCCAATGCCAGAGGATGAAATCGGCCCCGGTGACGTCCTGGCCGTTGTTGGATCGCCAGAATTAATTGGGAAAATGGTCAAGTCCTTTAAATGGAATTTAAAAGAAGATCTCGACATGTTCTCCGAATCCTTATCGCCAAACAATGCAGGTCTTATGGAAACAATCATATCGCCCCGATCAGACCTGACCAAGTCCACCCTGCGGGCTTCTGAATTCAGGAAAAAATATGGAATCAACCCCGTGGCCCTGTTCCGCGACAACAAGACCTATGTTGCTGGTCTCTCCACCATGATAGTGGAAACCGGTGATGCTCTTCTGCTTCAGGGCAGGTGGGAAAAATTTCACTTTCTCAAAGAAAAACACGACCTCATTTTCACCGAGGATGTCCAGGGCGAGATCTTACGGACGGAAAAAATCAAAGTTGCCGTTGGCTGCCTGCTCTTGTCACTCATTCTCATCATAGTCCTACACGTTCAATTGTCCATAGCTCTGCTTACCGGGGCCCTTGGAATGATACTGACCAAGGTACTCTCCATAGATGAAGCATACAATTCTGTGGACTGGATGACTGTTTTTCTCCTTGGCGGATTAATCCCTTTAGGTATTGCCTTTGAAAATACCGGGGCTGCAAAACTGATAGCTGAGACCATCATGACCACAATTGGAACGGTAAGTCCGATTGTACTGCTCAGCGTGATTGGTCTGCTGACCTCATTTTTCACCTTAGTGGTTTCAAATGTCGGTGCTACCGTACTCATGGTTCCCCTGGCAATGAACATGGCTGCCTCAGCCGGAGCAGACCCCAGAATTTCGGCTCTGGTGGTTGCCGTGGCCTGCTCCAATACCTTTATCCTGCCAACCCATCAGGTCAATGCCCTGGTTATGCGTCCAGGGGGCTACAGAACCATGGATTACTTTCGGGCCGGCTCAGGTATGACCATTCTATACTTAATCGTCATGATGGCATCGATTTACATCTTTTATGGTGTCTCTGCGTGACAATCGACAGGACAGCTTCCGGCATTGGTAACACTTTAGAATTAAAAGAGCATGTATTTTAAAAAATCCATGTTTCAAATCATCAAGGCTGCAAATCTATAGCATGTTGTTGGATAGTAGGAACACTTTTGCTGGGTAAAAAGAACGGCCAAAAAGAGGCACCCACATTCGCCAATGGTTGTCCTTCCGCATTGGGTGGAATCTATAACGAATCCCAAGTATAATATTGGCATTCGTGTAATGGTCGAACAGCTAATGCCGCTTGGGAATATGAGAAATTCCGCAGTCCGAGGTTATTAAATAGAAAAGATAGAAAATAGAGGGCTTCCATGTTTTTCAAAAGACGATCAGCCAAACCTGAAACGACGAGCCCACCGATAGCGGGTCAATTGGGGCAACTCGACCTGCTCAAACAACGGGTATACAAAACCGATTTGCCGGAATATGTCGCCACGCAGGCGGAGAGCGAGCTGGCTAAACTCGAAAAGATTGATAGCATCTCAGCCGAATATACGATCGGTATCAACTACATCGATACGCTGCTTGATTTGCCCTGGACCAACTTGACAAACGATAACCTGGATATCGCTCGAGCCGAATCAGTTTTCTCAAAGCACCATTACGGCCTGGAAGAGGTCAAAGACCGAATTCTTGATTTCCTTGCTGCCAAAACCATGAGAAACCTGGCCACGCCACGGATGCTGATGGTTGATGACGAGGAGGTTGCCCGGACCAATATCAGCTACTATTTCATAAAACAGGGTTTTTCTGTCGAGACTGCCGGAAACGGTAAGGAGGCACTTGAACTGCTTGAGAATGGCAAGGAATTCGATATTGTACTGACAGATTTGAAGATGGATCAAATGGGCGGAATGGAACTGCTCGACCATCTTAATGTCTTAGCGCCTGACACAAGTGTGGTGATGATTACCGGTTATGCGACCGTTCCCAGTGCTGTCGATGCTTTGCGACGAGGAGCAACGCATTATCTTGCCAAACCGGTGGATTTGGGAGAATTGAAGAATACGGTAAACGACATATTGAAGATACGCAAACGGCTTAACATGGCCCGAGGGCCCGTTCTCTGCTTTACCGGGCCTCCCGGTACCGGCAAAACGTCTATCGGAAAAACCATCGCCGATGTCATCGGGCGAAAGTTTGTAAATATCTCCATGGGCGGTTTGAAAGATGAAGCTGAAATCAGGGGGCACCGGCGAACATATGTAGGGGCAATGCCCGGTCGTATCGTCAACGAAATTAAACGTACCGGAGTGATGAATCCCTGCATCATGCTTGATGAAATTGATAAGGTGGGACAGGATTTCCGGGGCGATCCGGCTTCAGTGCTTCTTGAGGTCCTCGACCCGGAACAGAATTCAACCTTTATAGACAATTTTCTTGAAATTCCCATAGACCTTTCCAATATAATATTTATCACCACAGCCAATGAACCTGAGCGACTTCCGCAACCCCTGTTAGACCGGATGGAGTTAATCAAATTTTCTGGATATTCGGTGGAAGAAAAAAAGGTAATTGCAGTAAATCATTTAATTCCTGATCAACTCACTGAGAACGGCCTGTCAGAGTGTAAACCAGAATTTCCAGACAAAATTCTCGAAAAAATCATCACTGATTATACGCAAGAAGCTGGAATCAGAGGACTGAACAGGGAAATTGGTAAGGTGTTCAGGAAAATGGCTAGAATTGCCCTGCAAGACCCTAATAAAGTTGCAGAAACTATCCTGGATGAGTCTGATATCACTAACTTTCTCGGTCCTACCCGTTTTCGGCGGGAGGCGGCAGAGGGAGCCAACACTGTAGGCGTAGTAACCTCTCTGGTCTGGACCAGATACGGGGGAGAAATCATGTTTATCGAAACTCGTAAAATGCCCGGTACTTCACAATTAATCCTGACAGGATCACTTGGGGAAGTTCTCAGGGAATCAGCGCAAACAGCTTTGAGCTATATTAGAAGCAATGCTGAAGAGCTGAAGATCGAAAACCGGTTTTTTGAAGATATAGATATTCATATCCATCTGCCAGCAGGCGCAATAGCCAAGGACGGGCCTTCTGCCGGAGCCGCCATTTGTCTGGCCCTCATATCACTGCTCACTGGGCGTTTAGCTCGACGAACTTCAGCCATAACTGGCGAACTCTCTTTGACCGGCCAGATTCTGCCAGTAGGAGGGATTCGTGAAAAACTGCTTGCTGCAGCCCGTGCAGGTGTAACCAAATTTCTTGTGCCGTTAAAAAACATGGAGGATGTTGAGAGTCTCTCCAAGGATGCACAATCTTTGTTAAGCGTTATCCCAGTTGATTCACTTGACGAGGCAATTAACCATGTGATCTGTCCAGATTGCGATCATCTTACCTGTTTTTAGTCTCATCATCGCTATCCAATACCTTCTCGTTTCAATATGCAACACTAATTTTGAGGGGTGTTGCATATCAACACAACTTCAATATTCTATTGTTATCATTTACTATTTATAACTTCCTTTGTTCTTTTCTCACCTATAACCTCAGACTCAGCAGCTATTTCGTTGCATTCTGCAATGAACAGCGGCCCAAAAGGTAGCACCATTCGAAAAACCGCTTCGGTTACCCCTCTTTATCACAAAATTAATAGACTATATAGCTGTTATCACCCTATAAAAAATTAATGGCATAAAACATGCTATGACAGGTGTAAGGACAGTACTTGAGGAATAACCGCCCACTAATTCAAAGGAAAGGAGAAGGATATGGCAATTTGGAATTTCTTGGTTTTTGGTAGAAAAAAGGACAGGGAAGGCATTGGCGTGAAACGGATCAAAAAGCAGAAACCACCTGAATTAGGTGAAATGGCTGCTGGCAATCTGAGAGGAGCCTCCAATACTATTTCGCAGATCCTGGATTTACAGGATATGGCAACTAAAATTCTCGTGGTTCAGGACGGGGTCAATTCCACAATCCTAGAGGATTATGCAGTGAAAATGGCACACAAGCTTGATTGTGAAATAATAGCCCTGGATGTTTCAAATGAGCCATCGATGCATGAGGGAGAACGTAAAAATCGAGAAATCAGCCGTTTCATACAAAGAGCACAACAGAGCGTCGAAACCATCCAACTTAAGGCAGTGGCTATGGGTGTCACCTGCACGCACATTGTCAAGATTGGCGATCAGGAAGAAACCATCAAGGCCCTGAGCCAGGAAGACAAATGTATCAGATATGTCTTGACTAAACCAGTCCAGGAGCAATTGGGAATCAATCAGCGGCCAGCTCGTGTCCCTGTTTTTGACCTGAGTTGTTCTCGTCTTTAAGTATTTTCTATGGAGCTTATTATGGAGCCTACAACTTTATTTGCCCTGTTTATCGGAATGATAGCAGTGGTTCATTTTCTTGATATGTTTGCAGAAAAAATTAGATCGAGGAAAGAAACGAAGGTCACTAAAACACGCATGAAGTGGTACTGCTTCTTTGCTGAAAACGTTCTAACCGGAGAAAAACGAACGGAAAATCATGTTGTTAAAGATACTCAGCAGGATATCATCAGTGATAGAAAGCGAAGACGCCTCCAGGAGCAACGCCGGCCAGTCCTAAGGTTGTAAGTAGAATAATGTCAAATAGAGTTGGTTAAAAACCCGCCATCGATGCGAACTATGTTTCCTGTAAAAAGTTTTAAAGTATCTGATAGGAGCCATCATACAATGGTTCCTATCAGCACCGCCGGGGAACGATAACGCCCCGGAACCGCTTGATACTGTACATCTTTGATTTGAGATGTGCAGGAACATGGTTACTATCTGGGTATCGCTGATCAGTCTGGTTATCTGGTCATATCTTTTTGTTGCTTCTTAAGCAATTCCTCAAACCGAGCGAAGAACACATTTCGTATTCTCTCAATATGCAATGCTTCCTTATAATCAAGAATTGCTTTGTCCATGCGCTTAAACCTTTCTGGTTCCACCTGCAGCGCATAGGAATTGACCTGTCTTTTCCAAAACCACTCTGCACAAAAGATCTGAACGTTTTGGGGGTCGATAGCCGTAATTTCTTTTAGAGCTTCAAACAACCCAATTCCCGATACGCTGTTCTCGATGCAGAAAGCAATGTAGGCGATCCTGTACTCCACTTTGTCAATACCATCTTTGACCGGCAACAACTCAAAGTTATGAGGATTTTTCTGTCCATTGTAAACAAAATGCCCATAGCAGCTTTGTAGAGTGAAACAATAAGGTAATTTATTTAAACCGTTGACGAGGTGGACAATGGGAAAATCAATCATATCATCGGTAAGTTTGCCAAGGCTTTTTTGCCTTTGAAGCTGATAATGTGGATTTCCACAAAATTCTAAGAGCTCAGTGTAGGTTTCCAACTTTGTTATTTCTACCCCTATTGTGATTGCTTTTATTTCCGAATTTCATTTTCCACTATCCCCACCTGCTCAATGGTTACTGATATCTTATCACCATTGGAAAGAGCTTGTGTACGACCCGGTGTTCCCATAAAAACCAGATCACCAGGCATCAATGTAAAGTAGCGACTGAGATAACTCACCACCTTTGCAGGTTTATGAATCATGTAGCGTGTATTTTCCTGTTGTACGATCTTACCATTAAGCCTGGTAGTCAGCAGAACGTTATTGTAGTCCACACCGACGGCAATAATAGATCCTACAGGACCAAAACCATCACTGGCTTTTGAACGCATCCATTGAAGATCAGCACTTTGCCAGCTGCGCTCTGTCAGGTCGTTTCCAGTTGTTACCCCAAAAATAACGTTACTTGCTTCAGCTTCGCTGATATTTTTGGCGCGCTGGCCTATGATCAGCACCAGTTCCCCTTCAAAATGGACATTGTTCGCATCAGGCGGTAAATGGACCACCTCACCTGAGGAGATTAGCGAGGTAGGCAGTTTAAGAAATAGGGGCGGTGGAGCATCAGATGGCGACGATATGTGGCTGGCAAAATTCATTCCGACAGCAAAGACTTTTTGAGGTTCAGTTGGGAGCAGTAATTTTACTTTTGTTATTGGCACCGGTTGCCCTTTGGGTACTAATTTCCCAAAAAGATCACCTGAAAGAGGTTGAATATCCTGGCCGATGATTCGCCCATAACTTACCTGATGATTGTGTTCAAAACGGGCCAGATGATCAACCTCAGCATTGACTATAGACGACATCATCAGACTTAATGCTAAAATAAACCATTTCATTAGATTACTCCTCCAATCGTTTTTTCAATGGGTCGGGCGACGACCTGAATCAGTCGAAGGCGACATAAAAAAACTTACTTTTCAACAGGAAAGCCCGGACTTATGTGTTGTGAAGTTCCTGTCAAAAAATCTAACAAGTTATTAATTCGGTCTGTCTCCTTATTTCGATCTTTTTCATAACATAATCATGGACATTAGTAATGGGGGGAAGGTCAATCAGTAAGAAGAGGTCTCGCTCGCCCCAAAAGGTCTGCTTTCATAAGATAAATTGGCTACATTAGTTTTGAATTTGAGGCTTTATCCTCATGAAAGACAATATACTGGCAAATACAGTGAAATTGAGCTAGGATTTCGTTCAAAAGTAGAAGATGAATGATAATAATACGGGAAAGTTAGCAAAAGTTGAGAAAGCGATTGCTTATCACCTCGGTGGGTCCGTCAATGTGAAACAGGATCTGTAGCCGACCAAGAAGCCGATTATTGAAAACCGAGCAGGGATGACTCGAAAAACACAGTTCACTAACAATATAGCTTTCCAGGCGGCACTGATCATCATCGGTCTGTCACTGACATCGCTTGTTTTGAGTGTCTTTCTCTATAGACAGAGTTTCAGGGAGATAGCACTCAAGGAGGTGGAAAACAAAGCGACTATTTTTCTTTCTGCCATGGAAACGTCAGTTCGACGGCTGACTATGGAGAAAAATACTAAAAGCATTATCGAACTAATCCAGGAACGGACGGAATTTATTGGAGAGAGCCTGAATTTTGCCATTGTCGGTGTTATCCTTCGCGATGCTGACGGAGTTGTACTGGAACATAAAATAAGAGACGCAGATGGACTGATATACGACCCCGGCAAACCCAAAGATGAGGCAAGAGACTATATTCCGAAAGATTTTCAGGAGGTCAAAGAATCAGGCTACCCGTTGGTAAAGAGGCAGGTCAAGACGCTGAAAATGGTCGAAGGGCAGCCAGAGGTTCGGGTTATTGAAGTACTCTATCCGATAAATAAGAGGCAAAAGGGTGAATTACTGGCTGTGATCAAGCTTGTTCTCAGTGTTGAGCGCACGTTCGAGTTGATTAGAGTTGAGTACGAACGATTTACTAAATGGGTTATCCTGGGATTTATGGTGGCGACGTTTTTGCTGATCCTTGGAATCTTGTTCTTCCTCAAAAAGCGAATTATAGCTCCTGTTTTGTCAATCAATGATGGAGCTAAAGAGGTTGCTTCGGGAAATTTGACCGTTCGTCTGAAGCCGACAGGCAGCAACGAAATCAGCGACCTTATGCATTCGTTTAACGAAATGGTTGACGGACTCAGACAGCGGGATCAATTGCGTCACTCGCTTGAAGTAGCCAAGGAAGTGCAGCAGAATCTTTTACCGGCAAAGCCCCCTGAACTTGAGGGCCTTCAGATAGCCGGCAGGTCGGTTTACTGTGATGAAACCGGCGGTGATTATTACGATTTTATCGAATATGATCAGGATGGGTCGGGAAGGTTAGGCATCGTCATAGGTGATGTGTCGGGACATGGCATTTCTTCAGCCTTGCTGATGGCAACAGCCCGTGCATTTCTGCGTCAACGAACAGCACTGCCTGGTACGGCAGCTGAGATTATATCTGATGTGAACCGTCAATTGACAAGAGACGTGGCCGAATCAGGAAGCTTCATGTCGATGTTCTATCTTACCATAGATAAACACAACAGATCGCTGAAATGGGTGAGGGCCGGACACGACCCGGCCATTCTTTATAATCCTGCGGACGACTCCATAACTGAACTGAAAGGTCCAGGAATCGTTCTGGGGGTAGATGAACATTTCCATTTTGTTGAGGGCATGCAGGACGGACTTCATGACGGCCAGGTAATACTGCTCGGTACGGATGGAATATGGGAGGCCCGAAGTCTGAAAGGAGATATGTTCGGTAAGGAAGCGCTCTATGCAATTCTCCGTAAAAACAGTGACCAGGATGCCGACACGATTCTTGAGAGAATCATCGATGGACTCACCGACTTTCAACAGGGAGCTGAGGTCGAAGACGATGTGACGCTGGTCGTCCTGAAAGTGACTTCGTCTTTCTAAGCGCTCATTACCTTCATTTCATATTGTCTCTCAAAAGTTAAATCCTTGAGGTTGAAAGTTAAGGAGATATACACCACCAGCTTCACCGAGGACATCATCAAGGAACTTTCGTTAATTGATATAATAAAATGTAATTAGCTTTACTGAGTTCAGGCTTGGCTGAGATTGTTCCTGTGCAGTTAGGAGGCTCAATAATTGTCTACTGTTGTACGCATACGAAAACTTACCGCCCTGTTATTGATAATAGGCTTTTCAATATACGCTGTCACGTTATTACTGAAGTATCATGATCCATGTAATCGTGAAGTTTTCTTCACTATTTTCGGTGCGTTAACTCTAGTTTCTTTCAGTGCTATTTTACAAATTATTGTAGCCATTATTAAGCGATCGTTGAGATTTTGCATTCATGCTCTGGCCATCATTTTTTTCTTACTTATTCTTTACTTTTCTTATTACATTCTTCTTATTTTCAATTGCAATGCCTGGTGAGCCTCCTAACAAAGTGGTCAATTTGACCTCTATTGCGTCACTCCTTTTTGCGGTAGGCTTCGCCCACTTTACCGCAAAAATCCGTTCCCGCAATTGGGTCAAATTATCACGGCGTTACAGTTTCAGGTGAATTGAGCATTTCGTTGGAGTATAATACAACATTGATTGCCTTCGGTTTGGCAATGTTAAGTTCAATCATCAGTTATTGAAGTTACCTGATCAGGAATAGGCTCAAATCGTTGGATTTGCCCACTCATTCTCATTGGCATTGGAAATCTCATCCGGTATTGCTCGCTAGTGTTGTGTTATCTTTCAAGCTGCCTAACATTTCCACTAAAGTAACCTGCAAACATAATCTGGAACAATATGGGATTTGAGATTATTTTTTCCTGTCAGGAATATCTTGCTTT
>CAZOWJ010000067.1:0-19715 GCA_964583415.1 uncultured Desulfocapsaceae bacterium
CCGAGGGATAAGATATGTGGAGTTTCTATTTTCATGAATTGATGAACAGTCTGCCTTTTTTCCTCAAAGGCCTTTGGATGACCGTGGCGGTTGCCGGACTGGCTCTTATCGTAGCGACCATCATCGGCTTCGTTTTAGGAATTTTAAGGACCGGTCGAAATAAGATTCTGCGATATGGTATCGGCGTGTGGGTGGACCTTACTCGCGGAACACCCTTTCTGGTACAGGTATTCATTATATTTTTTATCCTGCCAGGCGTTGGCATAGAACTGGAAGCATTTCCGGCAGCGGTAATCGCGCTTAGCAATATGGGTGCCGCCTTTATCTGTGAGATTGTAGCCGGCGGTATCCTGGCTGTACCGCAGGGCCAAAGAGAGGCTGCGACCTCAGCCGGGCTCTCTGCTTATCTGCAAATGAGGTATATAATTATGCCCCAGGCCATGCCATCCATCATCCCCCCACTGGTAGGACAATATGTCCTTATTATAAAAGATTCATCTGTGGTCTCTGCGATCGGAGTGGTTGATGTTACCAGAGTCGGCTGGCTGACTGTGCAGCGCATTCCTGAAGGATTGATGGTGTTCGGTCTTGTCGGCCTTTTATACTTTGCGATCTGTTATCCGTTAATCAATTTGTCAAATTACCTGGAAAGGCGGATGAGTGCGCAAAATACAAATCTTTAAAAAGAAATTGAAAAGCATATTAAATAAGATATTTCTTAAAGTAGGGGAATGAGTCCATGATAGCTTTTAAAAACGTAAACAAATGGTTTGACAAGCTTCATGTCTTAAATGACATCAACTTAGAAGTTACCAAGGGAGAGGTGGTTGTGGTTTGCGGGCCCAGTGGATCAGGAAAAAGCACACTGATTCGTTGTATAAATCGACTGGAGCCTATCCAGCAAGGGGAGCTCGTCGTTGATAACATGAATGTCCATGACAAAAAGATCAATATGACCACAATTCGAGCAGAGATTGGATTTATCTTTCAATCCTTCAATTTATATCCCCACATGACAGCCTTGGAAAATGTTACAATAGCACCTAAGAAAGTCAGAAAAACACCGAAAAAAGAAGCTGAAGAGCTAGGCAGGGAAACATTAACACGTGTGGGATTAGGCGATAGAGTCGATAATTATCCAGCACAACTATCCGGTGGGCAACAGCAGCGAGTGGCTATCGCCAGGGGACTATGCATGCGACCCAAAATCATGCTATTTGATGAACCCACTTCGGCTCTTGATCCGGAGATGATTAATGAAGTTCTTGATGTCATGCGAGTTTTGGCTAAAGAAGGCATGACCATGATGGTCGTTACCCACGAAATGGGTTTTGCCCGAGAGGTGGCTAGCCGCGTCGTCTTTATGGATGAAGGACAAATCATCGAAGTCGCGCCACCGGACGACTTTTTCAATAATCCACAAACAGAACGAGGCAAACTCTTTTTGAGCTCAATTCTAAAACATTGATTACGTCTTTATTTTTTGGTTTCTCTGATAGATGCAACCCTTAATTTAAGACACATTTGCTCAGGTCTTTCATGAAAGTTGTTTTGATAAATTACCTGCCACTATCAAAATTTGATCGTGACACAGGCCTATCAAACGGAAGCACCATGGCTGACGTGCAGGAAAAAGTAAATCTAGTCTTATATCCAAAGACTAGCCATAATTTGAATTTGATAGAAATTTGTGAGACCCTATCTTAAAATATCTTTCTATCTATCACCTAACTTACCTAAAAATATGGAGAGGATAACAAGATGAACATTGCTGTGTTGGGCTCGGGGAATGGGGGCTGCGCCATTGCATTCGACTGCGCCGCTCACGGACATAAGGTCAGTCTCTTTGATTTTGAACAATTTCCGGAGAGTATAAAGGCTGTCCAAGTCAATGGAGGGATCTACTGTGAGGGTGCCCTGGAAGGATTTCAGCAGGTGGCCTATGCTGGGCATGAGATTGAAAAAGCTTTGGACGGGGCTGATATCATCTATGCTGTTGGCCCGGCATACAGCACCAAACCCTTTGCCGAAGTATGTCGGCCATACCTCAAGCATGGACAGGTCGTGATCGTCTGCCCGAGTTCGTGCGGGGGCAGTCTCGAGTTTAAAAACGGCGCTGGGTTGGAACTAAGGGATGAAGAGATCATTGTAGCGGAAACTTCGACCCTACCGTATGCTGTTAGATTGATTGAACCTGGTAAACTCAGGATTTTTAACAAGCTCAAATCAGGGTTATTTCTGGCTGCGGTTCCTGCGCACAACACAAATTATGTGCTGGAGCAGGTACGAGATGTCTATCCAGCAATGATCGCGGCAAAGAACATCCTCCAGACCAGCTTGCAGAATGGTAATCCGGTCATCCATCCCGCGGTTACACTCATGAATGTTGCGTTAATCGAACGTGCCAACTGCGATTTCGATTTTTATCAGGAGGGTGTTACTCCTGCGGTTGGTAGGTTGATGGAAGGGGTTGATAGAGAGCGAATCGCCATTGGAAACAAATTGGGCGTGAACGTCGTTCCAGACCCTGAATTAGGCGTTACCCAGGGTTATATGACAGAAGCCACCTATGACACCGGATTTAACACCGCGCCGGGATTTCAAGGGGTCAAAGCTCAAACTGATCTGGATTACCGGTATTTCAATGAAGATGTGGGTTATGGTCTCGTGTTTTTTCAAAAACTTGCAGAGCAGGTCGGAATGGAAACACCGGTTATATCTGCCGTGATCACAATAGTTTCTCTATTGATGAAACGAGATTATTTGGGTGAAGGCAGGCGCACCATGGAAACATTAGGTCTTTCAAATTTCAATGCAGAAGAATTAGAGAAACTTTTGGCCTAAGGAGATATGAATTCAACTCAAAAAATTAAATCTGATAGTGGGACGACTGGAGTTTAGACTTTTCGTTGGTTCCTGTAATAGAGGAATCTGTATTTAAATGATATTTCAGCTGAAGGAGTTTTGAGCCATGGATCGGAGAATTGTTCTGCTGGGTTATGGAATGCAGGGCAAAGCATGCGTCTATGATCTTATAAAGTATGGAGAATTTGACGAATTAAGTATAGTCGACTGCTACGAAAACTTTCTCGATGATATAGAATCATTAGAAGATCCAAGGGTAAAGGGCTGCCATATTGACGGTACAGACTTGGCCAAAATCCGCGACCTTCTCAAGCCCAATGAGCTTGTTATTGAGTTGTTTCCTCCCCATCTCACTCTTACGATGGTTGAACTGGCTATTGATTGTAACTGTCATGCTATTACTTCAAGTTATATCAATAACCCAGCGTATGCTGCTCAGCCCGGATTTGCCGAAAGATTGGAGTTGCTTGATCAAAAAGCACGCCAAAAGGGCCTTGTTATTCTGGAGGAATTCGGCATGGACCCTGGTATCGACTTAGCCATGGGGCAAAGGGTAGTTGATTTGTTCGATGAGGTTCATGCGCTTCATTCCTACGGGGCAGGGTTTCCAGACTTGCAATCAGCAAAAAACCCTCTGAAATACAAATTCACCTGGTCGGTTATAGGAGTTATCCGCTCTCATCTACGACCAGCCAAGTATCTTGACAACAGTAAGGTTCGAGCTATTGAGGCTGACTCGATATTCACCTCTGAGAATATTCACTTCCTGGATATTCAAGGCTTAGGAGATACACTTGAGTGCTTTTACAACGGCAATTCGGCTCGATACCTTGATTACTTCGGAATACGAAAGACTATTAAAAGTATGGGGCGCTACATCTGTCGCTGGCCCGGGCACGGTGCATTTTGGGAAAAAATGGCCCGAAGCGGCTTTTTAAGTGACCAGCCGATCCAGGTAGGTGAACAGTTGGTAAAACCAGAGGAGTTTTGTGCCTCACTTTTGGGAAATCAAGAGCAGTTTTTTTACCAAAAAGATGAAAGAGATGTCGCTCTCCTCCGTATTGATGGAAGAGGGCTTATAGAGGGGCAGCCCAAACAGGTGTTGATGCAGTCCATCATTTACCAGGATCAACTCTTAGGATTCTCAGCTATGCAGCAAACTGTTGGATTTCCCATGGCCATTGGCAGCATGATGATACTAGGCGGAAAAATTGAAAAATCGGGCAGGGTAATGCCCATGGAAGTCCCTCTTGACCTTTACTTCAATGAACTAGGCGGGCGCGGTATCCATTTTGAAACGATCATAAGTGATTGGGATGGCAAACTAAATCCATGACCGCAGTTTTTTACTGATTGATCGTACATGCCCATCTCTTAAGGAGGCAAATAAATGCAGTCCCAAACGCCATTTCTGGGGGTTCTGTGCTGGGAAGAGGGTGGCAGCCCTAAAGGACTTGAACAACTTGAAAGTCTTACTGGAAACAGTATAAACCCTTTAACATACCCCTTCCCCGTTCTTTTTGAGAAAGTTGTAGGCGCTAATTACCAGTCAGTTCTGGTTTCTCCAGATGCCCGACTTGTTGGTCCCATGCTGGAAACTGCAGAATCGATGATAGATCGGGGTGTCAAAGCAATTATTACAAGTTGCGGCTTTAATGCTATTTTCCAAAAAGAGCTTGCTGATGCCCTCAAAGTTCCCGTTTATACTTCAGCCTTGCTACAGATACCGTTTATTCGCGCCTCCCTTGGGAGGCAAAAGCTGCTGGTCATTACCGCCTCAAAACAAGACCTCAAACCTGAACATTTCCACGCAGTAGGCGTAATTGATATGCATGGAATCGAAATATACGGTATGGAAGAGATGCCGGAGTGGAGCAAAATCAGTCGTTCTCCAAACAAGCCTCTTTCAATGGAAAAAGTGAAAAATGAAGTAGTTTCATTGGCAGCAGTTGCAAAACAAGAGCACCCTGATCTAGGAGCAATCCTGCTCGAGTGCACCGATTTACCTCCTTTTGCAGATGCTGTCCGAAAAGCTCTTAATCTGCAAGTTTATGACTTGTTGACAATGGTTTCATTGATTCACAAATCATTTTCCACATAATCTTTAAAGGGAGCTAAACCTGTTCTTTGAAAACTACTTTGTAAATATGGTTGCAGTCAAGGGGAAGGTTACCTTGTTTTCGAATACCTAACACTTTTTTCATTTTTATCTCTTCATGGTCGCAACATGTTTTCAAAATACATACCAGAACTACGAGCCATTTTTACCTATTTATTCTGCCAAATCAGAGACCTCCAAATACAACTTTTCGATTGCGAATTTATTTCCAAGAAATTTCCCAATCTTTTTCTTCTTCTGTAAATCTGATTTTGTAGTTTTCCAATTCTTTCATTATTGGTTCGTAAATCTCCTTAACGGTTGGAATATGCACACCAGTAAGATCCGTAATTCCACCTGTTAACAACATTTTTGCAGCAATGGCTACCGGCAGGCCGACCGAAATAGACATGGCTGTATGAACATTGTCTTCACCATAAACAACCATCGAAGAGTATATTTTTTTGATCTCATCGTTCAATTCATACACAAATTGATGTTGCATCACTATCATATCGATATCGTCAGTATCCAAAGACCACTTTGATTCCAGTAGTTGCTGCAAGATTTCTGCAGGAGTTGCTTGTTCAAGACCAATTACATCATCATTAAAAATACCTAACCAGCGCAGCTTATACATCATAGCGCTATCTTCATCTACTTTCAGGTAATCAGCAACTTTATGTTCCACAGGTTTTTCTACATCATAAGGCAGGTAAGAATTAATAAACTGACGGTATGTTGCATCTATAGAATTGCTAAAAATATAATCATCACTTGTCATTCCAAGTTGAACAAAGGCATTCCATGCTTTGCAATACCCAGGACGACGAATGGTTCCACGGAATATAGTTTTAACATCGTCTAGGCCATATATAGTTTTATAGCACAAAGAGTCACGATTAGGATAAGCCTCAAATTCACCTAAATCTAATACGTTAATTCTCTCATAACGCTCAAAAAGCTTATTATATGGAATATATTTGTACATCCCGTTGTGTAAAAACTGTGAGTTACCTTGTCCGGCTAAAACTACATTTTTGGGATTCCAGGTGAATTTGTAGTTCCATGGATTATTATCGTACTTGGGAGCTACAAGCCCACCTGTGTTCGATTCAAATTCAAGAATCTTTCCACCTTTTTCTTTTATTCTGTCTATAACCTGCATAGCAGACATATGATCTATTCCTGGGTCAACACCAACCTCATTAAGCATAACAATGCCTTTTTCTTTGGCTTTTTGATCCATGGCTCTTACCTCTTCCGAAACATAAGAAGCGGTGACCATATTTACAGCATGTTCTAAGCAACCTTTAGCAACGATATGATGCAAACTGGCTGGAAGCATAGAAATAACTATGTCGGCATTTTTTACTTCCAGGTCTACTTGTTTTTGATTCCTGACATCAAAAACAAAAGCTTCACCGTTTTTGTGTCCTGCAAGCTTTTTCTCACATAATGCAAGAGAAATATCACCTAACTTAATACCCCAATCGTACTCTTCTGAATGATCGATCATGTATTTTATCAGACTTGAAGTCGATAATCCTGCACCTAATATTAGCACTTTTTTCATGATACTCTTTCCTTATAGAAAAGTGAGGCCACCGGTGAAACCACAGGTTTCAAAAACACCAGACCAACATCGGTAAAGCTGTTTTTGTGATCAATAAATAAAGGTCCACTGCCGTTTCTCCTGTAACCCCAAGTTCACCTCGCGGTCTAGGTTGACTCATCCGCCGGACACAGGTGTAAGAAGTGTAACTGTATCACCATCTTTTAGTAATGAAGTCTCTTCACACCGTCTGCCGTTGATCAAGGTAAAACGTGGAACTTCATCGGGAACACTCAATGCAGCGAGCAAATCCGCGGCGGTCGCCCCTTGAGATAGGTCCAGGTTAAAAACATTGTCGTCCTCCCGGGAGTAGCTCTTCAAATCACCATAGAGTTTGACATTGACTAGAATCCGACCTGTTTCCTCAATAAGCCCAAGGCTCACCAATTTTTCCGTTGTCGGGATGCCGTCTGGCGTCCAGTCCCTCACCTGGTAATACTCATCAAGCATCTCCTCCAGGTGACATACGTGGCCCTCTGCAGGTCCAGCTGGCAGTGGCTCTTCGGTGAGGCGTCTGGGAAGACTATCATCCTTTCGGGAGAATCCGGCTTTTACAAGATACATTCTTTCAGCATTGATAATCCGCTGACCTGCCTCTGAGAGTTCCTGGAGGGTGTAGTCTGCTCCCGTGACGGCGTTCATATACTCAAGTACTCCTGTGGGGGCAATATCCAGGTCCTTCTCCACAAGATTACGGACCGTGAAAAATATGCACAGACCTGCTGAATCGATGATGGCAGAATGATCCTGAAACGCCTGGGTGGGACGCGCCTTGCCTTTCCACTCCAGGGGATCTAAGGGTTTGGGAATCCCAAACAGCTCGAAATATGCAGGATCGCCTCGCATGTGGGAGCCACCGATAGGACTGGTGGCATAAGCCAGGCCCATCGCCTGGGCGCCCCGGGGCTCGTAGCCCGGAAATTCCTGCTTCTTGGAAACCATGGCAAGCTCTGGGTGACCACAACTCTTAGCTAAGCGATAGCTGCCCTCTGCCAATATGTCACCAAACCCCTCACGGTATCCAGTCAAGCGGGTCAACTCAACCAAGGCATCGGCATCTCCCCATTGGAGGGAGCGGCCAACTTTCTCCTCAGCGAGGTATCCTCGTTCCACCAGCTCCATGGCGCAGGCGACAGTAGCTCCCATGGTGATGGTGTCCATCCCTAACTCGTTGCAAAGGTAGTTCGCCTTCACCACTGCTGCCAGGTTGTTGATCATGCAACTGGAGCCCATGGCGTAGATGGTTTCATATTCAGGCCCTTCTCCTTCTCCGATATATTCCGGACCCTCCAACTTAGTCTTCCGCCCGCACCCTATTGGGCAACCGAAACATGCGGAGTTTGTCACCAGATATTTTTTTGTCAGTTCACGGCCATCGATACTCTCCCAACCATCGAACATCCCTTGCTGCCAGTTCTTGGTGGGGAGTACTCCTAAATTCTGGGTAGCCATCACCACACCGGCAGTGCCATTGATCCTGAGGCCGATAGGCGTCTTCTTTGCCTCCTCGTTGAACCGTCCTAATATCTGGCGGTTAAACGCTTTGAAACGCTCTTCATCCGCTATGGGGACCTTCCCTTCACCCCGAACAACTACCGCCTTTAGGTTTTTTGATCCCATGACGGCACCGACGCCTGATCGTCCTGCCGCACGGTCCTTGTCGTTCATTATGGAGGCGAACAAGACTTTCTTCTCACCGGCAGGACCAATGCACGCCACTTTCGCCTTCGCTTCGGTTTCCACTAACAGGCAGTCAGTAGTTTCGTGAGTGGTCATACCCCACAGGTGGGCGGCACTTCGCAACTCGGCTTTACCCCGATCGATCCACAAATAAAGAGGAGTTTTGGCACATCCTTCTATAACTACTGCATCAAATCCACTACGCTTCAGTTCGGTGGGAAACTTGCCACCCGAATTTGAACAGGTGACCCCTCCGGTCAGTGGTGATTTAGTCATTACCATATAGCGTGCACCGGTCGGTGCTCCAGTGCCTGTCAGTGGCCCAGTAGCCATAACCAGGAGATTCTTGGGAGACAGGGGATCACATTTCGGATCCAACTCCCTGTTTAAAAACCAGGTTCCCAGTCCCCTGCCACCGATATAATCCTTCGCGACTTTCGGGTCCAGGTCCTCCACCCGGAGCGCCCTCTTTGTGAGGTTGACCCTGAGAATTTTCCCTCTCCATCCAAACATATTATCTCCAAAATGGTAACTATTCAGCAGCACCCCATCTGCACACGATCAGCCTGAATAACATAGGCAAACTATAGTTTTCCAGGCTGCTTGCGCACATTTGGAGCACTGCTGAACAGTTACAGTCAGTGGTTTTTCAGGTTCTGCGCCCCTACCTGAATAGTTACCCTAAAATGAATAAAAAGAATTTTTCAATTTCGTATGAACTCTTTCCCTTCCCGGCTTATTTCCCGTTTACCGGGGTTAGTTATCTATAACGATCAATTGCCCTAAAACCAGCCTTATGGTCCAGATTGAATTGTTTGAGGCGTTTCTCCAGTTCTGGAAACTGATCTTTGCCGGTTAAAGAAACACAAGCCCTGAGGCCTTCATGGCGATCACTGCCGGTTGTAGTAAGGGAGATGGAGCTAATCCCATAGTAGATCAATTCCTCCACTAGCTCTACCCCGCTAAAACCAGGGTAGGATATAGTAAAATAGAAACCATCGGCAATTGGCTGATCTTCGTCTTTGTCATAAACAATTTCAAAACCATTGTCAGTGAAAATATGTTTCATCGCCTTGGCGCGCTCGCCATATTCCTTCAAAGGTTCAACGTAGTTATAGTCCCCATCGTTTGATGCTTTTAAGATCGCTGTCAACCCATACTGGGCGCTATGGCTGACCCCGGAGCTGACTGCATACATTGCACCAAAAATAAAGGCATAACCAAACTGGGGGCTTGAAAAGAATCGAGTAAGACCTTGATATTCATTTAAAAACAGCTTGTCTGATATAGCCGTCATACCAATCCGCTGACCGGCCAGAGAGAATGATTTAGAGCTTGAAATCAATAGTATGTAGTTGTCTGTATAGTTGGCCACACTCGGGATATATGGGGCACGGCCCGGCTGGGAGTAATCATGCCTGAAATCCATTCCAAAATATGCCAGATCCTCAAGGGCGATGACATCGTATCTGGTGCAGAGCTCACCGATAATTTGCAGCTCTGCTTCGGTAAAACATATCCAGGAAGGATTATTGGGATTCGAATACATTAGTGCCCCAATATCCCCTTTGCTTAAATATGATTCCAGTTTTTCTTTGAGCTTGTCCCCCCGGTAGTTATAAACATCAAAGCTTTCACTCTTGATACCGATAACACTTGTCTGGATTTTATTGACTGGAAAGCCGGGATCAATAAATAGCACTTTATGCTGTTTACTATTGCGTCTTGATGCAACCATGAGTGACATGAAACAGCCCTGCATAGACCCGACGGTTGGTAAACAGTGGGCTGGATCAACTTCAATATTAATAAAATTCTTTATAAAACGGGAGATTTCATCTTTGAGTTGGGGGATGCCATCAAACGGCGGATAGATAGATCCGACATTATTATTTAATGCTTCAATTTCAGCATCGATGGCGATCTGTGGAGGAGCAAGTCCAGGGATGCCCATCTCCATACGGATAAAGCGTTGTCCCGAGTCTTTTTCAATATTGAGTACGAGGCGGTTACATTCTCGTATGGATGCGAGCCCAACACTCTTCAGACCACTTTTGATGATGTTTTGTTTTACTGTCTTTGCATCTACAGGTGTTATAACCATTGGAAACCCTAAAGATTAAATTTGGTTGAGCTGACATGTTTGCAGGATGGACACCAACTAGCGATAGGCCGGAATCCCCGTCACTTCATGTCCGACGATGAGGGTGTGCATGTCATGGGTACCCTCGTAGGTGTAAACCGATTCCAGATTGTTGGCATGTCTCATTATCGGATATTCACCCATGATACCGTTAGCACCGAGCATGGTGCGGGCAGTACGACAGATATCAAGTGCCACCTTCACATTATTCATTTTTGCCATTGACACCTGGGCAGGACTATATTTCCCTTTGTCCTTCATTCTCCCGAGGTGCAGGGCGAGCAGCTGGCCCTTAGTGAGTTCTGTTACCATCTCTGCAAGTTTCTTCTGCTGCAGCTGGAAACCGGCTATTGGTTTATCAAACTGGATTCTGCTTAAAGAGTATTCCAATGCCGTCTGGTAACAGTTATCAGCAGCTCCCAGAGCACCCCAGGCAATACCGTAACGTGCCTGGGTCAAACATCCGAGCGGCCCTTTTATCCCTGTAATATTGGGCAGCAAACTCTTCTCCTCGTCAACCACAACATCCTCAAGTATGAGCTCCGAAGTGATCGAGGCTCGCAAACTCCACTTGCCTTTCATCTGTGGGGTTGTAAAACCGGGTGTGCCTTTCTCCACCAGAAAACCGCGAATACCGTCCTCTGTTTTGGCCCAGACGATGGCGACATCGGCAACTGTTCCATTGGTGATCCACATCTTGGCGCCATTCAGTCGCCATTTTCCACCAGGTTCACGCACTGCTTTGGTCCTCATGCCACTCGGGTTTGAGCCAAAATCTGGCTCTGTCAGGCCGAAACAGCCTATTGCCTCTCCTGCTGCCATCTTTGGCAGCCAATGCTTTTTCTGGGCCTCGCTGCCATAGGCAAAAATTGGATACATCACCAGCGATCCCTGCACCGAGGCCATGCTGCGCAATCCTGAATCTCCTCGTTCTAATTCATACATGAGAAGGCCATAGGCGACATTGGAAAGCCCTGCACAACCATACTCCTCAGGCAGGGTAGGGCCAAAAAAACCCATTTCACCCATCATAGGTATCAAGTGGCGGGGAAAAGTCTCTTCCTGAGCATGTTTGTCAATAATCTGCATTACCTGTTCATTGACAAATATGCGTGCGGTTTCGCGCACTAGTTTTTCCTCGTCATCCAACAGATCCATAAAATTCATATAATCAGTTAACTCAGTGGTTGTTTGCATGACAGTGCTCCTTTTCGTCAATATTATAGCAATAATAATTCAGCTGATCTTTCTTTAGTGTAAATGCTCTGCTTTGATAAAAGCTTCTAAGAGTTGAAGATTTTACCAACTATATCCATGGCGGTCAGGTAATTTTTTTCTGAAAAACGAAGTTTTAAGGCTATTTGCAACATCTCAATGTTCAAGGCCTTTTCGTTTTTTGCCATCAGTGCAAGAGACGCTAGCGCCCAATCCTGTCTTTTTATTTTTAGTTCTTTAAAATCTATTTCAACGATATCAGCGTTTGTTTCAGGGATACAAACAGACTTTTCTTTAAACAGGAAAGTGCTCTCCAGGAGAACTGAAAAGAGTTTTTTACGCTGCTTGACCCCCTCATCACTGAGAGCCAGAAGAACCGTTGGGAGTTCAATACCGGCATACCCAATTTTCTCCGGCGAAATGAGAATTTCGCTTACAGACTGACCCCTGAGAACGGTGATATTGTAGTCGTTTTTCATCGACACATTCATCCCTGCTGAAAGGCCGGCATAGCAGACTATATCTCCTGCGGTAACTATTCGCATGCCGGCACTGCCGAGAATTGCCACCTCTTCAGGTTTATAATCGGGCAGATCTATTTTCTTTTCTATGATGACGGGAGCCGGGAAGGATTGTTCTTTTTCGGCCAGGGCTCTGTAGCGTGTTCCGTACTCGGGTCTTCGATTTTTCTCTACTATCCCATGTCGTGCCGGGAGGTCAGTTATCATCTCTTCGATCATCTTGGGGGTGAGCTTGTTCCTTTTAGTGTAGCGCCCAGTGCACATGCCCAGGGTTTCGATAACTGAAAAACCTTTATGCTGAATGGCACCAACTATTTTTTCGGGCAGGTCTCGATCAAGCCCTGAACATCTGGCAACATAGGTAGCACCAGCACTTTCTGCAATTCCACAGATATCAATCGGAATTTCGGCCTGATTCAAGAACTCGGATCCAACAACAGCATCCGTTGGCGTTGTGGCAGAGTATTGCCCGCCGGTCATGCCGAAGTTAAAGTTATTTAAGATAATCAGTGTGATGTCGAGATTTCTTCGACATGCAGCCAATACGTGTGCCCCGCCAATACCCAGTCCTCCATCACCCATTGTGACAATTACATTCAGATCCGGATCAGCAAGTTTAAGACCTGTGGCATAGGTCAGGGCACGTCCATGAATGCCATGCAACGCATGCACATTGAAAAAAGTATCAAATAGTCCGGAGCAGCCGATGTCTGTCACCATGACTGTTTTATCCGCTGCCAGGTTCAAGCTGACCATAGCTTTATCAAGCTTGGCAGTGATATTCTCATGGGTGCAGCCAGGGCAATAAACAGGGGGACGACTTGTGTTTAAAAAACTATGCATTGGCAATGACCTCCGCTATCTTTCCTGGGGTGATTAAGACACCATTCATCTGCCCGTAAAAACAGACCTTTCTGTCACACAGTACCCGGCGTATCTCTTGAACGTAAAGCCCCAGATTCATTTCAAAAACAACAATACGCTTAAAATGCTGTGCTTTATCGATTATCAATTCTTCCGGGACCGGCCATAGGGTTTTAAGGGTTAAGATGGAAACAGGCTTGCCTTTACTCTTAAGAATTTTTACAGCATGTTCCACAGCTCGGCTTGTGACTCCGTAACTGATGACCAGTGTGTCAGATCCCTGCTGTATGTCTTCCTCATATAAGGTGATTTTATGACGGGAATGAAGAATTTTCTCACGCAGTCGTTCCTGAGTTTGTGCGATCACCTCCGGGTCATTCGTTATAAAGCCATCGGGCCCATGAGTTGATGATGTCGTTCTAACGAGGGTTTTGCCGCCGATGGGAAGAAATGGCGGGGATTCAGCTGGCTGTGCTGCAAAAGGCAGGAAGGTATCACCTGTATAATATTTTCTTTCGACAATTGGGGGAAGAGTGACAGATTCAAGATCAAAGCTCTCTTTGGTCATGCCGATTTCTTTATTAGAGGCAATAAAAACAGGGCACCTGAATTCTTCTGCATAATTGAAGGCATGAACGGCAAGGACGTAACAGTCAAGTGCGTCTTTGGGAGCCAGCACAATAACCGGTACACCACCTGTGCTGCCCCAACGTAAAAACTGAATATCACTGTCAGCTCCTCGAGTCGCAGATCCTGTTGAAGGGCCTAAACGTTGAACATCGGCAATCACCAGCGGGATTTCACTGCCAATGGCAAACGAAATCTGTTCACTGTAAAGACTGATACCTGGGCCTGATGTTGCGGTGAGCGCCTTTAGGCCTGCCATTGCTGCACCAATACAATATCCCATGGATGCAATTTCGTCTTCTCCCTGCAGGCAGATACCACCTCTTGCCGGTAACATTTTCAACATATTGTTAAAAATCGTTGTTGCTGGAGTAATGGGGTAACCTGCAAAGAAATTACAACCGGCTGCTATTGCTCCCCTGGCAAGAGCCTCATTCCCTTCCATAAATGATAAAGCCATATTATCTCCTGGGATTGTTTATATCTTTCATAATCTAATTATAAATATAATCATATATCTAATCAGATTGTTTTGGTTAATAACTGTTTAAATTCTCTATGTCAATAATAAATATATAAATTCCAGGATGTTTAGTGCTGTTTTAGTGATGTTTTACTATCCGAATTTTCTCGTTGATTTTGTCGAAATGATGGTATATATGTTTTGATTATGACTCAAAAAGTGAAAAAAAAGAAGAAGACCGCAGATGATTTTACCAGGGAAGCCTACATGGGCATTCGCCGTATGTTTTTTGTCAATGAGATCAGGCCGGACCAAAAAATCTCATACGGGGATCTGGCAAAAAAGCTTGGAATGAGCACAACGCCTGTTATACAAGCCTTGAAAAGACTTGAAGACCAGGGTCTTGTTCGACACGAACCAAATCGAGGATATTATACCGAGAGTATAAGCCTAAAAGAAATTATAGAGATTTATGACTTCAGGGAATTAATCGAAACGTCCCTTCTTCCCAAAACCATAGCGGGAATGAATAAAAAAAAGCTGAAAATCCTGAAAAAAGCTTTAGACAACCATCTTGACGCTGTGAGAGATATCTACTTAAAAGAACGGCTTTTAAAAGATATGGAATTTCATCTTATATTAGCAGGTCTCTCACAATGTACGATACAAATCAATACACTAAAATCGCTTTTTGACCTCTTATATCTTAAATACCGGGGTAACATCCTTTTTGTAACTCCCATGGATACGGTCGACTCGGAACACATTAAACTCTATGAGTATATTGCCGTTTCCAACCTTGATGGCGCAACAAGAATATTAAGACAACATATTTCAAACGTCAAAAATCATGCCATCACCAGTATCGAAAGAATTAACAAGGAAAACAGCTGGAAAACCAGTTAGCCCGCATTTCACACCACTTGAAGTCTACACTTATCGGAGGTTGCCGTGTATGCGAGTCGCGAAAAGGCTGCCACCGTTAGCTCTGCTGACTGATCAGATATAATGTCAACGGATGGGTGACGTATTTTTTTTGTTAAAATAACTCCTCAAATTTATCAGCAACAGGAAAGAGTCCAAAAAGGCCTCCGGTGTGGACAAAGACGATCCGTTTGCCGAAAACGGACCGGTTTTTTCTGATTTCGCTCGCCATGCCATAAAATGCCTTGCCAGTGTAGACGGGATCCAGGACAACGCCTTCGAGCTGTGCGAGATCGTAAATCGCCTGCAACTCTTCCTGCCTGGAACGTGCGTAACCTCTTCCGACATAGCCGTCGACTATATCGATATCAGTGCTGTTTATGGCAATATCCACGGAGTAATCATTTATAAATCCCTGACAAATACGGCCGATCTCAGAAACAAAATAGTCCTCGTCGTCACACACATTGACCCCGGTCACCCTCAGATCAAGGCCGAGCAGCCGGGCGCCGAGAAGCAGTCCGGCGGTCGTTCCCCCTGAGCCGGTAGCAGAGAGGACCGTAGTCTCACCAAAGTTTTCTGCCCCCAATGCGGTCAGGTCGTTTGCAATCTCTTCCATCCCTTTGACATAACCCCAAGCACCCAACTGATTGGACCCTCCTTCAGGAATTATATAGGCGACCTTACCTCGTCCACTCAGTCTCTCCTGTTCCATTTCAAACCTGTTATGGCGCTCTTTGTATTCGGCTGGAGTGATCCAGACAAGCTCTGCGCCAGCCAGCCTGTTAAGCAGGATGTTACCATGGCTGGGTGGAGGATTAATCGGATCTTCAGTTCGTAACAGGAGAGTGCTACTCAATCCAGCTCTCACTGCTGCCAAGGCTGTCGCCCGACAATGGTTAGACTGGGCTCCACCGCAGGTAATTACCGTGTCTGCCCCTTTGGCTCTCGCATCCGCCAGCAGAAACTCTAGCTTTCTGATTTTGTTGCCAGAGAGTTCACAACCGGTCAGGTCATCTCTTTTAAAGAAAATCTCTACCCCGAGCTTTGTGCTCAATCGTTCCATTTTTTGAAGTGGTGTTCCCTTTCGGGCAATTTCGAGATGGGCTGGATAGTTCAATTTAGTGGACATGATTCATAGCTCCTTTACCATCACTTATCTTTTAATTATTCGGTAAAAATTTAAATATGAAAACTTATTCCATTAGCATTCGGACTGGCCAAATATGGCCAGCACGATTTTTAACATTCTCGTAACAAGTGGTACCGGATTCGAAGTATACAATCCATGCCATTTCAGGATGATGATCAAGCGTTGTTGCGGACCAATGGTAACCCGTTGGGGCATCTGAAAACATATGACCGTTTGGTAAGGCTGGATCTCTTTTGCTAAAATCGATCAATGTGCACAGTTCTTTCATTGTCGGTAACCGCCAATCACCGGCAGAAGAGCCATCAGAAAGAATAAGATCGGGATCCGGCCCACAGGATCCCTCTTCAAGGCTTTTCACCACCAATATGGCTCTTTGCCAATCCAGCATCCCAAAACAGTTTGTATTTTTAAGCCAAACGAGCCTGGTAAGAATGTCAGTCACCGTGCCGTCTTTGTTATCAGTAAAACGGGGATCAGGATTGGACTTATTTAACAATAGTTCTGCATAAGGCCGCTTGAAATCACATGGTATATTTTTTCCTCTCCAGTCATAGCAATCCGAGTCAAAAGGGTTAACAATATCTTGCACTGCATCATCATTTTTTGACACTGATTTCGGATTATCTTCGCTAGCATAAGACGGCTGTAGAGGCAGGCAATAAAAAACAAAGAGCAATAGTGTCAGAATGGATACAACGTTATTAATTGATATTGAACTATTCTTATTTTGAGAGAACCTATTTGGTAAGATGCCCATAATAATGATCCTTATATTTGAGCCCGCAATACCTTAAAAACAAAGAGATAGAACAGGTGATTATACAGGTCTGTATGACTCAAGATCCCTTGATCAGTGGACACCGTTTTACGTTCTCAACATCTTTTTCTAACTGTATAAGGCTCAATTTTGCAGATAAAACAGAAACGGTAAAACGCCATCTGCACTTATTTCGTGTTAGTGATACAAAGATGCAGGCCCTTTTTTGACCCAGCTTTAATCATTTTTGTATTGTCTGGAAAAACTACTTTTTGCGTCTGATTTTTTATCCAATGAGTTCGGCTAGACCAGTTCATAAGATGAGCAAGGTTGTTGGCTCAGTGAGCTTATTCTTCCAGTGAAAGGTCGTGAAGTATATAGAGAGCCTCAGCAACTCCAATTCGAATATCACCATTTACCTCATTGGCTTTAATCAGGTTTGGAGGAGTAAGCCCGGTAACTACCTGTAAGCTAACAATTACATCAGCCAAGTTTAGAATATTATTACCGTCGACGTCTCCTTTGTAGTTCTCGTTCCCCCAAGGTCTTCCATCACGCAGGTAATTTCCACGAGCTGTGGGCCAGAGCAATAAATTATCTGATGAGCCAGGAACAGAATATATAAAGCAATTGCCTCCAAATGTCTGGACAATTATTTCCAAATTACCATCACCATTGAGATCCATTACTGTTGGAGCCGCAGGAGCGCCTTTACCGTTTCCGTTAGTACCTTGCCTAGGCAGCTCAATGTCATAAAGAGTGTTACCGCTATTGTCCAGAATCATCAGAAACCCATGTGGCTGGTTTGGGGTAATATTGTCAGGATCGCCATAGGTCGTCAGAATAATTTCAGCAATACTATCGTTATTGAGATCTGCAACAATAATTTCTGACCCATACATGAGTGCCTTGCTATGGCGAATATCCTTTTTCCACAGAACATCAGCATCCGATGAAGTACAGTAAACATAACCATCATGAGCACTATACAAAATCTCTGGTCTGTTATTACCTGATATATTGACAATTGTAGGAGCTGGGGGATTGCTGGGAGGATACCAACTGTGGTTCTCTCGACTGAGTGGGTATCCAGAGGAAGGAAGAGTCGTATCCCAGTTACTCAGACGTCTACCACTGCGGGAACCATCACCGTAATTTCCCTCCAGTACCATTATCGAGTGATGCTTAGTAACATAGGGTACTTCTTCTTCTACATTGGCAACGCAGACAACCTCGTTTTTCCCGTCACCATCAATATCGGCAACTCCCGGTGGAGATTGCGTCCATTGCATCCATTTAGCATTATTGGGATGCGGCCATGTACCGGTATGCAAATTGTAATGATTTTCTTCAACTTCCGGATCAAACCATCTGATGAACTGACCCCAATTGAGCCGGTTGTCAGAATAGGCGGTTGAACGATTAGTGAAATAGTTTGAGGCAAGTATAGAAACGCCATCGTGGTTAAATGCGTTAATCTGATGGTTATCATAGGTAACTATAATTTCTAATTCATTGTCATCATCAATATTTCCTAACCCGACATTAAGGCCAAAACAGCCGTAACCGTGGTTTCCTGGGCCATTTATGTCGGCATCATTTCCAGGTCCGGAAGCGGTATTGTAGCGAGGCCAGGCGGTGTACTCGGTTAGCCCGCCTGGCTGATAGGGCGAGCCATTGTGGGCAAAGACAAAAACCTGAGCCCCGCCATTGGTTTGGGTCGTTGTTGCAACAATCTCTATCGTGCCGTCACCATCAAGATCTCCTGCAGCTAATCCTCGTACTTCAGGGCATTGGCCAGCATCACAACCACTGGCGGGCCATCCGTTCTTGATGCTAAGGGTATTGTTGCGCCATTCATAGGCGGCAATTGAACCTTCAGTTGAGCCGACCACTATTTCATATATTCCATCACCCTCCAGATCTGCACATACTGCTGGAGCGTAGATTCTGCTCTTGTGAGGATAAGCTGAACCATGGGGAGCTCTTGCTAGTTCGTTGAAATTCTTGTCCCAAACAATTATGTCATAAAAAGTCCCGATAAGTTTTGGCTCTCCTGTGCCCAAGTCATGAATTATCGGCGACCCAAACCATGACGTTCCAGTCCATCTGATCTCTTTAAGCAATACGGGTTCATACACAGCAGCAGCGTAAACCTGCTGATTGATGAAGCATATAAAAACGTTTAATATCAGTATTATAAGTAGGTTGTATCGCATTGGCACCTAATTGGAAAGAGATACATCGTTCATGGGTGAAATGAAAGATGGGCTGTTAATATTTAAACCCAGAGATACTACTTAAATCTTATTCAATACCAGGTTTGAAGTCAATTAGTGTTCTTGCCTCAAATTCGTGGATAACCAGCCTGTGAAGTTGCAGTTTCAGGTGGGCTGAAAATTCGCAGATAGGAAATTAGAGCTTCACAGGGAACACCTTCTGTTGGAGTAGAAGACCGCTTTGATTATCTTCGCAGTGGCAATGTTAAGCCCGTTGATCAGTCGCTGGGATTACCTGATCAGGAATAGTCTTGAATTGCAGTTATGCTTTAATTGTTAGGGGTGCCAAGGAATATCTTTCCCTCCTTTGGTTTAAAAAATTTTACCACATGTCTTGACATAAAGATTCTTCATGTCGATATATGTTGATGTGACGATTTCAATAAAACCCTGAAACACACTGTTTGGATAGTAACTATGGATAGAATTGACCACCTTTTGAAGCAATGGGAAAAAGAAAGGCCTGACCTTGATGCCACACCAGTTGGGATACTTGGAAGATTGATGATTC
>CAZOWJ010000068.1:0-19529 GCA_964583415.1 uncultured Desulfocapsaceae bacterium
GCACGACATCCATTCCTGCCTGGTATAGATGTTGTATGAATTCAACGGAACAGTTAAGTGTAGAAATAGTTGCAACTATCTTGGTTTTTTTTGGCATGTTGTTTTTTTGAGCACAAGCGATTTTACCGCAAAGACTGTTGACATACTATCGGAAGGTAAAATGGCAAATATCGATTTTTCAATCGGTCCGGCATCAGCATAGTATCAAACTACCTTTTCTATAGCCTGATTTTTAAAAATTATTTCGGCAAAAGCAGCTCCCAGTCCGTTATGATCAGTTCTTCTGATGCCTCCTCTTTATCTGGGGAGTTGACTGTATTACTACATTCCCGTTCGGCAATTAATTGGTCGGGCAGGCCAAGTTTGATCGTGTTGCCGATGGATTCCTCATCATTTTCCAGATTGTGTTGCAAAGTAAGAGTAACCCGCCTGCCATCTTCAACGGTAAATTCCCATTTCCAAGCCTTAACCTTTCCAAAGGGATCACCAACGAATACTGGGCGAGAACCGAATTTTTTCCTGTATTGCTTGAGTAGTTTCTCGAAAAAGTCATCACTTCCATCTTTGTACTTGAGTTTGATGCGTATTATTTCACCCGGCCGATAACAGGTTCCGTATGTGACAAATCCTTTGCGGAAGCCTTTGATGTCGGGGATGACCACCTCTTCCACAAAGTTTTCCTGGCTGATAAAGCTATAATCATTGATTGAAGTACCAAGGGTGAATCCTCCTGCACTCAGGGGGCTACCGGATCCTGAGGCAGCCTGGCCTTCAGTCAATATCACCGCAAGCAAGAACGAACAGAACAAAATAAATGGTTTGTATTTCATGCGCCTCCCCCCCAGTACACTCGCCTGAGTTATCAAATGAAATGAACTTTGATAATTTATTAAAAATTCTTCAATTCTGTACCCATACTGTCGCTGACAGTAAAACAGAACTGACGCTTATCATGCAAATGAAGACTGGCTATAATAGGTCATTTTCATGATAATTTAGAAGTTTACACAAGGTATGGTTATCTTTTTTTTGATCGTCTTATGAGAACATAGTCACGGCGGGCAAGCACCAGTTGACACCTTGTTACCCTCTACTCTACTCCGTTTCTATTGGAATATTCAACGGGATACAATCGACAAGGGCAGAGTCTTCTTCTCCCATAATAAACATCCTGGGTTAACACGACATATACCAGCTAAAAAAAACGTATTACAATAATCCTTAAAATTAACACTCATGACATAGTGCAAAATTAATGTAATTTAAATTTATCATATGCCGGAAAAGGAGATGTCCAAAAGCAGATCGTGTCAGACTGTAAGGTTATCCTGACATTTTTATCATTTAACCAAATTGTCGTGATACATACAAAGTAAAAAGCCCCTACGATAAATGCAGTCCTTCTTCACATATAATAAATTTTCAAATCTGTTGTCTCTCAACCTGACTTGGTGGTTAGAACCTCCAGGAGTAGAGTACAATGGTGATGACCTCAACTCCGGCAATAAAATTCAAGGAACAGTTTCTAAGATTTGCTATTCAAAAAGAAGCCTAATGTGGTTTCACCATGAGTTTCTGCTTCTGCAGCAGGACAACGCGGCAGCCACCCAGCAGGATGAGCCCTCCTGTCAACTGAAGAAATGTTATGCGTTCACCAAAAAGCAGAAAAGAAAAGATGCCGGTAAAAAAAGGCACCAGAAGCTGAACAGATGATGCCGGTATAATACCGAGACGAGGCAGCAGGTAATAGTAGAGGCCCTGTCCGCCAGCAATCCCGAGCAGGCCGGAACCTACTAGAACCAACCATTTAATTATCCCCGGATTTCCGGTGATCTGTGGACCGGACAGGAGCACTGCCGGAGTAAGAAATATGGATACCAGGGTAAAAACTATAGTGACCGTAAACAGGGGCGTCAATTTGTTTCCTATCCACTTTTTAACCGTGATTCCAACGAATGACCATGACAGAGCTCCACCAAGGGCGAGTAAGATCCCGGTATTTAATGCAACTGAAAAGCCGTGATTGTGAAAAACAATGACAAGAGCAGCACCACCAAGGGCCATGAGTATGCCTGCGGCTGTCCCTGGTTGTCTTATCAGCTGCCGCTCTGTTTTGAAAAACAGAATACCAAGGATAACCGAGAAAATAACCTGTGACTGGTACAGAAGTGTTCCGAATCCCGGAGGAATAAGGAAAAAACACCAGGTATATAATAACTGAAACATAATGGTACAACATGCAGTAACAGATAGCCTCTTAAGGAAGTAGCCTCCATTTTTAATCAATATGTCAAGGTTTCCAGGTAATGATTTGCCTGCCAGAAGAATGAGCCACAAAGCGACTGTTGAACTGACATATCTCAGCCAGACCTGAAAAATCAATGAAAAGTCATCTTTAATCCAGGCAATGGAAATGGGCGTCAGAGCCCAAAAAAGAAGCATGGCCGTTACAGGAACCAGAGTGACAAATCTTATATTGCTCATTAATACCTCATTGACTGGCAAGATAGAGAGAGCACTCTATGCCATATCTTGCATCCCGATATTTGAACACTGCACTTCAGTGATAAGTAAACATACCCAATCCTTTGGATTGTGTATCCAAAACAATAGCTGTCAATCGAGATTTTTTCTGCTGAAAAAGTATACGTCGCTTTCCGGGTTAGGAAGAACAACAAACAGCTATGAGGTCTTGTTAGAAAACACCGAAAAATTAATCAATATCAGGCGGATAGTCGAGAAGAAGAGATCTGTGATGGAGAACACCGGCCAGATGGGATTTGTCGCCGAACCTGGGACAGTAGTGAAAATATTTTGGTAGCTGTCAGGATTCTAAGTGGTCATAGGATCGTGTCTCTGTGTCAGCGAACTTATGAATTACCATTGTGGGAAAAAGTGACGAATGAATCAGGTTGTTCAAATCCCCAGTGAATATCTCTCATAAAATCAGCAGCAGCTAACGGTTTGGTATCTTCGATAAGCTGAACAAACGCTTTATGCTCTTGCAGATTCTTAATGTTCCACTGATGACCGTAGTCTCTTCTGGGAAAATCATACAGCTGCATTTTGAGGTTATGTACATACCTGAGTAGTCGATGATTTTCTGAAAGGTTCAGGAAAACATCATGAAATTGTATGTTTGCCTGGTTATGGCTGACGATATCATTGGCTTTAAGGGCAGTTTCAATCTTCAGATTTATGGTTTTCATCAGATCAATTTCTCTGCTCCTGATTTTATCAAAGACCGAGAGTATCACACGAGATTCGATGCCGCCCAATATTTCATAAATATCTATAACATCGTTCATTGTCAGGGCATTAATTTTAACTCCACGCTGAGGCTGAATGGAGACAAACCCCTGCTCCTGAAGAAGAAGCAATGCTTCTCGTAAAGGAGTTCGGCTTACCCCAAGTTCTTCAATCATTTTGTTTACACTGATCGAAGCACCTGGTTCGAGTACACCTATGCGCATCTGCTCCTGCAGGTAGTCATAAACCTGTACCCTGAGCAAGTGATTTCCGGGACGGGTTTCATTGAGCATAAGCGCTCCTCTGTTCTATCTTCGGGATAAAATAATGGATTCGTTTACTATTTACACAGCTATCCAAACCCTGCACCCTGTTAAAGAAGTGCAGAGTTTGGATACATGTTTTTCGTTTATTGGGCCACACAGCTTCTGACAGATTTGTCCCCTTCAGTTTTCTGGCCTTTATCGTTCACTCCAGCTGGCGGGGCAACACGAATAGTTGCGACCTTATTCTGGGTAAAAAAGTCGATTCCATCTTTGCCCTGCACTTTGTCAGTTCCAAGATGTGAGTCTTTAATACCTCCAAACGGCAAATAAGGATGAGGAGCACAAACACCAACGTTGACACCGATCATACCGACATCAGCTTCAGTTATAAATTTTTCAGTGTAATACTGATTCTGGGTAAAAATACAGGCGCCATTACCAAATTTCTGCTGCCTGATCAGTTGAAGAGCATCATCCAGGTCTTTTATCTTCATGATGGCTACAACGGGTCCGAATATTTCTTCCTGGACAATTCTTCTACAGGGAGTAACGTCTGTAAAAACGGTGGGTCCAACATAATAGCCATTTTTAATTTCTGCTGGTATATCTGGATTGCGTCCGTCCAGGACCAGATTTGATCCCTGCTCGACACCTATCTCAATATACTTTTCGATATTTTCCTTTGCTTTTGCAGATATAACCGGCCCCATGTAGACATCGGGATCCATAGCATCACCGACAACAACTTTTTTTGAAGCTTCAAGTACACGCTCAATCAATTCATCATAAACTTCAGGTACTGCAGCGACAATGGAACCGGCGAGACAACGCTGTCCAGCCGAGCCGTAACAGGAATGAATGAAATTTTCTATAAAGATATCCCAGTTTACATCTTCCATCGCCACAAGATAATTTTTTGCACCACCGAGAAGCATACTTCGTTTGCCGCCGCGTCCACAGGCCTCCGCCATTTTCTTTGCTGTTGGAGTGGATCCGACCAGACAGACACCGCTCATCTTGTCATTCTCATACCAGGTACCGGGTATGGAGCGATTTCCATGAATAATATTGATCACACCCTTGGGGAGTCCGATGTCGTTAAAAAGGTCACCCATTTTTTGCATGAAAAGCGGGGACTGTGTTGATGGCTTGTAAACGAACGTATTTCCTACACCGATGGCATACGGTACAAACCAGCCAAAGACAAGAGCAGGGAAATTGAATGGTGCCACACCTCCAAATACTCCTAAAGACTGTTTAACAACGCGTCCATTGATGTTATTGGCAATACCATTGAGCATTTCACCCTGTATCAGCGTTGGGATGGAACATGATGCCTCAATAATCTCAATTACCCTTCTGATTTCACCACGGGCTTCACTGATATGTTTGGCCTGGTCAATTGCTATCGAAAATGCCAGTTCCTCCTCATTATCAACCATTGCCTGGCGCATATCAAAAAGAAAACTGACGCGTTTGCTCACTGACAGTTTTCTCCAACTGCCATAGGCTTCATAGGCTGAATCCACAGCTGCTATCGAAGTTTTATCAGAAGAAAGAGGTATCTCCCCTATTGTTTCACCAGTAGAAGGATTATAGAGAGGAACATATTCTGCACCTGTTTCCTCAATCCACTCACCGTCAATGAAATTTTTAATTCTAATAAATTCCTGTTTACTCATGATAATTGGCTCCCCTTAAAGTTTGAACTAATTTTGTAAAACGATCAGTCCAGGTAATTGTTTATGAGTTTTCATTGCCAACGTTCTGAACAATGGAAACATTGCAATACCATCTATCCATAACTAATATACTAATATATTAGTTATGGTGAAATTGTCAAGATAATTTTATATTGAACCTTCTTAGTGGCCATTTATCGCTCCTGTAAACAAAGAAGGCGTATAGTCTTTTAGAAAAAGACTATACGCCTTGCACGTACAAACTGAAGAATAGTTACTTAATCATGATGATTTATATTTCACCAATATCTGTTAAGAACTCTTTCCACAATTTTACACCCTCTGCTGAGCGTGCTGATTTTTCGGCAACTTTAGGCCAAACGTCAGAAATTGCTTTTGCACGCATTCTCTTCACTTCATCCTCAGAAAGGTAGATAACCTCACCACCTGCCTCTACAAGAATCTCGAGTGCTTCATCAACACCCTGCATGTGCATTCTGCTGGTTTCAAAGTAACTTGGCATGAAAATAGAATCAATCTTATCTCTCTGCCACTGATTGAGGGCTTTCCATTTGTCAAGATTGACATAAATTTCCTGATGCTGGGAAGGACACCAGCCAGGCATAATTGCATATTTAATTACTTCATGGAAAGCCATATCATCGATTCCACCGGTATCCCAGTAGGTTCCGTCAATAGTTCCAAGCTTGATAGCGGTGTAAATATCTCCGCCACCCATGGATACGGGAGCTCCACCCATTGCTGCATGAAACAGGGCGTGTGGTCCACCAGCTCGCATCTTCTTACCTGCCAGATCTTCGAGCTTGTTCACAGGAAAGTTAGTGAACATGGCGTTCGGTCCCTGACTTGTCCAACCAACCCACTGAAGATTTCTATCGTTGGCTGCAGCCTGGACGAGGTCGCCAATACGGTATTTTGGATCGCCAAACATGGCAGCCCATGATTCAAAATAGTTGTTTGCACCCATTGCAAGTCCGAATGCCAGCATTCCCTCCGGCATGTCACCACCGTAGACAGTTGCCCAACCGGCATAGACGTCTATCATTCCTGCAGCGGTTGCACCGAATGCTTCAGAACCACTGGTGATTGCACCAGCAGGTTGCAACTCAATCTTAATTGACCCTTCGGTGGCCTCTTCAACCATTTTTATCCATGGCACGATACCATTCGCCCAGCCAGCATCAGATGAGTCAAAGCATGGCTGGAATAACCACTCTGTAACCTTATCCGGCTTGCCGTACTTTTCTGCAGCAACAGCAGAACCGACTCCAGCAATAAGAGCGGTAGCTGCGAATGCAGCAATAAGCTTAATCAAGTTTTTCTTCATTGGATTCTCCTCCTGTACCTCTTCAGTTTGTTTTTTTTTGGTAAAAAGTGATATCCTCACGATTGAGAATTCCACTCATGTTGACACCCAGGACAGTAGTAACATGCCTGGTATTATCATTGAGGCAGACCCCGCTTATTTTTTATCTTTTTCTTGCCTGATATTACCGTTTGAATATCGTTTACAAGTTTTTTGATAACAACCAGCATCATGATTACCCCTGATATCGGTATAAATATTTTCAACGGATAAATCGGTATGGGAATGCTTGTTGGCGTTACCTGCTTCAATTTAACAGACAATAATGCAGCTGTTGTACCTTTCCAAATTAAAACAGCCAAAAACAGGAAGGTAAAAACAACCGTAATAATATCGCAAATAGCCTTTTTGCGTGGAGTAAAATTGGCATAAAAAAGATCCAGCTTTACAAATGCATCATCATTTAAGGCATATGCCCCACCAACGCAGGCCAGTAAGACCATGGCCACCTGAACTGTTGTAGAAATCCACAAGGAGGGAGCATTTAAAACATATCTTAGAAATACATCAGTAACACCAAAGATCATACAGTAAAGAAGCAGAACCCAGCCAATTCTTCCCATCGCCTCAGCTATAAAATCAATGGCTTTTTCTGTCATACTCCATAGTTTCATTTTTTCCTCCCACCTAATATTTCTATCTTCTCTGGTAATCTATTACTTAAATTTCCAGAGGATCTTAATACACTATTGTAATCAACCTATCCCGAAACAAATTATATTTTCCAAACCCTATTTCAACTTGTTCGGAAGCCAGGTAGCTATCTCAGGAAAAATGAAAATCAACGTGAGTCCGAGGAGCTGAAGCATAATAAATGGTCCAACAGACTTGTAGACATCGCCCATGCTCACATCAGGTGGCAGTACACTCTTGAGCCAGAACAGTACGAAGCCAAAAGGAGGTGTAAGATAGGCTATCTGGATATTCACAATAAAAAGTACGCCAAACCACAGTTTATCAATTCCGAGTTCGTTTATAATCGGAATATAAAGTGGCGTACAAAGCATGATGATTGCCCAGTCATCCATTACCATGCCAAGCAGCAGGATAATAAACATCATCATCAGCAGGATACCATTTTGCCCGCCAGGCATCCCAAGAACCAATGAGGTTACCAATTCCTGGCACCCTAATGAGTTAAATATATTTAAATAAATGTTGGCACCTATGAGGATCCAGAGTCCCATTCCGGTGAGCTTGACTGTCGTCTCCAGCGAGTCTCTCAATACCTGCCAGGTCAATTTACGGTAGATAATGTTTATAAGGAAGGCACCGGTAGCTCCGAATGCTGCAGCCTCGGACGGAGTAGCGATACCACCCCAGATTGCTCCCAGGACGAGAAGAATAAGGAGCATGAACGGCCATATGTTAAACAGTGCCTGGATCTTCTCACCAGTGGTAAACTTTTCATCTGCAGGCAGTGCTGGCCCCATATGGGGCTGTATTTTACATCTGATACCTATATAAATAATATAAAATGCGGCGAGCATCAGTCCGGGCAAAAGGCCTCCTAAAAAAAGCCCTCCGATGGATACTTTTGCAAGAAGGCCATAAAAAATAAACGGAACACTGGGTGGAATCAAAGCACCAAGAGCGCCACCCGCACCTATTGAACCAATTGCTATCGCTCTGTTGTATTTATATTTCATCATAGAGGGATAGGCGATCTGGCCCATGGTAATGGTCGCTGGCGGTGTGATACCGGTGATAGCAGCAAATATGGTACAAACCTGAACGGTACCCATGGCAAGTCCACCAGGAATGTGGCCAATCAATTTATAAACCGCATCATAGGCCGATTCAGCAATACCTGAGAAGCGTATAAGGCTGCCCATGAATAAAAACAGGGGAACGGTAACCAGGACACCATTCCAGGGCGTGTAATAAAAGGCACTGGGAATGGCCAGAAGAGAGCGGGGTTCGAGCAGTGCTGCAAAAATAACAGCTGTTCCCCCCAGCCCGAGGGCAACAGGTAAGCCAAGAAATAATCCAAGAAACAGACAGCCAAAATACAAAAATGTTATAAGCTCAATACTCACGGTTTCTCCTCTGGTAACTGATTCTTTTATTCGATATCAATGTGACTTTTGAAATGTAACCGAAATACACACTTATTATGTTGTCACATGTTTATTACAATGAGATTGGTACTGGAGTAAATGAAATTCTTGTTATATGAGAATTTAAATAGTTCTTTCTTTCATCATATATTTTTATCTGCTTTATCGTGGCGCCGCTGTTATCTCCTTCCCATAGCTGACTATAGAGAAAATGCTTTTGTAATAATCTTTTCCTCACATCAACCTAGAAGATTCTGGTAATGCAAGGTCATGCCGAAAAAATATGAAAAATAGAGCGGAATTAAATAGACAATGGAGAGTGGTCTGGTAGGTGATAAGGTGCTCACAAGGTGCGCTTCTCCAGTGATCTGTAACCACAGTTACAGACGAATATTTGAGTTGGAACTGAATGTACTTTGCAAGAGTGATCCTTGATGTATCAGGTATCAGCTAGTGTGTCAAGTACAATTGTTACTTTATATGACCTCTTAATCATTGAATATATTTGTAAATGAACCTGTACAATGAGTCGTTTTGATGTTCGTTGATCTTCGTTAAATTTGAATTGATAAGTACTCGTTCATCTTATAAAACTGATAAATGAACTCCTTCTGGGTATCGAAAGACCAGTGTTCATCTTTTAACACTCGTGCGGCCCCTGCCCCATCCGCCCTCTTCAGGCAATCAATGAATTTCCTATGTTCAGAACAATTTCTCAATTCCCATTGGGCAATAAAATTATGCCGGGGAAAATCATAGAGCCGGTGCTTTATGGGTAAAATGAATTTTTTTAGCATGTCATTGTCAGAGACATCCAGGTATGTGTTGTGAAATTCAAGGTTACTTTCAAAAAGATTAGAGAAATCCTCTGATTTTATCTCAGCCTTCATTTTTTTATTAAGCGCTTCGAGCTTTTTGATATGTGAGGGCGTTATATTCTTGATGCTTTCCTCTATGATGTGGGCCTCGACAAGGCCAATCGAATCGTATGCATTCCTGACATCCTCGATGGTTAGCTCATTAACAAGCACACCCCGTCGAGGCAGGATGGTCACGAAGCCTTCACATTCAAGATGAATCAGTGCGTCTCTCAGTGGCGTCTTACTGATACCAAGCTGCTCAGCAATTTCTCCAATGTTGATCGTTGACCCAGGTGTCATTCCGCCGCTGTTCATCTGTCGACGCAGATGCAGATATACATGCTCGCTTAACGATGAGTATTCTAGTGTGCCAACCATTTTCTTGTGCTGATTCCTGAATATATTTTCATTTAATGCCGTAATCACAATACGTTAAGAATACCGTTTTTCATTTTTATGTGAAGCGGTCAGTCTTTCGCTATCAGCATCACCAGGTAATGCCGGAGAGGGTATGATACGTTCTCAAAAAATCGTTTGAGCCAACTGGGACACCCTATACGCTTACCGGTTATCCGGATCGTATAGGGTGCAGTTGGTCATGATTTACAGAAATTCATCAACAGGGGTGTGATGGAGACCAAAAGCTTCTGCGACAGCCTTGTAGGTGATTTTTCCGTCAATTACATTGGCACCGAGCTTTATCTCATTACTCTCCTGCATTGCTTTTTTCCAGCCTTTATTTGCAATTTGCACTGCATAAGGCAAGGTTGCATTGGTAAGTGCAGCCGTTGATGTGCGCGCAACAGCTCCAGGCATATTGGCAACGCAATAGTGTACAACACCATCAACCACAAAGGTGGGATCTGCATGAGTTGTGGCCTTTGCAGTTTCTATACATCCGCCCTGGTCTATAGCGACATCGACAATCACGGATCCGTCCTTCATATCTTTCAACATGTCTCTGCTGATAAGCTTGGGAGCCTTGGCGCCGGGAATGAGAACAGCCCCAATGACCAGATCAGCCTTGGTGACATACTCTCTCAGAATTGCCGGGTTCGACATAAGCGGAAAGACGTTGGCGGGCATTACATCATCCAGATAAGAAAGTCGATCAAGATTTGTATCAAGAATATAAACCTGAGCACCGAGACCGGCAGCCATTTTTGCTGCATTAATACCAACAACGCCACCGCCTATAACGACGACAGTTGCAGGTGCAACACCCTTTACACCACCGAGCAGCACACCGCGTCCACCTTGCGGCATCTCGAGATATTTTGCTCCTTCCTGGGCAGCCATCCGCCCAGCCACCTCACTCATCGGTACAAGCAGGGGGAGTGAGCCATCTGACTTTTCGATGGTTTCATAAGCGATATTGATTGATTTTGCTTTTATCAGAGCTTTTGTCTGCGGTTCGTCAGCAGCGAGGTGCAGATAGGTGAAAACAATCTGGCCTTCACGGATCATATCGTACTCAGACGGTTGCGGTTCCTTAACATGCATGACCATATCGCATGATCCATACACCTCCGCCGGGGTATCAACAATTGTTGCTCCAGCATCGATATACTCAGAATCGGGGAAACCTGCACCCGCACCAGCTGATGTCTCTACAACTACCTCGTGACCATTGGCGATCATTGTAGCAACGCCGGAGGGTACCATACATACCCTTTTTTCCATTACCTTAATTTCTTTTAAAATTCCAACCTTCATGACTTCCCTCCATGATTGTTTAAAGAATTACATTCACATACCTGAATTGAAATAAGCATTTAAAATATGTGTGATCGTTTTCAATCAGATACCTTTTTCAATAGCCTTCCGCACCGCATCAACAACTATATCAACCTGTTCTTTTGTAATGATGAGAGATGGAGCGAAATTCATAACAGTATTAAGGCCATCAAAACTGCTGTTTGTCCTTCCAACAATGACATTCTGCGCCATCACATTGCCGATAAGAGTGGCCATCTCCTCTTCAGAAACCGGTTCTTTGGTTTGTTTGTCTCGAACGAACTCCACACCACAGAACAGGCCGACTCCCCTGACATCACCGACTATAGGCAAATCTTTCAATTCATTGAGTTTCTCGAGCAGGTAAGCTCCAACGACCTGGCAGTTTTCGATAAGGTTTTCATCTTCAATAATTCTTGTTGACTCAAGAGCAGCTGCCATTGGGCCGGCACAGCCGCCATAGGTACTGATATCCCTGAAGAAGTTCCATCGGGTATCAGGGTTTGAAGGATCATTGAGAAAACAATCATAAACCTTTTGTTTCACGACTGTTGCAGACAGCGGTTCGTAGGAACTTGCAAGACCTTTGGCCATGGTAACCATATCAGGATCAACATCATAGTGACTGTGTCCCCAGAATTTGCCTGTTCGGCCGAAACCGCAGACAACTTCGTCAATTATCAACCATATATCATGTTTATTGCAGATATCCTGAACAATCGGGAAGTATTCCTTGACTGGAGGAATGATACCACCACCTGCTACAATTGGTTCAACAATAAGACCACCAATAGTATCTGCCCCTTCCCTGGCAATGACATCTTTGATGGCATGGGCACATTCAATGTTACAGCCCGGGTAGGTTTTATCAAAAGGACAGCGGTAACAACAGCAATGTGGAAATTCGACAAATCCTTCAGGAAAGGGACCAAAATCCATTTTACGCTGAATCTGGCCGGTTGCACTCATTGCTCCCAGGGTTGCCCCGTGATAATCCCTGTCTCGATAGAGTATCTTGAATTTACCCTTGCGCTCTGGAGAAATTCTGGATGCCTGTCGAACAAGTTTGAATACCTTCTCGTTTGCCTCTGAGCCGCTGTTTGAGAAATAAACCTTATCAAGACGTGGCAGTTTCTCGAGCAATTTCTGTGCAAATTTGATTGAGGGAATATTGCCAAACGCACCTGCGAAATAAGGCATTTCCACGAGTTGATCATAGACAGCTTTGGCAATTGACTCGCGCCCATAGCCAACCATGACACTCCATACACCACCTGAGGTCACATCGAGATACTCACGGCCCCTGATGTCGGTGATGACGATGCCTTCACCTTTTACGACAACCATCTGCTCCTGTTTCTCAAAAACCTTATGCGGTTTTAAATGGTGCCATAAATATTGCTTGTCACCCTTGACCATTTCATCCACATCGTATTCAAGCCAGTTCGTTTTTTCCATGACCATCATTCCTCTTAATTAGACGGGTAATCAGTCAATACAACCAACATTGGTTTTTATCGATAAATGACTGATTGTTGAAATATGTTTTAATGCAAATCGCCTCAACATTCACCGATTAAAAGATAGTCGATGGACGAGAAGCGATCCTGAATTAGTCATTACAAATCACAATGAAAGGCAACGGTCTCATTTTTGTTAAAGATCAGAAATACAGCCAGATGCCCTTTCATTGTAAGAGATTACCTCAGGCTTGTTTCTGATGACGCATATCCTTCTTATCGACTCCGGCAACAACGACCGGGGCAGTCATCGCATCACGACGAAAAGGTTCACCTAATTCCTGATTTAGGACAACTTCGACAAAGGTAGTCACTCCATCTTCCATTTGTGCCCGTACTGCTTCCTTGAGCGCAGCGGTCAAATCGTCCATGGTATCAACCATCACCCCTTTTACGCCACATGCCTCTGCAATTTTTGCGTAAGAAACACGGGTGTCAAGCTCAGTGCCAACAAAATTGTCTGAATACCAGAGTGTGGTGTTACGTTTTTCAGCACCCCACTGATAGTTTCTGAAAACAATCATCGTAATCGCCGGCCAACTGTCACGACCACATGAGACCATTTCATTCATGGAAATTCCAAACGCACCATCACCTGCCATACCTATTACCGGTAAATCAGGACGGCCTACCTTAGCACCACAGATGGCGGGAAAACCATATCCACAGGGTCCGAACAAGCCAGGAGAGAGGTATTTGCGGCCTTCCTCAAATGTTGGATAAGCATTTCCTATCGCACAGTTATTGCCAATATCTGAGGAGAGAATGGCCCCTGCTGGAATAGACTTCTTCATTGCGGTCCATGCCTGACGTGGTGACATTTTCTGGGGCTCACGGTCACGTGCCCGTTCATTCCAGGTAGTGCCCGGATCGTCTTCTTCATGTACCAATGAGGCAAGCTCTTTGACCCAGTTTTCTTTGGTTTCTGCGATTACGGCCTTTCTTGCCTGGCGGTTATTATCTCCCGCATTTTCAGTAAGACGGGTAAGAATTCCCTGTGCTACCTTCTTGGAATCTCCAACGATTCCAACAGTCACCGGTTTTGTTAAACCGATGCGGTCAGGATTGATATCGACTTGAATTATTGCTGCATCATTGGGCCAGTAATCAATCCCATACCCTGGTAATGTAGAAAATGGATTTAAACGGGTTCCAAGAGCCAGGACAACATCAGCCTGGGCAATGAGCTCCATTCCGGCTTTTGATCCATTATAACCAAGAGGTCCGGCCGCAAGCGGGTGACTTCCGGGAAAGGCATCATTATGCTGATAACCGCAGCAAACCGGCGCATCAAGACGTTCTGCAAGTTCCATTGAATCCTTAATGGCATCTCCGAGCACGACGCCCGCTCCATTGAGAATTACCGGAAATTTTGCCTTTGATAATAGTTCAGCTGCATGACTTAAAGCGTTTTCCCCGCCTGATGGCAACTCAAAATCAACAATGGCAGGAAGGTCTATCTCAATTACTTTTGTAAAGAAATCTCGTGGCACGTTTATTTGTGCAGGAGCGCAAGCACGTTTTGCTTTCATGATTACCCGGTTGAGAACTTCAGCCATGCGGGACGGATCGCGGACTTCTTCCTGGTAGGCTACCATATCTTTAAATACTGCCATCTGCTCGACTTCCTGGAAGCCGCCCTGTCCAATTGTTTTGTTCGCAGCCTGTGGTGTAACTAACAGCAGCGGTGTATGATTCCAGTATGCTGTTTTAACAGGGGTGACGAAGTTAGTGATCCCTGGACCATTCTGAGCGACCATCATAGACATCTTCCCGGAGGCGCGACTGTATCCATCTGACATCATGCCGGCATTACATTCATGCGCGCAATCCCAGAAGGTGATACCCGCCTTTGGAAACAGGTCAGAGATAGGCATCATCGCTGAACCGATGATACCAAAGGCATGCTCAATTCCATGCATCTGGAGAACTTTTACAAACGCTTCCTCGGTTGTCATTTTTATCTTAGCCATTATCGTGCCTCCGTATATGTTTTCTTTGCCTGCTGGGTGCAGGTTTCTTCTACCAATTACACAGGTCCATCGTTACTCTCTTAGGTGTCTGATACATCAGATATCAGCTCCCTGTCAAGACAAATTTTAACGGTGAGAAATTTTATTTAAAAAAAATGGTCGCAAAACCTTTCACCCGTATCATCGCAAACAAGGTGTGGTAATAAAAAAAAGACCTGTTTACAGGATGATAAAAGTTTTTTTAGCTCTTTTGGTAATTATCTTTGGGCTCTTACCTCTTAACAATATTGCCTCTATTTTCAGATGCAACTAAAGGTTAGTGACCTGGCTCTATTTTCCCTGACTTAAATTCATCATTGCCATCTGTTTTGCTGTCTCTTTCGCCGAAAAAAATTAAACGCAGTATCAGTCACATCGGTTCTGGGAGTTTTTTTTCTAATATATTAGTTGGGTACCTTTTGACATTGGATAAAAAACTGTCATACAATCAATGAAATGTCATTGTAAATAGAACAGGCTATTTTCATCCATTTTTCAATGGACTGCCAAGACTAGGAGTACCAGATTCCAAGATGAAATCTCGACGAAAAGAATTTCGATACAGCAAATTCCAGATACCTGTCAGATTCAAGACCGCTTATGAAGATGGTAATGCCCTGCTCGTCAATATTTCCACCGGCGGGTGCGCCCTGAAGAATACCTCTCCCTCTATGAATACCAAGGAGATTTTTTTACTTACCATCGACCCAGATGACATTGACAAGCCGATAGAAGCAAAGGCCGTTGTTCTGAGAGTTGCAGGCGACACTATCGCTGCAAAATTCACCATCATATCAACTTCTGCTCAAAATTTAGTGAGAAGCTATTTTGCTAAAAAATCAAGGAATCAGTAACCGTATCAAGGTCTTTAATTTAAATTAGTTATATGGAACAATACATAGCCAGGCAGCCAATTTTAAATGCTCACCAGAAGCTTTTCGCCTATGAACTCCTCTATCGCGGCGCTCATGACTATTTACTTTCTAATGTCAGTGGCAACAAGGCCACAACGAATTTGCTGTCAAGCGCCTTTTTGACAAAAGACATAAAAGAGATTTCCAGTCATCGGCCCTGTTTTATTAATTTTACCCAGGAACTTATTGAAAAAAAGATTCCAGCATCATTTCCTGAATCTCTTCTTGTTATTGAAATTCTGGAAGATGTAAAACCAACTAAAAAAGTTTTGTCAGTTTGTCGCGAGTTAAAAGATAAGGGCTATCGCATTGCCCTTGATGATTTTATCTTCGATCGAAAGCTAATCCCTCTTGTTGAACTGGCTCACATCATTAAAATCGATGTAAGGTTAACGCCGCTAGACACAATCCTTGAGACCATTAACAAACTTTCTTCCTATAACGTAAAGTTGCTTGCTGAAAAAGTTGAAACAAGAAAAGAGTTCGACCTGGCACTTAAACTCGGATTCTCATATTTTCAGGGTTATTATTTCAGTAAACCTGAGAAAATTGGTATCGAGGAGCTTTCCTCTGCCAAGGTGAACATGCTGAGGTTATTGTCTGAGGTTTCTCAAAAAGCGACAACGCTCACCAAACTGCACACCATTATTTCAGCCGATATCGCTATCAGCTATAAACTGTTGCGTTTTCTTAATTCTGCTTACTTCTATCGGTTGCAAAAAGTAAAAACTGTTAAGCATGCCATGGCATATCTTGGAGAAAAAGAACTTCGCCGCTTTCTCATGTTAGTCATAATTTCAGAGTTTGCTTCTGACAAACCCGATGAACTGGTAAGACTTGTCCTGGTGAGAGCTAAATTCTGTGAACTGCTCGGGGAAGTAAGCCCTCACGCCTCCTCTTCGGCAGAACTGTTTATGATGGGACTCTTTTCAGCCCTGGACACAATGCTCGATTCCCCAATGGAACAGGTCATGGATAAACTGCCAATCAGTGATAACATAAAATCAGCCCTTTTGAAGGGTACAGGAGTGTGTGCTCAATTTCTGCAAGCTGCTATCGTATTTGAAAGAAACCAACAAGCACAGATGGAAATACAGTTTAATGCGCTTGGAGTTCCCACCACGGACATCCCTGGATGCTATCTTGCTGCTGTCAAATATGCCAATGGGCTTGTTTAACACCCGTCTGTTTAATTTATGTGGCGCTTCCGTTAAACGAGTACCTGTATGCTATAATCATCACTCAGTTGTCCATCAGATTCCCCGTGCTGCTCGCCAGTGGCGGGACGCCAAAAACTCGCTGACGCTCAGACAGGTTTAGCGCCTTATTCCGCCACCAACTCGGCTGCTCGGCGGAACCAAACGGGGACGCCCAGTATGCGCATTCCTGTTTCAGGGAGGCGTTATCCGGATGAACCAAAGATGTAATCAATGGAAATGTACAATGAATGGCAAGAGAATAATCAGAAGGTGAATTTGTTTTTAATCGCTCTCATCAATGTTCTGAAGGCCTTCCATCATTAATCCCATAAAACCACCGATTGGTGGGAGCTTACAAAGCTCTTCAGGAATACCTTTGCTGTAACTGAATAGACCTTCTCTTTGACGTATCAGCTCATAAAGCGCATCTTTATTTCGAAGTTTGAGAAATCGGACGTATATAATATCACCTTCGCTGAAGAACACCATTGCCCTGCCCTGTTTAAGTGAAAATTCAACAACACCTGTCTTCAGGGATGAGTTTATGAGCTGCAAGAGGTCCACAACTCCAATTTCAGATAGTTCGCCAGTCATTCCAGAGGTAATATTTCCTGACTGCAAGGTCATTGCCTGGGCCTTGTCAATGAACAGTTTGAACAAGAATAATTGCAGTATTGGAAATTTTTTAAGTATATGCTGAAAATTCTTTGTGCTCAGAAGAGCCAGTTGGCTGTTGGCTATGGTGTTAACTGATTTTCTTACCGGCTCGCCTGACAGCAGATTCATTTCACCGAAGATATCGCCGCCCTTTAACGTAGCAACCCGTGTGCCATCCTCTTCTTTTACTTCCACTTCACCAGAGAGTATGATGTAAAGATGTCTCGCATTTTCGTCTATTCTGATGATCATTTTGCCCATGGGGATGGTTGTTAGCTCCAGCAAAACAGTCAGGTCTCCAAGGCTCTCATCATCGAGAGAATCAAATATCTGCAGTTGTCTTAACACTCCGAAGAATTTTTCCAGATGTTTCTTTTTCCTCCGCTCTTCTGTTTCTTTCAACAGTTTCATCTGCACCGTTGCGAAATCTTTCTCTTTTTTATACTCAAAAGAAATCTCTCCCGTGCAGCCACCACAGTTGAATCTTGTTTTTTTCCTGCTGATCGCAGTGATCGTACTGAAACCCTCTTTTGCTGTAACGATCTCGGACAAATCATTGGACAGCTGCAAACAACCGGGTTTAAAATCAGAGACACTCAAACTGAAAGCCTCAACCTTCAGCTCGTCTCCAACACTGTAGAGCGGGCACGATTGTTCCGTAGTGACAAGAAAAATACCATCACGATACGGCTTTGGGGCTGATTTCATCTAAATCCTCTTCAGTTAGTAACCGGTTATTTGGTTATCTGATTCCAAGATCACGCGTTTTTTTTATGGCTGCACTACTATAAGATTACGTTTTCTCTGAGAAGAGGTCAAGATTAATCACATAATTACAAGATGATAGATATTATTTGCCGATGTTTTTCCGCTTATATGCGGCTGTGAGCTGAAAAACAAAAATCGCTCCTGACTTTAAATTAAGGCAAATTCCCTTGTTCTTACCAGTTAGACTTGTATATTTTTAAAAAATATCATAAATAATAGCAGTTTTATGCATAGATGTGGAAGCTCTTAATTTACTTGCTATTTACTAACTTAACAAACCGTAAAATCTTATTATGATTGCAGATAATCAGAGAATTGTTATCACCGGTATCGGTCTGGCCTCTCCCAATGCAGACAACCTTACCGAATTTCGTCAGAAAGTTTTGAAAGGTGAGAGCAATATACAGGAGATAGATCTTCGATATTTTGGCAAAGCGCCGGCAGGAATCTGCTCATTTGAAGAAACGAAGTATCGTAAGAAAAAAGAAAACAAAAGAGGAACACGAGCAGGTTGTCTGGCCGTTTATTGCGCTCATGAGGCCTTAGGAGATGCAGATCTGGTCTCTGAGCACTATCAGAAATCCAGAACCGGTGTCTATATCGGACTTACTGAACATGGTACAGTAGAAACTGAAAACGAAATCTATAATATCAAATGCTTTGACTATAATGTTGATTACTGGACTCATCACCATAACCCCCGAACGGTACTCAACAATCCAGCCGGAGAGATCACGCTGAGCCTTGGAATAACTGGACCACACTACTCCATAGGTGCTGCCTGCGCTGCCGGAAACGCTTCGCTTATTCAGGGGGTGCAGATGCTCCGTCTTGGTGAAGTTGATATGGCTATAGCAGGTGGTGTTTCCGAATCTACCGGTTCATTTGGTATATTCGCCAGTTTCAAGGCGCAAGGTGCTCTTGGCAGAGACGATGACCCCCGAAAAGCAAGCAAACCTTTTGACCTTAACAGAAATGGTATCGTTATATCAGAGGGAGCATGTGTGTACATTCTTGAAACCCTCGAGAACGCGAGATCTCGAGGAGCAAAAATGTATGGCGAAATTGTTGGTTATGCGATGAACTCAGATGCTACAGACTTTGTGCTGCCACTGGCCGAAAGACAGGTTGAGTGCATGAATCTTGCGCTTGAAAGAGCAGGCCTGGAACCCTCGCAAATCGATATTGTATCCACCCACGCCACGGGGACAAAACAGG
>CAZOWJ010000069.1:0-16189 GCA_964583415.1 uncultured Desulfocapsaceae bacterium
TAGTACATCTTTCGCTTGCCCAGGTCCGCCCCTATCACATTAAAGCTGTTTTCAACAATGAACAGTGCGTTCTCATCGATATTGAAAACCCTGTTTTCGAGTCTTTTTAACTGAAGATTATTGGTAATGGTCATGACCATCTCTTTCTCGATGCCGGAATAGGCCCCTCTGGCAGCAAACAGGGTGGCGCCCAGATGGAGATCCTTGGTTATTGATTTTGTAATTTCCTGATGTTTATCACTGAGAATATAGACTATTTTCCTCTGGTTGAAGAGCGCAAGAACCTGCTCAAGGGAAAAGGTCGAGATAAAGGTGAGGATGAGTGAGGCGATGACGATGTCAGGTTTGTATTGACTTAAGACTACCGAGAATAGAATTGCGTTAAAGATCATGTAGAATTTTCCAATCCCAAAATTTAATTTCTGATTGAGAATAATCGCAACAATATCAAGCCCTCCGCCAGATCCTCGGGATCTCAGTACAATACCGCTGCCGATACCGCAGATAACTCCTCCGGCAACGGCTGCGTAGAGTTGATCCTCGATTGGGAAGTTCAGGTGCAATATCTCTGTAAAAAAGGTTATAGCGGTGACACCGTAGACACTGTAATAGAAAAATCGTCTGCTGAGATAGATCCACCCGGCAATGAGGAGGGGAATGTTAAGAATAAAGAACCATTGTCCGGGAGAGAGCAGGTTGGTCTTGTAGTAGATAAACAGGCATGTTCCGTAGAGGCCGCCAATAATAAATTTCTGGTGCACCAGGATCGATTCTACACCAACGGAGAAAATAAAAGAGCCCAGCGTAATCAAAAGAATATCCAAGCCAACGGTGGCTAATGTGCCTCGTTTTTTCATTTTAGTACCAGCTGTAATAATGATTTCATAGTTTGTTTGTATTTGAGCTACAAACTATTTCGTGGTTTTTCTTAAAGACTATTATAATAGGCCAGGGAAACTATACCATTTTGTCAAAACAGCCAATGAAATTCTTTGTCATGCAACCATATTAATGATCTGCTGGAGGACTGGAAAAACCTTCAGTGGCAGATAGGTAATGTTTATGAAGCGACATCTGTGAGTTTTCTTCGATGGCTTCCGGGAACCGCTGCTGGAACACAATGGTTACACGTGATAATCGATTTTATTATCGTCACGTCTAGCTGGTGGCTAGTTGTGGAGGAAGAAGGTATCCTGAAGTATTATTGAGTAAAGACTGTATTTCTGCTAAAGTCGCCCGAATCTTTTAAACAACCGATCATGAAACGTGTGAACTGAATTGATATGTTGAGAGGCTATACACTTATTATATCAGCAGCGTCGTGCTGTTCTGTCCTGGGTGTTTTTTGCTGTACATGCAGTCGTCAGGCAAGAGACCCAACTGGTTTAAAAAGATGTTCCACTGCTTGTTATCTTTGGTTTTTTAGGTATCTCCGTATTTTATGTTTCCTATCTTTTTTCCGTTAAAGAGGGCGGGGCGGGCATCAATCGTGGCCACCATTGAACCGGTAATTGCTGCCACCTGCGCCTATCTCATTCTCGGCGAGTATTTTACCTATCTTGGCTATGTTGGAGCAGTGATGATAATTGCAGCAGTTCTTTTAACCATATACCGAACCTGACGGTTACCCGCCTACCCAGTCAGCGTTGCTGCGAAGAGAGTGGTTGGTCAAAGGATATCTGTTAATTGCAGTCCGAGACCGATCCGGTTTACATAGTGATTGTAATCGACAAGGCTTTCACCATAGCCGGAGAAATACTGGAGGTATCCCTTCAGGAACGGGTAGCCGAATAACGGGAAACTCCAGCCCAGTTCAACAGTACCGCGGGAAAACCCTGATTCAAGATTGTTGCGTGTCATCAGGCTGAAGGTGTGCTTTTTGTATTTATAGGCCATCCAGAGTTCACCGTGTCCGTAATAGTCGATGATATCGGGGTTGTCGTCATCCTCAAAATCTTCCTCAATACGAATCCAGGGCTTGAGCATAAAAACGAGGTTGCCGCGTTCAAAGGCAATAGCAGCGTAAATTCTGTTCCAACTGCGTGACAGTGCTCCCCCCTGGCCGTTTGACATATGGTTAAGCCCGAGAGCACTGACGTTATTGTGGAAACCGAAAATCTCCCAGTCTGACCTGACCTGGAGCCAGAATTCCGGTTCGTGGTTTGTTTCCCTGAAAGGGGATGACACATCAGTGTTGTAGAACTGCCAGAAAGAGCTGACCGTATAGGCAGCGAAAAGATCAATGCGCTGATTGAAAAGGTCAACTGCCAGTGGAGTTTTGATGCTGAGCTGAAACTGAACCTCAGTATTATCTGCCTCGATGTCATCAGCTTTGTAGACTTCCTGGTAATCGCCTGTATTCCATCCCTGGAAATTATGTGCACCGAGAAGAATATAATTATTCCTGTGAGACATCAGGGTGAATGGTTTGAGAATATTGGTTTTTTCAACATTGAGGCGCTCTTCCACCAATTTTCTCTCATTACCCTCCAGCGAGGCTGCTTCATTTGTCTCTGTATCTGATAACCCCTCATTGCAGATTGTTCTTGCCTGGCCGATTGTCATTGAGTCTGGAGCATTCTTGATAAGATTTGCTATGCACTCCTCCCGATTGAGCAAGGCAGAACCTTGCGCATCATCTGCAACACTTAAGCTCAATGATACGATCATTAGCCCGAGTATTGCAGACGATTGGGGGCTCCTTAAAATTTTATAGAGTCTGGCATAGATGTTCATGTGCTCACCATATACCATGATGCGGAATTGAGGAGGTTTTTTTTCGGCCCCAAATAGTGTCGGTTATGAGTTTTGAACCATTTTGATCTGAAGACACGCGGGAGATTACAGATTACCTTTGAAGTCTTTCAGGGAAACGGTTACCGGTTCACTCATGTGGCTTGTTGTTGAGTAGGTTACCCTGAGCCGTACCCGCTGATTTTGCAATCTCTACCTTGTTTCTGCCATTGTGTTTTGCCTGGTAGAGTGCAGTATCTACCGATTTCAGCAGTTCCTTGATATTGCGCCCATGTGCGGGTGCGGTTGCAACCCCGCAGGAAACGGTAAAATGTATTGTCCCCGATAGGTGAGGAATCGAAAGTGTTTCAGCAATTTCAGCACGTAGTTTCTCAGCCTTGTCAAACGCCCGTTCTGTGCTGGTGTTAACCATAATTATAATGAACTCCTCACCGCCAAACCGACAGGCCAGATCCTCGCCGCGTGTGTTTTTTTTCAGGTAGCCTCCAAGTTCCTGTAAAACGAAATCTCCCATCTCGTGGCCGTAGGTATCGTTGAAATTTTTGAAATGATCTACATCCAGCATGATGAGACTGCATTGGGTTTCGTATCTCATCAGCCGGTGAAACTGTCGTTGCAGTATCTCTTCCATATGGCGTCTGTTTGCAAGACCCGTGAGGCTGTCCTGTATGGATTTAAGTTTTAATTCTTCCTGGAGTTTGAGATTTGCAAAGGCCAGGGAAAGGTGGTCGGCAAGCCTTGAGCAGAGGCTGGTCTTACGGTCCAGGAGTGTTGCTGCATTATCGAGCGGGACATCTTTCGGGCTATCAAATACAACATGGAGCAGCCCGGTGGTGACGCCCTGGGCAATCAGCGGAATGCAGAGATAGCCGTGAGGAGCTTCTGCAACGTGTTCGCAGGACAAATCCTGGTCCATCTCGTGAAAGAGATAGTTCTTCCCCTGTCTGAGGGCCCAGCAGCTGTCATTGGTCATTGAGCTGAAAGTCTCCGAACCTGAGACAGACGGCACAACCTGGTCCAGCAGCTGCCTTGTTTCGTCGTGCAGGTAAAGCGTACATGTATCAGCTGGGAATAATATTTTCAGATATTGTTTGACAATAGGAAATGTCTCACTGATAGATCGGCAGGACTGCATCATATCGGCCATCTCACCCATGTATCGATTCATCTGGTTTCGCTGTTCCAGCTCGGAAATCTGATGGGAAAGTTCAGCTGTTCTTTTTTCTACCATTACCTCCAGATCTTCAAGAATCTTTTCCTGACTTTCCTGGGCGAGCTTTCTGTCATTTATGTCTGCAAGGAATCCTTCGATATGAGAAATCTCATCACTGTTTGTTTTGTGAACTCCGCGAGCATTGAGCAGGCACCAGAAAACCACACCTGATTTTCTATAGAGTTGAACCTCAAAACCTTTTACCGTACGTTCGCCAATAAGCGTCTCCATGATTTTATTGCAGAGCTCCTTTCTGACAATGAGATCCCGGTAAAAGTTTACTTTCTGGTCCAGCAATAACTGGCTGTTGTTGTATCCAAGCATGGAAACAAAAGATGGATTAACTTTGAGAATATTTCCATCAATGTCGAACTGGAAAATTCCCTCCACAGAATTTTCAAAGATTGACCTGAACCCTTTCTCCGATTCATGCAGTTTGGTGTTTGACATCTGGAGTTGAGTGAGAAACGTATTGAAGTGATTCTCGAGCTGGCCAAGTTCGTCCAGTGACTTCGGTGACAGACGTTTACTGAAATCACCTTTCGAGGCAGCTTTAAGGCCGAGCGTCAGGTGCTTAATTGGTCGGGTGATGGTCTTACTGATCTGCCAGGTCAAGCCAATGATAAGTATGCTCAGCAAGATGATAATACCGAATATAAATGTTCTCAAATCGGTAAGGGGACTGTAAAATTCATCGAGATAACCGGCTGAAGCAACAATCCAGTCCAGTTCGGGAACATAATCAAAATAGACCCGAACTTTACGGGAGTCCCGTTCTCCAGGGGACTGCCACTTATAGGTCATCGCTCCTTTCTGAATCCTGCAGATTTCCTGGATAAATTTTTTACCAGAAGAATCTTCCTGATTAAAGATATTCTGTCCTTCACGTTTCGGATGGATTACCAGGTTCCCTTTGGTATCCATGACGAAGGAAAAACCGGTCTCGCCAAACTGGTTGGCGAGAATTGATTTTCTTAACTCATCAAGATCCAGATAAGAGCTGAAATCATCTTCACTGATGGCTGCAGAAATGATCCAGTCCCATGGTCCGAAGTATGTTCGATAATGTGCCTTTCCCGAGGCCCAGTTTTCTGTTTGCTGGTTTTTAGGCTGATGCTCAAGATAGTACCCATATTTGGGCTGTATCTTGTGGCCACGGTTGTTCTCAATTGTTATGCTTTTTCCAATTAAATCACTATCAGGATGTGCCTGAATATCTCCATTGCTGGTGACAACATACAAAAATCCCGTCTTGCCAATAGATTGACTGGCTAATATTTTAACAGCCCGCTTCTTGGCTTCATCCTCTTTCAAGTCTTCCTGGTATATACCAATGATGATCTCCAGGTTTCGTTCTACCACGACCTGGAGTTGATCGATAATTGAGTTATTGATCGCTGTCTTAATGATCAACCGATTGGCAAGCGTGCTGCTGCTCAACTCTGTAGCTATATCTTTACTGATTGTCGAGCGGACAAATAGATAGATAATAGAGTTGCCGAGAAGGATAACTAAAAGAAAAATAAGCAGATAGCCATAAAGCAACCTCGACCTTATGGGTAAATTACGTGTCCATTTCTTAAGATTCATATTCAACCTGATATCAACAGAGAATCACTGAATTGCATATCAACTTTTTAAAGTATACCTGAACGGCAGGTCCCATTCAAATTTCATCGCAGTAAATTTAATATGAATATTTATTGGTGGTTGGCAGGGGAAATGTGCTGTCATCCTCTTTTTCGTCTGGTTAATAATTGTTGTATAATGTGGTGGAATAAGGAAAAACTTGACACTTAGTCTTCTGAACTGAATAATTTGCTCTTGTGAGAGAAAAGCTCAGGTATGTATCATCAACAGAAGCAGATGGGGTGAGCCTCCATTACCTGAGCCTGTAAAACAGACTATGTTAACTGCTTGATGTAATCTGGCTGGAACTTCCAGTGCTTTGAACACGGTCTAAAGGAGAGCAACTAAATGCAGGATTCATCTGAGCCTTTGTGGGATCGAACCTTAAGACGGATTAGAGAAATATGGCCGCTCGGAGACCCTGAGCTGAAGAACCTGGTGAGCCCGTCTTTGCCCAGCAGTGATTTCGGTAAAGTGAGGGCAAAGATTGATGCTTGCCTTGAGAGCCAGGGAGGGGAAGTCTCGGCTCGGGCACGTGCTGCAGAACTCGGAGAGGCCTACTCTGTATTGAATGCAGACGGGAGAAAACGATTTCTGGAGCTTCTGGCCAGAGAATACGATGTGGATAATGATGCGGTGGAGGAGGCCATCACCAAACATCGCGAGGCCGTTGAGACAGATGAAAAACAGATGGCCACATCCGAGCTGCGCGATCTCCTCGAACCTCCTCGCTCAAGGCTCATGAGGCAATTCAATGGTCTGCAGGAAGGGGTTAAGTTTTTAGTCGATCTAAGGGCAGAACTTATTCAATGGGCCCGGGAGAGCCGTGAACTAAAGGCCCTGGATAGCGATGTTTACCGTCTTCTTGAATCCTGGTTCGACGTCGGTTTTCTGGACCTGCGTCTTATTACCTGGAAAACCCCGGCGGACCTGCTTGAAAAGTTAGTTAAATATGAGGCAGTTCATAAAATAAGATCATGGCAGGATTTGAAGAACAGGTTGGAAGAGGATAGACGATGCTATGCATTTTTTCATCCACGTATGCCGGATGAACCTCTTATATTTGTTGAGGTGGCGCTGGTCAATGGCATTTCCACAAATGTGCATGAGCTCCTTGATGAGCAGGCTCCTGCCGGCAACCCGAAAGAAGCTGATACAGCTATTTTCTACTCAATTTCTACCTGCCAGAAAGGGCTGGCAGGTGTCAGTTTTGGTAATTTCCTCATAAAACGGGTCGTTGCAGATCTCAAGACAAATCTGCCAAACCTGAAAACGTTTTCGACCCTGTCCCCGGTTCCCGGTTTTGTCGGCTGGGTAAAGACTATCACCGAGGAGAATCATCGGTTTCTTCGTGAATCAGAGGCGATAACATTAGTACAGGCAGAGGGGTTCACTGCCGAGCAGTTCCGGGAAATCATCAGCCCGGATGAAACGGCGGACAAGGAGACAAAGGAGAGGGCAAAAACAATGGAACAGAGTTTGCTTCGGCTCTGTGCCTGTTATCTACTTGAAGAGAAGAGAGGAACTCAGGCGCATGACAGGGTGGCGCATTTTCATTTGACCAACGGAGCAAAAATTAAACAGATAAACTGTGCTGCTGATCTGGCCACCAATGGCATCATGCAGTCCGCAGGGATGATGGTTAATTACCTGTATGACCTGCCCACTATTGATAAGAATCATGAAGCCTATTCCAGCCAGGGTGAGATAGCAGCGTTGGCCTCAGTGAAAAAATTGCTGAAATAATGCTTTTCCCCCGTGAATTTGATTAAGCATTAGAATTTTGTCCGTGAGTTGCGTTTGGTGTGGATAATGACTATTGCATACTAAAGCAGCAGCAAAAGTCTTTGGCTGTCTGCCTATTTCTTCTATTTTTCAGTATCGCCGGAAAATACATCACTGCAGTGAACATCATCTAGAGGAGAGTGCTATGAGCCAATTTAGAAAAACATTATTATTCGTTACATTTTTAATCGCCAGCAGCGGCTTACTGGTCGGGCAGGCATTTGCGCATTGTCAGATTCCCTGTGGAATTTATGATGATCATGCCCAGGTAACAGCAATGCTTGAGGACGCAGCGACGGTAGAGAAATCGATTACGCTGATCAATGAGCTTGCCGGCAAGACAGATGCTCAGTCGCAGAACCAGCTGGTCAGATGGGTGGTTAACAAAGAGAATCATTCCCAGAAAATCATTTCCTCCATCAGCGATTATTTTTTAACCCAGAGAGTGAAATCAAGTCAGGATGATTACACAGAGCGCCTAGTGAAACATCACGCAGTTATCGTGGCGGCAATGAAGGCTAAACAAAACAGCGACATGGCCGCTGCAGCTGCTTTAAAGGAAAGCATTGAGGCGTTGATACCCTATTATCCGCAGCATTAGGCATGAACCGGAAGAAAAGGTGCTTTTCCTTTTCTTCCGGTGATTCTCTTCCAGACAATCATTTAAATATCACTGAAGTGTTGTGTTTCCTTCTGAATTATCATAAAAACAGTGGCTTGTATGCTGACGCCCTGATTTGGTTCGCCTGATTATTCTTCTTTTTTTCATTATAGTTTAAGTGAGTGTTGGGTGGACAGGAGTGGAGCAAGAGTAATAGTGGTAATTACCAATGAAATTTGAGACATTTGGAAAACCTGATTTTATCGGTATCGGTCCGCCAAAGACTGGTACTACCTGGATTTATGCCAACCTGCTGAAACATCCGCAGGTCGAGATGCCCCCTGACAAGGAGATCAGGTATTTCTGGGAAAAACATTTTGTAGGAAAATTAACGCTCAGAGAGTGGCTGACCAGTGATCACTGGCATGTCAGAGGACGAAGAGCATTTCATAAAAACAGGTTTCGCCAGCATTTCTATGATGCTGCAAGGCTCAAGCTTAATGCTAAAGAGTTGCGTTGGGACTGGAAATATCTGAGTTGGAACCGTACCGATAGATGGTATGCCTCTCTTTTTGGGGAGAATGTGATCAGCGGTGATATCACTGCAAAGTATTGTGAACTGCCGGAAGATGCGATAGTGAAAATAAGCCGGGCCTTTCCCCGGTTGAAAATTATCATCACGCTTCGTGATCCCGTCGAGCGGGAGTGGTCACGGGCTAAAATGAACCTGAGCAAAAAACCAGGCCGCCAGTTATCAGACGTTACCCATGCAGAATTTATCGCCCAGTTCAATGACCCGCCCCAGAAAAGATCTAATGATTATAGTGCATTGATTGATCAGTGGGGGAGGTGTTTTGACAGGGATCAAATGCTGGTTCTCTTTTATGATGAACTTTTAGAGAATCCCTTTCACTACTTTTCTAAACTTTGTGAATTCCTGGCAATCAGTAGTCCCGATTCGAGTGCCAGGACTCAGCTGGAAGACTACGTATTTAAGGGAGTGAGAGGAGAGGTTCCTCAAGCCTTTAAAGATACCTTATTCAGTATGCACAAGGAGGGTATTTCCAAGCTGATAGATTACTTTCCCTCCGTTGATTATCCAAAGAACTGGTTGAAAAAGTACCAGGGTACAGGTGAATCAGCGGGTAGTTGAAAATCGTACTTCAGCACATCAGAAAAAGCTCAACCTGTTTTTATAGTATTGACTATTATTTCCTTTCTTTTTTTTATCGGATACCTGTTTAAACGGCGTCAAATATCGTTAAGAGAATTTCTCCTGGGCGGCAGGCGTGCGGGTCCTCTGTCGATCGGTATTTCTGCGGCAGCCACCTGGCTGACGGCTGGAGCTCTTCTGGCAGATAGGAGCGAATGAGGGTTTTCCCAAGTTTTTGGCGTGATGTTTGTATCTGCAGGAGGGAGGAGATTTTCATTTATAACAGCACCATTTTTATTGCATATAATATAATGTTGAAACCGGCATATTGATAACCACGTATCTCAATTCATGGCAGTAGGTTTTGCAGCAGCAGCGGAGCTGAGCTGCCATGAGATTGATGGTGTTATTTTGACCTGGACGCTTCCATCCGCTTGAGAAACAGTGGCGGTTCGTGTTAGATTGTCAGATTGCAGACGTTATTCTCTTTCTCTTGGATTGCATCAGGTCACTTTTGCGACGAGGCACGATCACTATGAGCCAGGAATACTCCTTTACACTGACAGTCCCTCTTGTAGATCGCTCAACCGCCGAATCGATCCTGGACCAGGCAAAGCAGCGATTTCCACATATTCGTATCAGTAGGAAAACGAACAGAAAACAGTGTGCCCGTTATTACCTGAGTTTTCCATTTTCCAATGCTCGGCCGGACCTAAAATTCCAGGAGTGGTTTGGGGAACTGGGTAAAAACGACTGGGACCTTTTCGGGCCTACATATGGGCGATGGGGACTTGCCTGAGACAGGAACAGTCCATTCTACGCTGTCGATTTGAAGGCCCGATGGAGCGTCAGCAGCTTCTGTTCCGCTGGGCAGATGGCAGCCGAGCCACCATTTAAAGCATGCAGGTGCTCATAACCTGTTTCAGGTCAGTGAGCCCATCAAAAATCAGATGAATTCCCTCCTGCAGCAGTACGGTCATGCCATCATCAATAGCTGCCAGTTTAATTTCTTCGGCCGGTTCCTTGCGGATGATCTGGTCCTTGATCTGTCGGTTTGCCACCAGCAGTTCGAATAATCCCTTTCTGCCTTTGTAACCGGTGCCGGTGCATTCATCACAACCATTTGATCGGAATAGTGTCAGATCTTTTGAATAGTGGATATTTAAATGTTCAAAGAACAGGGCGCCGTAATGATGTACCAGGTGATCATACTCCTCCTTGGATGGATTGTAGGGTTCTTTGCACTCTACGCAGAGCGTCCTGACGAGACGCTGGGCGAGCACTCCGAGCAGGGCATCGGAAAAATTAAATGGATCCATACCCATATCGATCAGTCTGATTACCGTTTCTGCAGCTGAATTTGTATGGAGTGTGCTGAAAACCAGATGGCCGGTTAACGAGGCTTCAATACCCATCTTGGTGGTTTCCTGATCACGCATTTCACCGATCATTATGACGTCTGGATCTGCTCGCAGGAAGGCACGCATCGCCGCAGCAAAGGTATAGCCGATATATGGTTTGACCTGAACCTGGCGGAGGCGGTATTGGGTGATTTCCACCGGATCTTCGGCTGTCCATATTTTTTTATCAGGGGTATTTATGTATCGTAAAACCGAATGGAGCGTTGTTGTTTTGCCGGAGCCGGTTGGCCCGACAACCAGGAAAATACCATACGGCTTGGTGATTACCGGAATAAGGCGCTCGAGAATTCGTTCCGGGGCAATCTGAATCATTGGGAGCGGTTTGCTGTCAGCCAGGATACGTAAAACTACATCTTCGTTACCATCGGCTGTCGGCAGTGTTGCAACGCGTAACTCAACATTGTTTGCCTGGGTTGTGGTAAACTTTATCTTGCCGTCCTGAGGTTTTCTGCGCTCTGAAATATCCAGGTCAGCTAATACTTTTATCCGTGCAATCACTGACTTGACATTGGTTTTGGGAATGTTGATGATATGTGAACAGGCGCCGTCGATACGGAACCGTACTTCTGCATCCTTCAGATTTCCGTATGGTTCTATATGGATATCAGAGGCTCCCTCAAGATAGGCATCTTCAATCATTTTATTGACAAGCTGCACTGCTGGAGCACTATCAACTTCCACATCGAGCGGCTCTTCGTCCTGCTGCGCGTAAATAGAGTCACTGTACTGTTCTTCTTCCGGTACTTCATCGATATCACCAATATCTTCGATATCCTCCTCACCCGGGGGCGAGACAGAATCGAGCAATTGTTTTATATCGTCTCCGAAGGCGAGTAAGACGCTGACCTTGGACGCATGAAAAAGCTTTTTAACCTCAAGGATGCCGTTCTGGTTGGCTGGATTTTTAGCAGCCACCACCAATTCATTTCTTGTTTTCTGCAGCGGGATTATAAAATTTCTCCGCAGGATATCAATATTTGCATTTTCAAGCAGCGACCGTGCCGAGTATTGTTCGACCTTCAGGTCGACAAAGCGTGTTTTATAGACAGAAGAGAGGGCCTCACCCAGATCGGTTTTGGAAACCAGGAAGTTTTCCATTAAAACCGTTTCAACTTCCTTTTCCTGCTGGGTGGCAATGACCATGGCCCGTTCCATTTCCTGGGCTGAAATGATCTCTCGATTAACCAGCTCTTCATAGCGCATTGGAACTTTTTTACCACTCTTGTAGTGGTTAAATAGCGCGATAGCAAGTGTGTCGGCCAGTTCCTTGATACGGGTTTCGTCAATCGAATCGAACTCCGCACCCTGTTTTTTGTTTATGAGTTCAATGACCCCCATCAGATTGGATTTATGGACAATTGGCGTTGCCAGTATCTGGCTGGATCGACTGCCTCCTTTTTTGTCCCAGGAGGAGTCAAAACTTAAGGTCGGGTCAATTGCCTGCAGTTCTTCCCTGTCATAAACGTTGGAAATATTGAGGGTCTGTTTTGTTTCAGCGACAAAACCGGTGATTGAGGATTTGTTAATATCCATCCTGATCTTGCGTAACGAGTCACTCGGCAGTAAAACCCAGGATACGAGTTTATTTTTCTTGGCATCGATCAGAAAAATAGTTGCCATCTCAACGTTGTAGATGTTGAGAATTTTATTCCGAAGGCCAACCATGATGACATTGGGAGATGAAGCTGCATGAATTTCGTTGACCAGTTTCTTAAAACGATCGTCAAAGACTCGCTGGGAGGCTATTGTGGCGGAAGGATTTTCAGTCATTTTTATGTAAGTGCTGGTTAATTGGACACAACCCTGTTTATAATTCGGCCTGTCGTAAAAACGGTTGAGCAACGCAAAGCGTTCCCGGTTGCCCGATGACAACGTTCAGTATATCACAATCAAAGCAACAGTAAAAATTTCGGCGCAATTAATTCGACAGGTTCGTCAGAGAACACCTTTCCTGCTGTTAAAACGGGAGATATCGAGGTTACGGAAAAAAAGAGGGTGAGTACAGGGGAGGCCGATGAGCCCCCCCTGCTCGGTCACGGGAGAGATATAATAATCAGGCTACTTTTTCGAAAACTTTGGACAATGCACCACAAATTGGACATATATCGGCGGCTGCACCCAGTTCGATATATCCACATATGGGGCAGAGATAGAAGTCAGTGACGTCGAGGTCAACTCCTGATTTTACGGCTTCAAGGGCCTTGGCGTAAATTTCGGCATGAACCTTTTCTGCCCCAAGTGCAAAACGAAACATGGTCTTGGCGCGATGGCCTTCCTCGGTCGCCAGTTCGCTCATGGGTGGATACATTTCGGTGTATTCAAATGTTTCACCTTCTATCGCACCTTTCAGATTTTCGGCCGTCGAGGCGATAGCGTCAAGAGCCTTCAGGTGTCCCTCGGCATGGATTCGTTCCGCCTCTGCTGTTGTTTTAAAAAGTTTGGCGATGTTTGTGAAACCTTCTCTTTCCGCCTTCTTGGCAAAGGCGCTGTATTTCTGGTAGGCCTGACTTTCGCCGGCAAAAGCATCATTGAGGTTTTCTGTTGTTGAGGCCATGTTTTCTCCTGAGGTTGATAGTTAAAATAGTAATAAAGAGCCTTATAATAAAAACTTTCAGCAAACCAATATACATGAAAAAACTGTATATGTAAAAAGAGAATTCAACGCTGAGCTGTCCGCGGGACCAGCCTGAGACGTTTATCTTTTAAAGGACGATTCACGGAATGCGGTGATCTTGCTCTATTAGATCAAAAATCAGATCAGGCTGGTAATAAAACCAGTACAGGTGCTATAAGATAAAAGATGCATATCCAATATTATTAAAGAGATGGAGTTACTCGCCATGAATGGATGGAATCTTCCCTATCATTCACAGAGGCCGGTGGTAATGGCCTCCAATATTGTTTCAACGTCCCAGCCGCTGGCTTCACAGGCCGGGTTACGGATGCTGATGGATGGTGGCAATGCCGCCGATGCTGCATTGGCGGCCGCAATCGCCCTGACCGTAGTGGAGCCAACAGGCAACGGCATCGGCAGTGATGCCTTTGCACTGATCTGGGACACCAAAGAGCTGCATGGAATCAACGGTTCAGGGCGATCCCCTGCTTCATGGTCATTTGAGAGGTTTGCCCACCTTGATGAGATGCCTAAATATGGTTGGGACTCTGTGACGATTCCAGGAGCAGTATCGGTCTGGGCAGAACTGTCTGACCGCTTCGGCACGCTGCCGTTCCAGCAATTGTTCGAACCGGCTATCGATTATGCCCGTGGAGGTTTTCCCGTATCGCCGATTATTGCAGAAAAATGGAAGACGGCTGGAGAAATTCACCGGGGCCTTGATGAATTTGCCAGAGTCTTTATGCCAGAGGGTAGGTCACCTGAAGCCGGTTCTATTTTTTATTTCAAAGAGGCGGCTTCGACACTCCAAGAGATACGTGAGACCGGAGGAGAATCGTTTTACCGCGGGAATCTTGCAAGAACGATCGCCCGCAGTTCCAAAGAGCAGGGTGGTGGCTTGACGTATAATGATCTTGCATCACATCAGGCGCAATGGGTGAGACCGATTTCGCAACGATATCGGGGTATGGACCTTTTCGAAATACCGCCCAATGGGCAGGGACTTGCAGCTCTGATGGCGCTTGGAATCCTTGACAACTTTGACCTGAAACAATACCCGGTGGATTCGGTTGACTCGGTCCATCTGCAGGTGGAGGCAATGAAACTGGCATTTGCCGACGTCTCCTGTCACCTGGCTGATATTGAAGCGATGAGGGTGGATTATCGGGAAATGCTTGCCCCCGGCTACCTGAAAAAAAGAGCTGAACGTATTAATATGAGGCAGTCACAGTCACCGGTCAGCGGAATTCCTGAAGGTGGGGGAACAGTCTATCTGGCGGCTGCAGACGCTAACGGGATGATGGTATCATTTATCCAGTCAAATTTTAAGGGATTTGGTTCAGGTATTGTGGTGCCCGGTACAGGAATCAGCCTTAATAATCGCGGATATGGGTTCAGGGTACAGGAAGGTCATCCAAATTGTGTTGGCGCTTGTAAAAAACCGTTTCATACAATCATCCCGGGATTTGTTATGGAACGAGGGGAACCGCTGATGGCGTTCGGTGTTATGGGGGCTCATATGCAGGCCCAGGGACACGTGCAGATAATGACCCGGATCATAGACTATGGCCAGAATCCACAGGCTGCCTCTGATGCTCCCCGCTGGCATGTTATGCAGGAATCGGGTCTGGCGCTCGAAAATACATTTCCGGCTTCAGTTATCCAGGCACTCCGGGAACGCGGACATCAGATTTGCTCCGAAGACGGAGATATTTTCGGCGGTGCTCAGTTAATACTTAGATCAGGAAACCACTATATTGCCGGGTCAGACCATAGAAAAGATGGGCAATCTGTCGGCTATTAAGAGCGACGGCTAGTCTGAAAATAAAAGGTACAAACGATTTGGACGACATTACCGTTTTTGAACGAATCATTATAGAGCAACACCCCCTCATAGACGTGAGGGCTCCTGTTGAGTTTTGTTCTGGATCTCTGCCCGGTGCGGTTAACCTGCCGATAATGTCCGATGATGAACGGCATCAGGTCGGGATCTGTTATAAACAGAAAGGAAGAGAAGAGGCGATAGCTCTCGGTTCGAGGATGGTTTCAGGAAACCGCCGGGAAGAGAGGATTGCAGGTTGGATCGAGACGATATCAAAAAGTGGTGAGACGGTGATATACTGCGCACGCGGTGGTCTCCGCTCCCATATCGCTCAGGAATGGATTGTGGCTCGATCCGGGCGCCATGTAGCGCTCCTGAAGGGGGGTTATAAAGCCTTCAGGGGGTACCTGTCAGATCATCTCCACCCCGATTGGATAGAGAGTGAGGTGATCGTTATCGGCGGTCGCACAGGGGTTGGGAAGACGGTGCTGATAAATAAACTGGAAAACAGTATTGATCTTGAGGCACTGGCAAACCACCGTGGGTCCTCGTTTGGGAAACATATTTCAGCCCAGCCTGTTCACGCAGATTTTGAGAATAACCTTGCGGCAGCCTTGATACGGCACGGTTATCAAAAGTATCGCCATATGATTGTTGAGGATGAGGGGAGACATATCGGTAAACGGTATTTACCCAAAGAACTCGCACAGTTTTTTGCAAACGGTAAACTAATTGTCGTCGATGCGCCGCTTGATGGGAGAGTTGAGGCAACCTGCAATGAATATGTGGTGGTGGCGCAGAAAATTTACCAGAAGAAATTTGGTATCACCCATGGTATGGCGAGATGGATCGAAGAGATGGAATCCGGTATTGATCGAATTGCCCGCCGACTTGGCCCATCACGTCACCGCCAGATCAGGGAGCAGCTCACTGATGCCTGCGGGATTCAGGATAAGACCGGTAACCTGGAATTGCATAAAATCTGGATTGAGCAGCTGTTGACCTTCTACTATGACCCAATGTATGATTTTCAGCTGGAAAAAGATAGACGAACGGTTATCTATAGAGGAAGTCTTGAGGCAGTAGAGGGGTATCTGAAATCAATAGATTTATAAAAAAAAAGAAACGGGATGGCTGGCAGCATGGAAACCCAAGGGTATCGAGGCCGAACCTCGTTCTCAAACCATCGCCAGAGCT
>CAZOWJ010000069.1:16289-19393 GCA_964583415.1 uncultured Desulfocapsaceae bacterium
TTTTTTGGTCGTCTTACCGGTCTTTTCATCGGTTAAGACATAACCCCACTGGTTGAGCTTCATATCGGGTGTTTCACTGGTGAGCAGGGGATTGGCCCCGGATCCGACGGCCACAATGCAGAGATCGCAGTCCATATGAAACTCTGATCCTTCTATGGCAACCGGACGTCTTCTACCTGAATCGTCAGGTTCACCAAGTTCCATCTGTAAACATTCCATACCGGTTAATCGACCCTTTTCATTGCCGATGTATTTTGTCGGATTGGTCAGCAGAAACATTTCGATCCCTTCTTCTTCAGCATGGTGAATCTCTGCTCTTCTGGCAGGCATCTCTTCCCGCGATCTTCGATAGACGATTTTTACATTGTCGGCTCCCAAGCGCATTGCAGTTCGTGCGGCATCCATTGCGACATTTCCGGCGCCGAGAACAACGACATTTTTACCGATTGGTATAGGGGTGTCAACCTCCGGGAATTTATAGGCTTTCATCAGGTTGGCACGGGTAAGGTATTCGTTTGCCGAAAGTATACCGACGAGGTTTTCCCCCGGCAGATTCATAAATCTCGGCAGACCGGCTCCAACACCGACATAGACAGCATCGTATCCCTGTTCCAAGAGTTCATCAAGAGAAACAGTGCGGCCGACAACGGCATTGCATTCAAGGTTTACTCCGAGCCTTTCAAGAAAATTGATTTCCTGGGCAACAATGTCCTTGGGGAGACGAAATTCAGGGATACCATAGACCAGGACACCGCCCGGTTTATGGAACGCTTCCAGTATGGTCACGTCGTGACCTTTGGCGATAAGATCACCGGCAACGGTCAAACCTGATGGTCCTGAACCCACAACTGCGACTTTTTTATCGGTCTGCGACTGCTTTGGCGGCAGTTCTCCAGTACCGTATTCCCGTTCATAATCAGCACAGAAACGCTCGAGGTTGCCAATAGCGACAGGTTCACCTTTTCTGCCGACAATGCACTTTCCTTCGCACTGGATTTCTTGAGGACAGACACGGCCACAGACAGCGGGCAGTGCGTTTTTACCCCATAGATTCCGAATCGCACCAGTCGTGTCTCCCTGGGCGAGCAGGTCGATAAAGCCTGGAATATCAACACTTACCGGACAGCCGGCTACGCAGCCGGGCTTCTTGCACTGCAGGCAGCGTGCGGCCTCTTCCTGGGCCATTTTCGGCGTGTATCCAGTGGGTACTTCAAGAAAATTACGTGCCCTGACGTGCGGCTCCTGCTCGGGCATCGCCACCCGGGGATTCTTCTTTTTTGTTGCTTGTTCCGCCATTGCTCCCTCCGTTGATTAAACCTCTATAAAGTATCTCTTCAGTTAGATTTTCCGTCTATACTGCAGTGATGGATTACTTGGCATCACGAATGGTGCAGAAATCTTCGTGGCATTTTTTTTCGTCTTCCTGGTAGGCCTGCAGCCTGAGCATCAGTTCGTTGTAATCGACCTGGTGACCGTCGAATTCCGGTCCGTCTACGCAGGCAAATTTTGTCTCGCCGCCAACAGTGACCCTGCAGCCTCCACACATACCGGTGCCGTCGACCATGATCGGATTGAGGCTGACAAGCGTCTGAACCCCATATTCTTTGGTAATAGCACTCACTGCTCTCATCATAGGAACTGGTCCGATGGCAACGACTTGCTTGATGTCCTCTTTTTCGAGGATATCTTTCATAACATCAGTTACAAAACCATGATGGCCGTATGAGCCGTCATCGGTGCAGAGCCTGAGGTCATGGGAGGCGTCTTTCATCTGCTCTTCAAGGATCAGCAGATCTTTTGTTCGTGCCCCGATAATACAGGTTACATCATTACCGATGTCTTTCATTGCCCTGGTGATTGGGTGCAGAACTGCAACGCCGGTTCCTCCGCCAACGCAGATTACTTTACCGATTTTTTCCAGATGAGTGGCTTTACCCAACGGGCCGATGACATCTTGATAGCCATCACCGACCTGCAATTCCTTGAAGCGTGCCGTAGATTTCCCAACCACCATATAGATAATGGTTATGGTACCTTTTTCTTTATCAGAAGAGGCTATGGTGAGCGGAATTCTCTCCCCGTCTTCGCCGGTTTTCAGGATTACGAACTGGCCGGGCCGGGCTTTTTTGGCGATCAGCGGTGCCTCAATCTCATTGAGTATTACAGTACCGTCTGCCATTTCTTCACGTCTGACTATTTTAAACATGTGTACCTCCCGGCTTTAAAAACATTGAGTGTGCAATCTAGTAGTTTCTTTTCCCGTGAGCAGAGCGGAGCCGTTCCCAGGTCTGAAAACCCTTATCAAAAATACGGTTGTAAATGTACGATAGATGCGAACCTACCTTTATTAACCGTTATTTTCAATCATCTAATCCTTGCAATAGAACAGAACTATTTAACTGATATTTCAAGAAAATTTATTCAATAATCTACTGTGCTGAATATATTGGGGAAATCACTTTGCCACGGCTGTAGATCGTGGTTATTCCTGGCTGCTCATCAGCGCATCGAGTCCTGCCTGGGCGACGATTTCATCCTGGTCCGGACTTCCTGAACTGCAGCCAATACCGCCAACCGGGTGTTCATCGATAAAAATCGGCAAACCACCTGCAAAAATCATGAATCGTCCATTGATGCTTGAATTGATGCCAAAAGCAGGGGCTCCCGGGCCGCTCACATCACCGTAGGCACGGGTTGATTTTCTTGCTGCCCCGGCAGTGAAAGCCTTGTCGATGGCAATGGTTATGCTGGTAATTCGGGCGTTGTCCATACGTTGAAAGAGCAGGAGATTTCCGCCATCGTCGACAATGGCGATATCCATGTCAATATCGATTTCGGTCGCCCTCTGTTCTGCAGCTTCCATCATTAACTTTGCATCTTCAAGGGTGAGCTTCGGGACGCGTTTCATACAATTTCCTCCAGAGATTGTGAATATTAAAAAAATGGAACGTTTATGGATACCAACAAATGGTCTGTCCGTAATTATTTGATGTTCAACGTTTTGTCAACATTACGATTTACGCTGAGCGGAATTTTCTCTATAGAAACTTACATTGTGAGGTGGAAATGGTATTAAAAATCTGGAACATTGCAGCTCAGCATTA
>CAZOWJ010000070.1:0-19196 GCA_964583415.1 uncultured Desulfocapsaceae bacterium
AGTTTTTACACTCATCACACTGTCAACAACAATATATCGAAATGATCGAGTGCTGTCTGCCTTACAGCAGAAATCTGAACTCTCCTTTACCCAGAAGATCATGAAGGTGCAGGATACCCTGCATTCTGCCGTCTTTATCGGTGACAGGGAGAACGGTGATTTCATGGCGTTGCATGATGCTGAGTGCATCAACCGCCTGCTTGTCTGAAACAATAGTAACCGGGTCCGGGGTCATCAGCTCTTTTGCCTTCACCTGTTGAAAATCTACACCATCGGCAACAAATCGTCTGACATCACCATCGGTTACAATACCATCTATATTATACTCTTCATCGACAACCAGGACCGCACCCAGATTTTTCCGGTTGAGTTCCATTACTGCCTCTGCGACGGTAGCACCATTGCTTACCAGCGGCACACTGGTGCCGGTAAGCATGACTTCATTCACCTTTACTTTTAGACGTTCACCAAGACTGCCGGCTGGATGGTTCTGGCGAAAATCGGCTGCCCGAAACTGTTTGCGATTTATCAGTACAACAGCAAGCGCATCCCCCAGCGCCAGGGTTGCAGTTGTACTTGTGGTTGGAGCAAGTCCGAGAGAACAGGCCTCTTTAGGGATGGAGATATCAAGGACAATATCAGCAAATGAGCCGAGCGTGGAGGCAGGGCTCCCGGTCATGGCGATAATGGAGGCGCACCTTCGCCTCAGACTGCCAAGAAGCGTATTGAGTTCAGTAGTTTCGCCAGAGTAGGATATAGCGATAACCACATCGGTCGGCTGAACCATGCCGAGATCACCATGCATGGCCTCGACGGGATGCATGAAAAATGAAGCGGTACCGGTACTGTTCAGGGTTGCCGATATCTTCTGACCGATGATACCGGACTTACCGATACCCGTTATGATCAATCGACTGGAACAGGCAAGAATTGTATCGACAGCATCAAGAAATTCCTGGCCAATCCGTTCTCTTACAGCAGCAAGGCCCTGTTCCTCTATTAAAATTACTTCCCGTGCATCTTCAATGGACATATTCGTTCCTGTTTAGTGATCCTCAAATGTATAAAAAATACCTTCAAACCTGTAGGGAAGATCAGCACCTTTCTGTGACAATCTCCGCCAAAGGTTGAGCCGCCATCGTAATCATTTAAGCAACCGGGTCAAGAGAAAACAGCGCTCCATTTTCTACCCTTGACAAATCCGAACAAAAATCATCTTAATAACTATTTAATGGTACGAATTTTCTTGCGAAACCGTTATTAATTACTACTTTAATCGAGTATTTTTACCACTATTTTATTCAAAGGGAGTTTTCATGTCTCAATATCTATTTACTTCAGAATCTGTTTCAGAAGGACACCCCGACAAGGTTGCCGATCAGATATCAGATGCGATCCTGGATGCAATCCTGGACCAGGATAAACTGGCACGAGTTGCCTGTGAAACCATGGTAACGACAGGTATGGCGCTGATAGCCGGTGAAATAACCACATCCGCCTGGGTGGACATGCCTGATGTTGTCAGGCAGACCATTAAAGAAATCGGCTACAACTCGTCTGATATGGGCTTTGACTGGCAATCCTGCGCAATCCTTACATCCATTGACAAACAATCCCCCGATATCGCTCAAGGCGTCAACGAGGGTGATGGTGTCGACCTGGATCAGGGCGCCGGAGACCAGGGACTCATGTTTGGTTACGCCTGCAATGATACTAAGGTATTTATGCCGATGCCAATTTATTATGCACACCGTTTGACAAAGCGTCAGGCCGAGGTACGAAAAACAGGGCTGCTGCCCTGGCTGCGTCCCGATGCTAAAAGCCAGGTGACAATCGAATATGTAGACGACATTCCAAAACGGATTGATACCGTTGTGCTCTCCACTCAGCATGATGCCAGTGTTGATTATGATGATCTAAAAGAAGGGGTGATGGAAGAAATCGTTAAACCGATTCTCCCCGAAAACATGCTCGATAAGAACACCAAGTTTTTCATCAATCCCACCGGCCGATTTGTCATTGGCGGCCCGGTCGGTGACTGCGGTGTCACCGGGCGGAAAATTATTGTTGATACCTATGGCGGAAAAGGATCGCATGGAGGCGGTGCGTTTTCAGGTAAGGATCCCTCCAAGGTTGACCGCTCTTCTTCCTACATGGGACGTTATATTGCCAAAAATCTGGTGGCAGCCGGTATTGCCTCAGAGCTGGAAGTTCAGATCGCCTATGCAATCGGTATATCCCAACCAGTTTCAATTAACATTAACAGCTTTGGGACCGGAAAAATCAGTGACGAGAGAATCAAGGAGCTGGTCAACGTCCATTTTGACCTCAGACCGAAAGCGATCATCCAGCACCTTGACCTGTTAAGACCAATCTATCGTGAAACAGCCGCCTATGGTCACTTCGGACGCCGTCGTAAGAATTTCACCTGGGAACGAATTGACAAAGCAGAAGAACTAAAGGACGCTGCAAAAATTTAACTAAACGTATCATTTTCTCCTGTAACTGGATAAATCTGTGAGAAATTGTCAAAGGATTAAATAATGAGTGAAGAAATAAAAGATTATAAAGTGGCCGACCTGAGTCTTGCTGACTGGGGAAGAAAAGAAATTGAAATTGCCGAAACAGAAATGCCCGGGCTGATGAGTCTGAGGGAAGAATATTCGGAATCAAAACCCTTGAAAGGGGCTCGTGTCGCCGGCTGCCTGCACATGACAATACAGACAGCTGTCCTCATGGAAACCCTTGTGGAACTTGGCGCCGAGGTGCGCTGGTCTTCCTGCAATATTTTCTCTACCCAGGATCATGCAGCAGCAGCCATGGCTGCTGCTGGAATCCCCACCTTTGCCTGGAAAGGCGAGTCCGAGGAGGAATTCTGGTGGTGCATTGACCAGACCATTTTCGGACCGGACAACTGGCGACCTGATATGATCGTCGATGATGGCGGCGACCTCACCCTGGTTATGCACGAGAAATATCCCGACGAGATGGGCTCCGTTCGTGGTATCAGTGAAGAGACGACCACGGGGGTGCACCGACTTAATGAAATGGCGGCTGACGGCAGTCTCAAGTGTCCGGCTATTAATGTCAATGACAGCGTCACCAAATCCAAATTTGACAATCTCTACGGTTGCCGTGAATCCCTGATTGACGGGATAAAGCGGGCAACCGATGTGATGATCGCCGGAAAAATTGCTGTTGTCGTCGGCTTTGGCGATGTCGGAAAGGGCTGTGCACAGGCTCTCGGCGGAATGGGCGCAATCGTCTATGTTACTGAAATCGATCCTATTTGCGCACTTCAAGCGGCCATGGAAGGTTATCGAGTCGTTACCATGGAAGAAGCGGCATCAGTCGGTAATATTTTTGTAACCTGCACCGGGAATCTAAAGGTCATTACCAGGAGCCACATGGAATCCATGCCAAACGAGGCCATTGTCTGCAATATCGGCCACTTTGACTCTGAAATTGATATCGCCGGAATCCGAGATTTACCCTGGGATACTATCAAACCACAGGTAGACCATGTGACCTTTCCGGATGGCAAGAAAATTATTGTTCTGGCCGAGGGCAGACTGGTTAATCTCGGATGTGCAACGGGTCACCCCAGTTTTGTCATGAGTAACTCATTTACAAACCAGGTGCTAGCCCAGATTGAACTGTGGAAAAATTCTAAGAATTACGAAAACAAGGTGTACTTTCTCCCCAAAAAGCTCGACGAGATGGTTGCGAGACTGCACCTCAAGAAAATTGGCGTTCAGCTGACGACCCTATCGCAAGAGCAGGCCGATTATATCGGGGTACCCGTTGAGGGACCATACAAACCTGACTACTATCGTTACTAAGCAAAGGTATAACAAATCAACAATTCAGGGGGGGAGTCGACAACGGCTTACCCCCTTTCCTCATTATAAATGCTGGCTCTTCCGGTAAACGAGTAGCCCTTTGCTATAATCATCACTCAGTTGTCCATCAGAGTCGCTTTGCTCGCCGCCTGGCATAACCTGTCCAGGTAGGCGATATCTGGATGATCCTTAATAATTCCCAGGTATGATCGAACGTCAGTTTGTCAATCAGTGAGACTGGCGGCGCCCACAGGGCAAAAAAAAAGTGCAGAATGTTTTCACATTCTGCACTTCGAACAAAACAAAAATGCATCAATACTAACGTTTAGCCTTCCTCGTTCTGAATACGATCAGGACGTGCATACATGGTTGTAGATCCAGAAGACCAGAACATCAATTCACCTTCACGAACCAGCTCATTGGCAACGTTCTTGATCTTGCGTGGTTTTGTATCAGGATCACATTTATAGAAATCCTTGATATACAATTGTGGTTTTGGTGATTTCGTTGCCTTTTCAATTATAGCAAGTTTTAAGTCTTCATCACTCAATGGCATAACTTTTCTCCTTGTAAAATATTGAAGAAGAAAGCACCAAAGCCCACACTGGATGACCAGTGTGGGCTTTCGCTCAATAATCTACCAGTCACGAGCTGATATGGCTGGTGAACTTGAATTGAGTGGTCGTACGCCAGGTGTCATAGGCCAGGCGATAATCATCGATGCTCTTTTCAGTAAATGGGATGTCGCATTTTTCAAAGAAACGCTCCCAACCGATTCTCTCTGCCCACTCGCCAACACGCTCGTATTTCTTAGCACCTTCTGAATAGGCCACAAGAATTTTTCTTACCGCTTCAACAACCTCCGGCCAGCGTGGTGTGGTATTTGGCAGGAACGGTATAACCAATTTTGAAAATTTTGGTGCCGATCGAGAGTTAGAAACCTTACCACCGACCAGGATTGCGATACCGTCACCTTCAGGATCGGCAAGCGGCATGGCAGGACACATGGTGTAGCAGTTACCGCAGAACATACAACGCTCTACCGTTACCTTGACCGTTTTGATTTCCTTGCCGTCAACCTCGGCTTTTGCAGGCTTAACCGCTCCAAGCGGACAGGAAGCAATTGCCAGCGGAAGCTCACAGACACCGGTAATACGCTTGTGATCGATCATCGGCGGCTTGCGATGGATACCGAGAATTGCGATATCAGATGCATGCACCGCACCACACATGTTCAGACAGCAGGCCAGGGCAATTCTTACCTGGGCCGGCAGTTTCATGGAGGTAAAGTAATCAAACAGATCATCCATGACTGCTTTGACCGGACCAGAAGCATCGGTTGCTGGAGTGTGACAATGTACCCAGCCCTGGGTGTGAACGATATTGGTTACACCTGCTCCGGTTCCACCAACCGGGAACTTATTCCCACGGCTGGCAAGATCATCGAGAAGCGGCTGAACCTTGTCTTTAGAGTCAACCATAAACTCGATGTTATTTCGGGTGGTCCAGCGCATAAAACCGTCACAATGTGCATCTGCGATATCACACACTTCGCGGATGTATTCAACAGATACCAGACGGGCAGTACCGACACGAACGGTATAAACCTCGTCTCCGGTCTCTGATTTGTGCATCAGCACGCCAGGCTGTGTAATCTCATGCCATAGCCACTTTCCTTTATTAGCCTTGATGACAGGCGGGAAAAACTGCTCATAATGTGGTGGGCCGAGGTCTGTAATACGTCCTTCCATCGGCTTTTCCGGATTATATCCCATGATTCGTCTCCTTATATAATAATTGGTAAAATAAATATGTGTTTAAAATCAAAACCGGACATTATGCAGCATGACGTGCACGGAATTCTTCGACATTACGCTCGAAACCACCTTCAACCTCTTCTTCAGCCCAGAAGATATAAGGATTAGAACGAGGTTCTTTAATCATCTGTGGGATCGGATCAACACCCATGATTTTTATAAAGGTTGGCAGACCGACACGTTGCATGGTTTCACCAACACGCTCACGGTTCTTTCCAACTTCCATCCACCAGTCCCATATGGTTTCGATAAATTCGATCAGTTCCTCGAAATCATTATCCTTGGAGATTTTCATGAACGGTACAATCAGTGTAGCAAATTGAGCACCATCAAGAATCGGCGCTTTTGCACCAACGAGAATGGAGGCTCCCTGGTCAGCACCAGGACGAAGCGCACGAGGCATGACGTTAATACAATGCATGCATCTGGTACACTCTTTATCATCAATCTTCAGCTCATCGCCTTCCATCCACATACACTCTGTCGGACACAGGTCGATAACTTCAGCCTTGATATCAAATGCACCCCAATCTCTGCCACTATGGGCACCACCGTTTGACGGGTAGTTTCCGGCGACATATTCCTTGACGGCAGCCTGGTCGATACGAATCTCATCTCTCCAGGTACCGATAACAGCAACATCTGAACGAGCAATCGCTGCAACACAATCATTAGGACATCCGGAAAATTTGAATTTAAATTTATAGGGGAATGCCGGACGATGAATCTCATCCTGATAATGAATGGTCAGATGATGACAACACTCTTCTGTATCATAGCATGACCATTCACAGCGTGACTGGCCAACACAGTTTGCAGGTGTTCGCAGGTTGGATCCTGATCCACCAAGATCCTGCTTCATATCGTGGGTCAGATCCCAGAAGAACGGCTCCAGGTTTTCTGTCCTGGTGCCAAGCAGGATGATATCGCCGGTTGAACCATGAAAGTTGGTCATACCTGAACCATGCTTCTCCCAGAGATCCATCATCTGGCGAAGATTCGCTGATGAATAATATTTCGACGCCGGCTGAGCAACACGAATCGTATGAAAATGCTGAACTCCCGGAAAATCTTCAGGCATATCGGAATAACGTCCAACAATACCACCACCATAACCGAAAACACCGACGATACCGCCGTGCTTCCAATGGGTGATCCTGTCCTTGTAGGACAATTCAAGCTGACCGAGAATATCAAAACACTCAGGTTTCTTTTCTGCTTGCCGCTTTAAGTCGGTAACGAAGCTTGGCCATGGGCCACTCTCCAGTTGATCCAACAAGGGTGTCTCATGTTTTGCCATGATTTCCTCCTTTGAATTACAGTTTGTACTTCTACCCTAACCAATTAATATTCTTATTGCTGATCAAGTATCTCAACAGAAAAGCGAGACCACCCCTCAACAGGACTTTCTACCACTTTCTGCAACTCCTTCAACTCCTTCAACTCGTGTGCGGTTTGAAACCGAAGGGATGAAACACTAAACCGACGAATAATCGTGTAGCAGTTGAGGATATATCTGAACGATTTTTTTGTCAACAAAAAATGAACTATTATGAGGCTGAAAATGAATAGTGATTCATCAACTCATTTTTGTTTACAGCCTTTATTTTTCAACTGCCCTGAGCAGCTCAGATTCCAGCGGGAACGCATCATTTTTGTCATCTGACATTACCGCCAGAAAACGAGTCGCCAGAATCTTGCCAAGCTGCACGCCCTCCTGGTCAAATGAGTTGATATTCCAGGCAAAGCCCTGGTAAACAATCTTTGCTTCATAGAGTGACAACAATTTCCCCATGGTGAGCGGGTCCAGTCTGTTTCCCACAATCACTGAACTCGGCCGGTTACCATGGAATCGTTTATTGGGGTTCTCATGATCCCTGCCGGTTGCCAGAGCAACTGCCTGAGCAAGCATATTGGCCATGAGTTTCTGTTGGGATGAGGTCCCTTCAACAATGATGTCACGATCGTATTGACAACGTTGAAAACCGATAAACTCTGCTGGAACGATTTCGGTTCCCTGGTGGAGCAGCTGGTAGAATGCATGTTGACCATTTGTGCCAGGCTCACCCCAGACAACAGGACCTGTTTTCCCCTGGACGGCTCTTCCATCAATGGTGATCGATTTACCGTTGCTCTCCATGTCACACTGCTGCAGATGGGCAGGAAAACGATGCATTGGCTGGCTATACGGCAATACGGCAAGCGTCGGGTAACCGAGAAAATTATGATTCCAGATACCGAGCATTGCCAGCAGCAGGGGCATATTGTCACGAACACCTGGTGATTCAGCAACGGTGTCCATCTCGTGGGCGCCACGAAGAAAGTCGGTAAGGTTTTCAAAGCCGACAGCAAATCCAAGCATCACGCAGCCCACCATAGACGTGACACTGTAACGTCCACCGATATAATCAAACATGTAGAACGAACGGAGATAACGGGCGGGATTATCCATCGGGCTGCCCATCCCCGTCACAGCCACAAAATGCTGGCTGGGATCGAGATCCTGGTCAGTAAACACCTGCCGGACAATTTCCTCATTTGTCAGGGTTTCCAGGGTTGATCCACTTTTTGAAACAACATTTACCAATGTCTGTTCCAGATCTGTCGAGCTCAGGACCTCAGCTGCATCGTCGGGATCCACATTGGCAATAAACTTTACCTCTCGCCCCGGCTGGCGAAATGCTTTCAGTGCTTCATAAACGGATCGTGGGCCAAGGTCGGAACCGCCGATACCAATATTGATCATTGAGGTAAACGGCTTACCGGTACTGCCGGTTAACGACCCTTCAGCTATCTGGGCAAGAAACGATTTCAGCTTGTCCATCTCTTCTCGAGCCTGACGTGCAGATTCCGGCTCAGCAGGATGCTCTGAAAATAAATCCCTGCACGACGTATGCAGGACCTGTCTGTTCTCACTTTCCCAATCAACAATCCGGTTAAGCACATCACCTGATTTCATTCCTTTAAACCTTTCAACGAGGCGATGTTCATCGGCAAACTCCTGAAAGGCCTGGAGTTCCTGTTCGCTGATCCGCTGTGTTGAATACATCAGTTTCAACCCTGCAGCATGACAGATCATCGAGTCGATCCTGCCATCAGCCCGGAGCGAATTTTCTGAGCTGAGATCATACGGATCTTGTGCCAGACCTTGTAACTTCTGCCAGGAAACACTGTTCATTGTATCTTCACTCATCTCACCCTCTCAGTGCAGTTTGATGGTTTCGGTGATGGGGAAGCTCTGCCTTTTTCTGCTTCCCGTCGCAGCTCGTCAATAACCGGGCCATATTCATCGCGACCATAGATGGCTGAACCGGCGACAAAGATATTGGCCCCGGCCCGAGCAATGGCACCTATGGTCTCAGCACTGACGCCGCCATCCACTTCAATGTCCACATCCAGGCCTCGCTCGTCAATCATCGACTTCAGTTTTCTTATCTTGTCAAGTGTCGACGGAATGAATGACTGCCCCCCAAAGCCCGGATTAACACTCATGATCATTACCAGATCAACATCCTCCAGGATGTACTCAAGTGTCTGCAGCGGGGTTGCTGGATTGAGCACCACACCTGCTTTCAATTTATGTTCCCGAATCCTTGATACGCTTCTCTGGAGATGTGTGCAGGCTTCAACATGAACCGTAATCCAGTCTGCACCTGCAGTGGCGAAAGTATCGATATAGTCGTCAGGATTACTGATCATCAGATGTACATCGAGTGGTTTATCGGTAGCACGGCCGGCCGCTTCAACCACAATTGGCCCAATAGTAATATTGGGTACAAAATGGCCATCCATGACATCGATGTGAATAACGTCAGCACCAGCCTCAACGACCGATTTGATCTCAAGGCCAAGTTCGGTAAAATCGGCAGAAAGAATTGACGGGGCAATGATTATATTTTTCATTTTTTTATCCTGATGATACCTGCAGTTAGTTAGGTTTGGTACAAACGCTTTTTTACACTATTTACCCACTCTGCGAACCTGATCACCTGGCAATATCTCGATCAGTCCCTCCAGCTCAAGCAGCAGGAGATGCTCGCTGATCTTAGCAGGAGTCATGCCTGAGTGTTCTATTAACTCATTTCTCTGCTTCGGGTAGGTATCAATTATCGCAAAAAGAGCTCCGGTCTCCCATTCAAGTTCAACCTGGGAGCCCTGCTCCGCAATCCCCTCCGTCACTCCCCTGTTCTCGAGGCCCAGACCATCAATAATATCTGCTGCTGAAGCAGCAAGCGCCGCCCCCTGCTGGAGCAGCCAATGCGTGCCGCTGGATTTTACCGAGTCCACCTGCCCGGGTACGGCAAAAACATCTCTGCCCTCATCCAGCGCATGCCCGACAGTGATCAGAGAACCTGATCTCTTTGCTGCTTCAACCACGACCACCCCATGACACATCCCGGCTATAATCCTGTTTCGGGCTGGGAATCTGAACCCCTCTGGTTTGGTGCCAAGGCAATATTCTGTCACCAAAGCCCCACGCTCTGCGACCTGGCTGTAGAGGCTCTTATTTGTTCTGGGATAGACCACATCAAGGCCACATCCCAGAACACCGATGGTCTCTCCCATTCCTTCCAGGCAGCCGGCATGAGCCTCGGAATCGATTCCCGTTGCCAGACCGGACACCACCGCTACCCCACTCCCCGCCAGATCCCTGCCAAGATTAAAGGCGGTTCTGCGGCCATAGGTTGTTGCAGCCCTGGAACCGACAATGGCAACCGTCGTACCGTTCAAGCACGCTCTATTGCCCTTTATATAGAGAACAGGAGGCGGATTTACACATTTTTTCAGCAGTTCAGGATAGTATGGATCATCAAGGATAATTGGCTGGCCATAGCCATTGCTGAGCATTTCCATTTCATGGCCTGCAGCCTCTCGTAGTTTATCGGTCTCCTTCAGCCCTTTAATTTGTCCTTCCCGGAGACCGGATATCTGCCTGACATCGCTGAACGCCATATCAAGAACGGAGGTGGGAGAGCCAACGGCTTTCACGAGCAGCCAGAATCCGGAGGGCCCCAACCCTGATGCCATACTGAGGCCTATCCAGTCTCTTATTGTGCCCATGGATCTGTCATACTGTTTCATCGATACAGCTCTTTCTGCAAACAAAAAAAGCTGCCCTCAGCAGAGCAGGGCAGCTTTTAATTCATCACTGACAGGTTGAAGAATCAAAGCTCATTTTCAATCGGTCATGAAGACCCGCAATTCGTCAATTCTTGATGGATGTTTGAGTTTCTGGATCGCCTGCGCTTCAATCTGACGAATCCTTTCACGGGTGACTTCGAAACACTTGCCAACCTCTTCAAGGGTATGATCGCAGGCAACATCGATACCATATCTCATCCTGAGAACCTTGGCTTCGCGCGGAGTCAGTGATGACATCACCAGATTCAAGCACTCTCGAAGGCTGGCGGTCATTGAAATATCATGCGGTCCAGGTTTGTCACTATCTTCTATAAAGTCACCGAGCTGCGTCTCCCCGTCATCACCAACAGGGGTATCCAGAGAAATGGCGTCTTTGGCAATTTTAAGGGCTGACTTTACCTTATCGACCTCTGTTCCGAGCTGCTCGGCCATCTCTTCGGGTGTCGGCTCACGATGCTCCTCCAGCAGGAAGTCTTTGGAAACCCTGAGCAGTCGGTTAATTGTTTCAATCATATGAACCGGCAAGCGAATGGTTCTTCCCTGATCTGCAATCCCCCTGGTGATCGCCTGCCTGATCCACCAGGTGGCATAGGTACTGAATTTATATCCCCGATGATAGTCAAATTTCTCAACAGCCTTCATTAAACCAATATTGCCTTCCTGTATCAGGTCAGAAAACTGAAGACCGCGGTTAACAAATTTTTTGGAAACGGAAATAACCAGCCGCAGATTGGCACGTACTAACGACTCCTTGGCATGTTTGGTGATATCACGCCCGGACTCAATTTCCGACTGCAGCTGCTTTAAGGCCTCGGAATCAAGCCCCGATTCTCCCATAAACTGCCAGTTCACCTGATTCTCTATGGCTTTAAGAACAGCAGTGTCAGCGGCTTGGTCAGAAGAAGCAGTCAAGGTCTGATTTTTGACCATTTCGACAAGAACCTGTCGAAACCGCTTGGAAAGTTCATCCAGGCCATTGGCAATTGAGCTCACACACTCCTGGCAGATCTGCTTTTCCTTAAAAAGAGCTGCTATCTCTGCACCTTTAACAAATACAGATTTCCTGATCTCCACATACTGAGAACTGTTGAAATTCGTCCGGCGGAGTTGTTCAAGCAGGGCTTCCCGATCTTTATCAAGCCCGGTGGCCCTTTCAACCAGTTCAAAAAACGATTCTATTTCCCGCTTGATAATTTTCGGTTCGTTGTCTGGAATACCATGAATTGTCTGAAATATCTTTCGACTGCCACTCTCCAGGTCTGCAGCAATTTCCTGCAGGACAGGCTGAGCCAGAGGGGTCGACAGGGCAGCATTCTGTACCCGGAGCTTACCTTCTTCGACCAGCTTGGCAAGCTTCAGCTCTTCCTTGTGGCTGAGCAGGGTCAGGCTTCCCATTTCCCGCAGATAAATATTCATTGGATCTACTGAATGTTTTCCAGCCTTGGCTGAAGATCGGGACAAACGTCTCCGATCACCCCCGCGACGATCACTGAAAGGACCGCTGCGCCGGTCACTTCCACTCTTCCCCCGTCTGTCCTCTGGAACGTCCCCAGGAAGCATGATAGGCACCCGCGTTTCTTCAGAGCTATATATGCCGGTCAGATCCCAGGCCGATGAATCATCTTCACCAGTCTCTTCTTCATCGTCCACCTTATCGTACCCCTCACCGTCCTTGGCATCATATTCGTCCGCTGACATACTACCCCCTTGACATTCACGCCATCTTCCGTTTCAATGTAAAACCAGGAACATAATACGTCCCGCTACTGCAAGATATACCCTTTATTAGAGTAAAAATACGTTAAAATCAATAACGAGAGTGATTTTTCTCTATTTTTACGTCTTCTCCGATCATATCTACCAAAAAAAAAATGATTCATGATCGTTTTTTGAGTTCGCTGTCAACCTCCATTTTTTGCTGCATCAAGCTACTTATTATACTAAAATCATTGTGCTTTTGTGCCTCATTAATATCGGCAATCAATTGGTCTGAGCGTTTTTGCAAACGGGTCAGCTTCAGCCACTGCCGAATTTCCTGTAGCTCGTCCATATCATTTTCATCCGGTTGGCCCGAGTTCTCATATTGGGTTGCCTGACGCAGCAGGGATGCCACCAGGGAGCGCTCCTCCCCTTCAGGCAAAACGGTCAATAAATCCTCAGGGTGCAGCTCATTCTGCTGCTGCCCCCGCAAGATCTTGAGTTGCAGAAGGACAACTTCACCGATTGTACCGGACAGCACCTCGGCTAGACCGTCGTCCTCAAGGAGCGGGAGATGCTCCGGATGCAGCACCATAAATGTTACAATCGCTTTGAGAGGACCGCTGACCGGCCTGAAATCTGATGGCCTTGCAGAGGAGTGAGGCTGTTGCTCTGCCGGATGCTGATCAAATTTTTGCACAGACAACTGCCCCAGAATTACCGCTGGTTCGACCCCGAGTATTTTTGCAAAATGTGCTGCCCACACAGATTTTTGAAGCGGTGATGCTGCAGCAGACATCAACGGCTTTAAATCTTCGATGATCCTGCCCTTGCCATCGAGCGTCAGCCCGTACCTGGCGACCAGTCTGTCGAGCACAAACTCTGGTAATGTTTCAGCCCGTTCAATACGTTCATTCAAGGCCTCCATGCCATGCTCCCTGACAAAGGTATCAGGATCATGCTGCGGCGGCAGAACAACCACCCGTGCACTCACCTGTTCGGCCAGAAAAAAACTGGCTGAACGTTCCACGGCTTTAATCCCCGCCTCATCGCCATCAAACAGCATCACAACTTCATCGACCAGAGGTTTCAGTTTTCTTACCTGCTCCCGTGTCAAAGCGGTCCCGAGGGGAGCCACGACAGGATCGAGCCCGTTTGCTATCAGTGACAGCAAATCGAAATTTCCTTCCACCAACACCGCTCTTCGCTGCGTCCGAATCGCATCACGCTGATGGAACAAGCCGAACAGTAACCTGCTTTTGTTGTAAATGATACTTTCCGGAGAATTGAGATATTTCGGGTTCCCATCGCCAAGAATACGCCCTCCAAAACCGGCGACACGCCCCCGGGAATCAAGTATGGGAAAAATGATCCGGTCTCTGAATCGATCATATGTACCACTCTGCTGCTTCTTGGCGAGCAGTCCTACCTCTATGGCCAGGTCACGTTCCCGGTTAGCCAACTGTGAGCCGAGAAAATTCCAGCCAACATCGTCAGGTGACGGTGCAAACCCAAGCTGGTAGCGTTCCTGCAATTCCGAGCCAATTCCACGTTTTTCGAGATAACGTCGTGCATTTTTACTTCCCGCCGACTCGAGAAGACAGCGCCTGAAACAGTCTGCCGCTTTTTTATTGACCGCAAACATCAGTTCCCGCCGCTGATCCAGTTCCTGCTGCTTCTTGCTCTTTTTTCTCTCCGGCAGCTCTATCTGGAAACGTTGGGCCAGGGCTTTCAAGGCCCCTGGAAAATCAAGGTTATGATATTTCATCATGAATGAGAATACATCGCCTGATTCCTTGCACCCGAAGCAATGATAAAACTGCTGACCAGAGTGCACAGAGAAAGAAGGGGTTTTCTCATGATGAAACGGACATATTCCGAGGTATCTGACACCGCTGCGTTTCAGATTTACATGTTCTCCGATAATCTGAACAATATCAGCACGCTCTTTGATTTCTGCAGTGATCTCTTCTCGTGATTCCGTAAATAGTGCCATGCTCAATGTATACCGATAGAGGGACGATGTTTTAAGCCATTGTAATCCGGGTTTCAGCGAACTGCTACATACTCTTTTGCAAACGATAGAAATTCGCCTGAATCTTTATCTATGATAGAATCAAATATATATAATATCAGACAGTTAATTGTAAATAAATATCATCAATTCAGCACATTTTCCCGTTCTTAGATCTTCTCCCCCCGGTCAACAAGATCGATACAATCTCATTTTGGGCCGTAATCCGCTTTTTCACCTGAAAATTTGTATTTTATTTCCTTAGCTTATATACTTTTGGTGTACCGGAAAGGATTTTAGGCGACCCACTTTTTTTGCGCACCACCCTCTAACGACCATCATGGAAAAAAACATAAATATCCTGTTAATCGAATCTGCTGGCGAGCTCCTTGAAATTGATCGCCAAACCCTGACAGATAAAGGGTACCAACTGGTGCGTACCACCGTTTCAGCAAATATTCAGTCCTTGTGTGATCGTCACACTATCGATCTCATTATTACCAATCGTACTGAAGATGAAGTATCAACCTTCTTCTCGCGGCCCGACCTGCCTGAAAATATCCCGATACTGGGTCTCGGGGTGAAAGGTTCAGACAATAATATGTTACCGGGTATTGTCAGCTGCTTTCCGGACTCCCTGACCGGCACCACTCTTCACAACCAAATAGAATTTTTACTGAAATTTAGAGCTATCAAGGACAGTATCCAGCAAAAAGATGCCCAGATAAAGGAGCTCACAGAAAAACTGGAACTGCAACAGCAATCGATGGAACTGCACGGTGAATTCCTTGACATCGTTGCCCTGCGCGATGGACTGACAGGCTTATATAACAGAAGACACCTCAACACATTGTTGCCGAAAGAGATCGAAAAAAACATAGTCAATTATTCAGAGTTGACCATGCTGATCATTGATATTGACTACTTTTATGAACTGAACAAATCTGCAGGAACCTCATTTGGCGACTTTGTTCTCAATGATTTTGCTGCCCGCCTGACGGCGGCAACCCAGCCTGGTGGAATTTGCTTTCGTTTCAGTGGCGAGATTTTTATAGCGCTCCTGAGCAACACCAGTCTTCCCCAGGCGATATCACTTGCAGGATTTTTTCGAGAGGAACTCCAGCAGCACCCGTTTGTCAGAAACAGGGAAGAAAGGACCATCACTGTTTCCACCGGCATTGTTTCCCTGGTTGACCACCGCCCTAATAGCCCTGATGAGTTTATTTCAATGGCGGAGAGAGCTCTTTTTACTGCCAAATCTGAGGGGCGCGACCGCGTCGCTGTTTTTAACCAGCAGACAGCCGATTCTGCCGAAACGACTCAAATCAACCTGAATTTTCTGAAGGAGACCCTCTCACGCATTCTCACCAGGACCAGAACCTCAGCACTTGATTCTCTCCAGCTTCTGGCCAAGAATATTGGTGGCAGCAAAAATCGTGGTCATATCGAAAATGTCCGAACATATGTTGAACTGCTCGGGCAGCAGATGAATTTACCCGATTCCATTATCGAAACCTTCAGGAATGCCATTGCACTCCATACTTCCATACGATTTTTGCTCCACAATGAAATGATAAACAAGCAGGAACGCTTTACGGATGATGACAGGGAGATAATGGCAGATTTCCCCTTTAAGATTGCAGAACTTACAGAAATGTTTGATTATTTCTCAAATGAACGGGCAATTCTGCTCTATCATGGTGAGCGCTATGACGGAAGCGGTTATCCCGATGGGCTGAAAGGTGACGAAATACCACTGGGAGCTCGTATTTTTGCGCTCGTTGATGCACTGGCTGCCATGAATGAAGACAGACCCCATCGAACCAAACTGGAACCAGAAAAGATCATCAGCGAGTTAACCAAGGGAGCCGGCAGACAATTTGATCCACTCCTGGTTATTCAGATATTGGAACTCATTAAGGTCAACAACCTTATGGATTTGCCAGACGAGACCATCAACAGCTCGATTACCAAAGTGGGTGAATCACTCCCCAACCAACAATTATGACAACCGAACTGAGCAGAACGATCCTTAATCAAGTTGATGCATTTCCAGCTCTTCCAGCTACCGTGTCAAATGTTATCACTATTACCGGAAATCCTGAAAGCTCAGCACAGGACCTGATGGAAGCCGTGCTTCCTGATCAGGCCATGTGTCTGACTATCCTGAAAATTGCAAACTCCGCCTTTTTCGGTCTGCCCCGCAAGGTGAGTACCATCGACAAGGCGGTTATGGTACTGGGGTTTAATGAAATCAGGAATATTGTACTCGGAAAAGCTGTTTTTAACTCATTTCGAGAAGCCTATCGAAAGAATCGGGAGCTCATAAACATTTTCTGGGAACATTCTTTTTTAACGGGGCTTGCAGCAAAAATCATTGCTGAGGATATCAAGATTTCTCCGAGTGAAGCCTTCATCGCCGGGCTGATCCATGATATTGGCAAACTGGCAATCCTGGTCAGTCTTAATGGCGACTACTCCACAGTTCTTGAATCGTCGTCCTCTGATCCTGTCAACGCCTATCTAGAGGAGCAGGAGCTGTTATCGATCGGTCATGATGAGGTAGGGTACCGTCTGCTGAAACGCTGGCTTTTCCCAAAATCGCTCTTATATACAACTGCATACCATCACAAACCGCTCGATTCAGAAGGTGAATCTCTTTTTCCTGCTGTCATCCAGATAGCGGACAGGCTGTCACATCTTCACCGCAGCATGGATGAAGTTGAGGTCTCAGATCTGGCATCCTTCATCGACAATCAGATTCCCGATGTAAAAAAAGTCTGGAAGGATTATGATCTGGAGTGGAACGATAGTCTTTTTGCGCGGTGGCAGCAGGAGCTTCTGGTGAGCAGTGATCGTGACCGTGCGATATTAACAATTATCACGACGTAGGTTTTTTGCTTCTGATCATGAAAATTTCCTCCATAAAAAGGACTTTTCAAAATACCAAGCGGTTAGCAGAAATACTCAAGGTACTTTCCAAGTTTGGTTTCCGTGAAGTGATTACCGACACCGGTCTCCATCGTCTCCTTGGTAAGACCCGGGAAGATATCGAAACTGTCCATTCACCGCAATACCAGGATCTTACCAGGCCCGTACGAGCCCGTATGGTCCTTGAGACCCTTGGCCCGACATTCATTAAAATTGGCCAGATACTCTCCACCCGCCCTGATCTCATTCCGCCGGAGTGGGCTGAAGAATTTACCAATCTTCAGGGTAATGTTTCCCCGGTAGACTATCAGGCGATTCATCAGCTGCTGGAAACAGAGTTCCCCGGCCGGCTTGACAGTTTGTTCAATTTTATAGAGGAAAAACCGCTCGCCGCCGCCTCAATGGCCCAGGTTCACCGGGCACGCCTATCTTCCGGTGAAATGGTCGTTCTCAAAGTGATTCGCCCTGGCAATAGACAGCGCGTTGAGGAAGATGTCTCTCTGCTGGAAGCTATTGCCCAGATCGTCGAACAATATTTTTCTAACCTTGGCTATAGTCCTATCGAAGTGGCAAATGAATTTTCCAGGGAACTGCTGCGAGAAGTAAACCTGATCCAGGAAGGCCAGGCAACTGACCGACTCAAACGTTATTTCGAGGATGATACTGAGGTCTTCTTTCCCAAAGTATACTGGCAGTCAACCACAAGAAATGTTCTGACCCTTGAGGAGATTAACGGCAAACCACTTTCCGGGGTTAACCCCGATGACTTGAGTTTTGAAATCCGCAGAAAGATTGTAGCAAACGCCACCAAGGCGGTATTCAAACAATGTCTGAAATTTGGTTTTTTTCATGCAGACCCTCACCCGGGAAACATTTTTCTACTCGAACAAGGCAAACTCTGTTTCATCGATTGCGGGATGACCGGCCACCTTGACAAGAAAACAGCCGAGCAGCTTGTAGATCTTATCGCAGGGGTCATCAAAGGTGATGTTCAACGCCTTTGCAGGGTCGTTATCGAGCTCACCGATGTTGATCCTTCCGTGACTGAGAGAAGAGATTTCCGGTTGGGGCTTCAGCATATGATCAACCAGGTTCAGTCAACAGCGCTTGAACATATTGATATCACCACCTTGCTGAGTGATTTTTTCAAAACCCTGCAGCACTATAAAATCCGCTGCCCTGGCGATCTGATGCTGCTGGTTAAAGCAATGACAACAATCGAAGCGATGGCAGCTGAACTGGATCCGTCATTTGATGTGCTTGCCCATGTCGAACCGGAAATTGAGGAAGTGGTAACCAATCGATACGGTATCAGCGCCATCAGAAAACGGACACAGAAAACAGTGGCTAACTACCTCTTACTGCTTGAGGACATTCCCGGTGAGGTTCAACGCTTCCTCGATCACGCCCGCCATAATCGTTTTACACTCAATCTTGAGCTGATGCGTATTGAGCATCTCGCTGAGAAATTGGACCTTTCAAGCAGAATGATGGGCATGGCCATGGTCATCTCCGCCCTGATCGTCGGCTCATCGATCCTCATTCTTGCCGACAGTCTTTCCAAAGAACAAGGAATAATAGGGGTGCTGGGCATTATCGGCCTGGTCCTCTCCGGTATCTACTCGGCAGGACTCGTTGCTTCCTTCCTTCTTCCTAAAAAGAAAAAAGAATAGGTTCTTCCGGCAAACGAGTACAGGTATTTTCTCTATTGTATGGTTATACCCTCTGTTTATCTTTGCTCGCCGCATGGCA
>CAZOWJ010000071.1:0-19153 GCA_964583415.1 uncultured Desulfocapsaceae bacterium
ACGACCTCCTGCTCCCAAGGCAGGCGCGCTAACCAGGCTGCGCTACGCCCCGACTCTCAATGATTGATCGATTCGTTTGGAACACGCTTTTATACAACACTCACGAATCAAATGCAACATTTTTGAGAGGCTAAGGAATAGCCCGTACGCATCTGGCAGCAGCACCGCCGCCGAAATATATTCGGTCCCCGACTTCACCTCCATATACTATAGCTCCCTGAGGGGTCTTGACGTAGCCACCGATGGCGACCGATGCAGTGCAGCCAGGGAAAGTGCCCCAGTGATTCAAATCAAAGCTGGTATCGCGATTTACTGCTTTGAAGAAGGTCTGTAATTCCTGAAAGGTTGGAAAGCGCCAATCATCGTAGTTATCCAGTACAGATGTATCACAGTAAAAAATTCCGTCCGCTTCCGTTTTGAACGCCAGAGAATAGTCCTGCCACATAAGCCCTTCTGTCAAATCAGTTACAAGATGGCCGTTCCCACTTCTTGCAAAATAAAGTTCCGGAGAGGGATTAATACCGCTGAGAACCTGAAGCGTGTGGATGGTTTCTTTGAGACGAAGTTCTTGTAATGATAGAATGACATCAGCCAAACTGTCAATTCCATCATCGTCAGAGTCATAGGCTCTGCTGCTCAGAGGTAAGTTGAGTACTACAATAAAAATAATCAGAGCAAGATAATTTTTCCGTCTCATAACTTTTTCAACCAGCTCCAGCTCTTCTTTATTGAACACGTCCCGAGACAACGTATAAGGCATCAATCAATTCTTCCAGCCCAAGCAGACCATCACCATTGACATCGCATTCATAGTCAATTCCGGAACTGTAAATTGCCGGTGTGATGAGTCCGTTTTCACAGGTATTGTCGATGGCCGCTTCCTCGCTGCAGACATCATCGATACTTTCCCCGGAACGATAAACTGAAGTTGGATAATTTCCTCCTTGTGCATAGTTACAGACCACAAATGTTTTATAACTTGCTGACAGGCCTGAAATCCCTTGAGAGCAGTTATAATAGCCGCATCCCACCTTTGTAGTTTGTGCCCAGACATTCTGGGTAAAGTGCCCACAAACATCATGGCACTCAGAGGAACTTTTTGTAGAACCGTAGACCCAATCTGTACTTTCTGAATTCCAGGAAGGTATTACCCCGGCAATACCATAATCAGTACCAAAATTTCCTGTGGAAAAGACTGTGGGGCTTCTGGTATTTGCATAGATATTTTCTCCAACATAGATACCTGAAACGTCACCGGTCAGGAGTGCCGTGTAGTCTGTGGTTCGATCATCATTATGGTCCCAGCTACACTGGGCAGCCCAGTTGCTAGCGACGATGGCAAGATTCTCATCCCATTGCAATCGTTTCATGTTGGTAGCTACCGGATGCTTACCTCCCCCGTACGCATCGGTGAGCCCCAGGGCCGTCTGAGATCGTATTTCGTTGTGCTGACAGAGGAGATAGCGTTTTGCGTCACTGTCTAATGTATTGGGATTGAGCACCTCTCCTGAAGGAACACCACAATCCAAGACAGAAAGCTCGTCGCCTGCAAGCAGACCTGACACGTACTGGAGTGTATTAATAACTTCAGCCAAACCCAGTTTACCATTACCGTCAATGTCACACGAATAAACTTCCGCCCTGGAAGGAGAAGCATTCAATGATGTTGTCAGCACGATAATCATAACGACACAAGAAAGAAAAGATCTACACCCAAAGCCCATCTGCCTATAACTGAAACGTGCTCTTTGACTAATCATTTGGTTGCCCACTCTGCTAAATGATGAAAACTGGACATGCTTTCCAGTAAGTGACAAAAAACGCCAACTGGTTACAAAAAGGTAATTGAATATCATTATATCAGAGATGGAGGCAACTCTCCAACTGAATTCAATACTGAGATTAAAGGGCTGGAAAAAATTAAACAGCAATCAGGGATATGTTCTCATTTTCGCTGATCAACTGTCGCGATGTTAGCTGGTCCAGAGGGTATTACTGAAAGAGTGAAGACAGAAAGAACAGGGCTACTACGAAAAAGGCCCGGTCATAATGACCGGGCCTTGAATTTCTGGCTCCCCGGGACGGACTCGAACCGCCGACAGGGTGGTTAACAGCCACCTGCTCTACCAACTGAGCTACCGAGGATTAAACAAAAACTACTAGTCTATGTACCCCAGACGATGAGACAATACAAGTACAATGAAAAAACTGCCTGGAGAACCTTGTAGCGCGAGAATATATAACGGTGTCAGAGGAGTGTCAACGCTTTTTTTAACTCAACTTCAATTCCAGTTATGCAGTCTGAAAGAGCGTATGTTCCAATAATATCTTTAAAGCAACAAAGGCGACACGGCCACAACCGGTCGCCTTCTAGCTAACCATAGTACGAGAAGGGAGATATGATAAATTATTGGGGAGGAAACCCTGCCAGAATCTGGGTCACTGCCGCATTGATATTTTGGGTTACCTGGCTCTCTGACGGATCTTCTTTCAGCTTATCACTGCCGATACCTCGCCATAACAAGGTATGGCTCCTGGGATCCAGAAAGTCAAAAATCAGGCTTCCCTGCTCATATTCACTCACATTTATTGTCGTTGGTTGAGAATTCCAATAGGGATCACGGTAGAGGGTTCCATATCCATACGGCGCATAAAAATGATTGATATTCTCTGACTTTATCTTCTGTTCAATAGCACCAAACCAGGCTATAACAAAATCAGCCTGAGTGTTATCACCCTTTGTAAACCCTTTAGCCTGGAGATCTTTTTCAACTGCAGCTCGGACCGCATTTATCACAAACTCATTATTTATCCTTATGTCATCACTTGGTTTGTCCTTATTGTTCAGCCACCTGTATGTTTTCAGACGAGAAAAATCCGTTTTGGGATTAAACTCACTTTTTACTTGAATCGTTGAACATCCTACCGCGAAAGAAAGGACAAGAAGTGATAACAAACAGAATCTCAACATAAATTTATCTCCCATTTTCGGTAAATCAATTACCAAAGAGTTCTTTTAAAGCTTTCATGGCCTCTTCAACCTGCTGCTGTTCTTCTGGTGGTATTTCATCGGTTTTCCCAGGAACCATATTCATAATGGTACCCTGGTTCTTATCTTTAAACGCCTTCGGGTCTTTCAACATGGAAATCGATTGCTCAGCCATTATCCTTGCCATCCCATCGGCTTCAGGGTCAGCTTCGGGTACAATTCCTTCAGGGTATAGAAAGAATTTGTCCGGGACTGCGCCCTGATCAATCTTTGTGGCAACACTTTTCACCGTAATACCCATGATATTGGACTCGGTGTGCAAGGCTATTGGAGTTCCTTGAATCGAATAGATTGTGCTGCCCATTACCGTGACTTTGTCACATGGGTATCCAAGAATTGTTTTGGCGTTTTTCTCGAGAGCACCCTGCATACCACTCATAAATCCAGTACCCATCTCTTCGGCATTTTTTTCAACCTTATCTTTGTCGGCTGCTGAGAGTTTATTGAACTCTTCAATCATCACTTTTTGTGGGTTTATCGATTTGGTTCCGGTACCTTCCTGTAGATCAAAGCTGTAAATCCAGTCAGGAGTCATGATTTCAACACTCCTGTCTATCATGGTCATGCCGAGCATCGAGGTCTTGGTTGTCCGGTATCTGGCAGATTCCTTTCCATGCTCCCTGATGTAAAGTACTTCTTCGCCTGTCTCCATGCCGCTGAGTGTATAGTTGATTGTGGCATTTTCGAACGGCAGCTTTTTTCCCCATGGATGTTCCGCACCTATTGCGACATATGGCGCTACCAGAAACACCAGTGTCAAAACAGCAACAAGCCCCCTCTTCATGACATTCTCCTCCCTATTTTACCGGTGAACAAGCATCTGTTACATGGAATCTATGCCATATTTTACTTCACTTCACCAGGCAATCAAAGACCGAGTTGTTATTTTATGCAACATTCATTGCATACGGCAGCTGCCTCAACAACTTTTTCATCATCCAGGTAAAAATGCGGAGCCAGCCTCAGACAGCCTGCCCGCTCTGTAATTACAACTCCTTTTTCTGCCAGTTCCTTTGCAATCTTCACGGGATCCTGCTCAGGTAAAAATGCAATAATACCTGAACGATTCTTTTGCTCGAATCGCTGAACTTTGAAATAGTCCGGGTCAAGATGATCGAGGAACAGGTCCTGGAGTCGGAAGACCTCATCCCTTATTGCTTCTATGGGGTAACGATTGAAGACATCTTCAATCACTACAGCCAGAGCCGCAACATGATCCCAGGGAATGGTTGAATACTCGAACATCCGCCCATCGGAAAACGGTGCCCAGCTGTGATCAAGATAATCAAACGTCTGCATCATCATTCCTGGTCCTGCCATCGTTGGGGTCAGCTTACGCCTCAGCTGCTCACTTGTGTGGAGTATTGCCGCTCCTTTCGGGCCAAGCAGCCATTTCCACCCGGAAGCAGCCACCGCGGCAATACCATGCTCCTCAGGATACACAGGCAGACATCCAAGGCTCTGGGCACCGTCAACAATCAGATCAATATCTCGCTTTCTGCAGAAGTCACCAAGCGCAGCGAGATCGGCGCCAAAACCACTGGCAAACTGGACATGGCTGATTGCCACAATCCGGGTACGAGGTGTACAAAGCCGTTCAAGGTCTGCCATCGACCAGCCCGCTGTACGGCCAAATGTGTCAAAACCTTCTCTATGCTGGCTATCCGGCAGCAGGATGAGCTCAACTCCGCGCCTTTTCTGCATCAGCCATGGATAATGATTGCTTGGATACTCATGGACATAACTGATAATCTGATCACCGGCTTCGAATGGATAGCCGTTAGCAATCTGACACATCGCTTCTGCAGTTGAATGAACAAATGAAATATTTTCAGCAGAGCTTTTCATGAATGAAGCGAATCCTGTCCTGAACCTCGGCAACAGATCACCAAACTCAGCCAGTGCGGAGACACCTCTCTTAACCATACTCCGTTGAAAACCGGATGCTGCAGAGGCCGCCCCGACGTGAAGCGGTGAAACCGCACAATGGCTTAAGAAACAGGAATGGTCTTTAGAGGGAAACAGCGTTGACCGTTTATCAAACATGAAATTCTCCTCCCAGCGTCTATCTAGGAATGATCCACCGCAATGGAATAAAGTGCTCATTCTTTAATCACTTAACTCACCTCAACCATAGTAAGGCAAAATGCTGCAAAAACAATCAAGATAGTGATAATTCCACAAATATGCTTATCTTTATTGTTAGAAGATCCTTCATTTCCTCTCTTTTAAGTATCGAGAATTTTAATCTCCACATCACTTGCAGGAGGGTCACCATGAGAAACAATCACTCCGCGATTCCGGTTACTAACCTCAGTATTCCTGGACTTTTCCAACAACGGGTCAAAGACACGCCATCATCTCCGGCGTATCACTTTTTCGATCATTTAGAGTCCAAATGGCGAACGCTAACCTGGGCAGAAATGGAAAAAAGAGTACGCCAGTGGTCTGCTGCCCTTGATTCTGAAGAATTACGGCCAGGAGACAGAGTTGCCTTGATGATACCAAACGGAATCAACTGGGTCTGTTTCGACCTCGCTGCACAATCTCTTGGCCTTATTGTCGTTCCGCTCTATGCGAACGATAGACCTGAAAATGTTTCATACATCCTTGAAAATACCAGCAGTAAATTGTTGCTTTGCAATGACTCCGCCTTTTGGAAAGAGCTCAGCCGCCTGCAAAAAGCAGAGACTAAAAGATGTCCCCAACGAATAATTATCGCCGAACCTGGAGATAAGACGACCTATGACCAGGGGGTGACGGATCTTGATGAGTGGCTGGCCGAATCTGGCGTCTCTGCGGAATATAAAATGGCTGCCCCTGACGATCTTGCAACCATTGTTTACACTTCAGGGACTACCGGAAGGCCCAAGGGTGTTATGTTAAGTCACCGCAATATTCTTGAAAATGCGGCCGGTGGACTGGCAAGTATCACGATAATGACGGATGATGTTTTTCTATCGTTTCTTCCCCTTTCGCATATGCTCGAGAGAACCATCGGCTATTATCTGCCGATGGTCGCCGGTTCCTCCATCGCCTATGCCCGATCAATCCAGGATCTTTCAGAGGACCTTGTTGCCATTAAACCAACGGTACTTATCGCGGTACCAAGGATCTTTGAAAAGCTCCACAACAAGCTGATGATCGGCATCAATAAGCAGTCATCCTCGATGCGTCGGCTATTTAAACTGGCAACCACCATCGGCTGGCACTCCCACCTTTACAAGCAGCACCGGCAGAACTGGTCGCCCGAGATGTTGTTCCAGCCAATCCTGAACAGACTGGTCGGCAAAAAGGTTCAGGCAAGACTCGGAGGCAAGCTGAGAGTAGTCATCAGTGGCGGAGCCGCGCTGTCTTATGAAATAGCCCAGAAGTTGATTGGTCTTGGAATACCAATTTACCAGGGATATGGTTTAACTGAATCTAGTCCGGTAATCAGCGTAAACAGGGTTGATTCCAACTATCCCGATACGGTGGGGCTCCCTCTGCCCGGGGTTAGTGTGAAATTATCTGAAGACGGTGAACTGCTGGTCAGGGGATCTTGTGTCATGCAGGGATACTGGCGCAATCCGGAAGCCACGGCAGAGGTCATCGATGGTGAGGGGTGGCTGCATACCGGTGATGTTACGGCCTTGATTGGTAATCACCTGAAGATAATCGGCAGAATGAAAGACATTCTGGTATTAAGCAATAGCGAAAAAATCTCGCCTACTGATATGGAAACGGCAATTGGCAGTGATCCGCTTTTTGAACAGAGCATGATTATCGGTGAAGGACGACCCTACCTGACACTCCTGGCCGTTCTCAACCAGGAAATGTGGCAGCAGCTGGCAACAACGCTCGATATCTCTACAGAGGACAGTTCACTTGCCAACGAACAGGTTCGGGCGGAAATAATGAAACGGGTCGAGCAGTGTTTGCAGTCATTCCCCGGATACGCCTGGATAAAAAATATATCCCTGAGTCTGAAACCGTGGACCGTCGAGCAGGGAATGCTGACCCCAACCATGAAATTGAGAAGAAAAAATATTCTCAGCGCCATGGAGGATGAGATAGATAGAATGTACCAGACCTGAGCACTCTTATTTAAGACAGTCCTGGATAAAAGAGGAGATGAATGTTCTGGTTCTTCGTCCTTCGGGACCATAAATTATATTGTGTCGCGAGCTCGATATCACCAGGTGTTCCTTGTCTCTTGAGCCAAGGTGTGAAAACAACTCCTGGCTGCAGCTATCGCCAACAATCTGATCCTGATCGGCTGAAACGATCAGGGTTCGGTGGTGCTGATTCGCAAGTCCGGTTTTACAGGCATCAAGCAGTTTTCCTACTTCAATCACTCCGGCAATTGGGTTTCTGGAATAATTAACCTCTTTTATCTCCGGTTCAAAGGCTACAAACTCTTCGCTCATGGTATTGCCTTTCCAGCGCGCCAGCAGGCGGTTCCATATGTCTATCGGGGGCATAAACCTTTTTGAGTAATCCTGCAGCACATAGGGTGGGCAGATGGCAACGACTCCGGCGAGCGTCTCGAGCCGTGAGGCAAGCTCCAGTGCCAGTGATCCACCCGCTGAAAACCCCACCAATATAACGTTTCGACAAATTGAATCCATCAGCACATATCCCTGTTCAACGGCAGCCCGCCACTCCTCCCACTTTTTTGCTGCGAGTGATTCCGGATTGGTTCCGTGACCAGGCAGCCTGACGCCATATACCCATGCGCCCTTTTTCCTGAGCAACTCTCCGACCTGCCTTAATTCCTCGGGAGCAGAGAGATAACTGTGGACAAGGACAACGCCGAGTCTGTTATTATATGACGGCAAAATGTAAGGGGCGCCAATCTGAGGATTAAATTCAGCCAACTGGCCACATCTATCCCGTTCTACAAGATATGATTTTTGATCTTTTTTAAATAGACGGCGGGCAATAATCAAGCGGATGATAGAATCGGGCAGCACCGAGCTCAAGCGTATATACTTCTGCACCCTGCCCAGTGGCTCAACCTCGTTGGCCATGACTTCAGTCGGGTTGAGGAGCCGCGCTTTGTGAAACAGCGGTTGGTGTTGCCAGTATGATGATTGCTTTCTCAGCTGCTGCTGCTCCCTGGCGAGGCTCCCCGTGGACAGGGCAAGATCGACAAAACCTTTATATTTTTTGTATCGGTCATCAACAAGCAGGTGCAGCTGGTCTTCGGTAAGAGCCGAGTGCAGATTACGTTTCAGGTCGTGCCGGGACTGCAGGTAATCACTTACAAGGTAAACAGATCGTGCAAACTCGCGGGGAGTAAACGGACGGAAAGATCGTCTCCTTAAGAGCGATGCAAAGAGATGATCATGATTGATCGTTGTTGCCGAATAAATCCGGTGCATGTATGTCTGCATCATACTGCCAGCAGTCTTCTGGAGATGGTGCATTACCGGCTCGTTGTTTAAAAAAGTGGTCACCGCAGGGCCTTCCAGCAAGCTTCGAACAGATGGAACATCGAGTTCATCAGCCGTATCGAGTGAACTGCCGAACTGCATGTCGATATCGACTCCTTCCAGCAACATGGTTCCTTCTGTCATCAACTCTTCAATCATTCTCTCTGAAGGAGCTTTTACATATTTGCTGGCAAGCTCTGAGAGGATATTTCCATGTGCCCGGATCGGATAATAAGTGAGGTTAACCGGCACAATTTTGACGCTCTCATGAGCTATCTTTTCATCGAGACCGAGCTCAAGAAAATCAGCCAAACCAGCCCTTTCTTCATCGCCCTGCTCATTACGCTGAAGAAAACGACGGAAAATCTCGGATCGCAATGCCAGAGAAGCCGCACCGGTATGCGGTGCCCGGGCGGTATGATCGTCAGCGATCACATATTCACCGTTGCTGATAAGTTTTTTGGTCTTGACCATCCTCCCTTCTGGAAAAATGATCCAGTGAGCCTTTCCGGTAAGCAGTGTTTTTATGATAAGCTTGTCTCTTTGCGGATCCTTCGTCGATACCACACCGACCTTGTCCAGGTAGGACTTCAATGCACCCTTGTTAAAAAGGTTATCACTGGCAAGAGACCAGATCGGTGTTTTGGTGAGGTGAAACAGATAGTATGGAAGCAGCAGGGTCTCAAGGCGGGTAAAATGATTAATGACAAAGATTATAGGACCATCGGGGATATTACCAAGGCCGTGAAAAACCGTCCTGGCCTTCAGCAGTTTCGACAAGGTTTTGATGGCAATATCGGTGGTAAGGTAAGCGGTACGATTCATTCGTTACTCCGTAAAAGAATCGCTTGGAAAAGATTTAGAGCCTTCAAGAGCAAGAATCGGCAGCTGGCCGCACATCTGCACCCCAGAGTATAGTCCCCATTTTCGACAATGGGGAACATGGTTTCAATTGACACCAAACCAAGTAGCGACCCACAGGGAATGGTTGTTTCCTCTATTTTTTTGATCCAACACGGTACCCTTCAGCAATACATGAGCCGTTCGCTACTCCTGCATATCAGCAATGAAAGCATTTGAAGATTCAATTGCCGTACTCATTCTGGCTATCAGCGTGTCAATTTCCGTTTCCAGGTCGGCAAACTCATCCTGCAGTGAACCAATGGCCTGGGCGTTCAGGTTGTGCTTGAGAAAGAGAACATTGTCCCGAAAAATCTTCAGAACCGGGTCCATGCTTCTTTCGGCGCGATACATATGACTGATCATCTCATCATAGCGAGACCTGGTTGCATTCAGCTGTTTTTTGCTGGCCCTGGCAAGATCTTTGTTCTCATAGAGGTCCAGCTCGTCTTGCCATTCCCTGAAAAGGGCTTCCGAGACTGATTCTACTTTTTCAATTCGCGCAGAAACATCACCTGCGGCATCTGAACATGCTTCATACTCCTTGTTCAAACGGTCATAGGCTTTTTTCAGATCAGTCTCTTTCAGCGTGACAACACTGTTGAACTGGTCAAGGGCAGATTTAAACTGCTCCTGGGCCTCGGCCTGCGAATCCCGGGCGTCTGCGACCCTGTCCACCATGATGTCACGTTTATGGATACCCACCTTTTCCATCGCTCCGTAGTAGGTACTGCTGCATCCGGCTAAAAGGAGAATCACAACCCATACCGGCAGCCAGGCTGCCAAAGAGATATACTGTTTCATAATCGACCTCATCTTCAAATCTATGATACATTCAACACTGTTGTCACACCAATGATTGCGGGAAATTCTACATTACCCTATCGTTGGAACGAAACTGACGCAAGCGTTAATTCAATGGCCGGGTAAAATCATCCTCCAGTCCCAGCACCTCTAAACAGCCCTGAAATGATTATAATTGCCGAATTACTGACACCTGTGTTGGTGATTGTTTTTTGGGGATCTATCTGTGTACTTGACATGTTTTACATCTTCGACAAAATTAGTACGATAAGAACCGTATACCGACCTATCAATTTCCCTGCGGTAAACAGGCCATGAACAAAAGATTACCGGAAACTCATCGTCGTCTGATCATCGGCTACCCAGTCTCCATTCTGCTGGTGCTCATCTATCTCAATATGTTTCCGGTGGTTAAATATATTGTCCAGTATTGGGGGACAATGCCTGTCCTGGTTCTTCCTATCCTGATCACCGTTATTGCTCTGGTAGTTATCTTTACACTATTGCTGAAAACCAGGCAGTCGACGCAGCCTCGGGCAAGAATTGCTTCTATCATTATTGGTATTATCATTTGTCTTGCGGCGCTGGCAGTTCCTGATCCTCAGGCTCCAGTTAAACGAATTCATGTGATAGAGTACATGCTTCTTTCACTGTTAATTCGATACATAATGTCAGTCCGACTCCAGGGTAACCCGCTGCTCATTTTCAGTATTTTATTTGCCTCATTGCTCGGCGTTCATGATGAACTGCTCCAGGGGCTGCACCCACTGAGAACGTATGGAATCAGAGATATTGTTGTTAATGCTCTTGGCTCAGCTGGCGGCGGGCTGATCTGGTATGGTTTCAGGCTTTTTGAACAAACGGGGCAAACTGAGAGTCGGACCGGTCACTCACCAGGTTTTACCTATTTCTACTTGGCCTGGCTCCTCTGCTCTGTCGTAACGTTTTTTCTACCGCTCTACTCTTTCAGGGAAAAAACCCTGCCCCTCTGGCCCGCTGGCCCGCTGATAATCAGTTTGATCCTTTTCACAGCTGCGGCACAAAAATTCGTGCCGCGTTTCGATCACGGCATCAGAGCGGTAAGTTACGCATCATTTACACTGCTTGCCTACCTGCTTGCAGCCCGCCTTGGCCCGATCAGTTTCTTCTAGCCTTGCTCGTTTGAAAATAAGCGCCTCTGCCTGGTTTTCATCATACCGTCTGGTGATAATTTTCTGTTATGGTGCACAACACGTCGGCCAATCGCTCTATTAATGATTAATCTGTTGACATTGCTTTCATTCCATTGCAGATATGGTACTCAATCAGGCTGTCTAACCATAAATAACGATTCGTTGACTCATCCCGGAGCCTCACGATCATGAAAATTACCGTTTTTATATCAAGCTTGACCCTGCTGCTGCTTACCGCGTTTACAGCCCAATCAGCCATAACAATGAAGCTTGGTGTCGTGACAAAACCCGGTTCAGCACAGAACATTGTTGCTGAAAAGTTCAAGGAACTTATAGAACTAAAGTCTCAGGGCGAGTTACAGGTGAAGATCTTTCACTCCGCATCGATCGGTAATGAGACCGAGATTTTACAACAGATCCAGTTGGGTACCATCCAGCTTGGCATAATTACCTCCGGGCCGTTTGACAGCTTTGACCCGCTTGTTCGGGTTATTGATTATCCGTTTCTCTTTAAAGATAACGAACAGGCTGACGACATACTCGATGGCCCGCTTGGAGATGAAATACTGAAATCACTGGAATCATCGGGCTTTAAAGGGCTGTGCTTTTCAGAGAATGGTTTCAGGAATCTAACCAACTCAAGGCATGCCGTGACGGAGCCCTCAGATATCGAAGGTCTTAAAATACGAGTCATGTCTTCCGCTCTGCACAAGTCAATCTGGCAGGCCCTCGGCGCAAACCCCACACCGATGCCCTGGCCCATTTACACCGAACTTGAACAGGGCGTCATTGATGGCCAGGAAAACCCACTCTGGGTACTCGAGGTATACAAGTTTTATGAGATACAGAAATACATGACCCTGACCCGTCATGTCTATTCTGCTCATATCGACGTTGCCTCTCTGTCCTGGTGGAAAACGCTTGATCAGGCCCAGCAGGAGATGATTCAGCAGGCCATGTATGAGGCTGCTGTATACCAGCGCGCTGATAATCGCGCAAAAGATGATGCCAGATTAACGCTGTTAAAAGAAAATGGGATGGAAGTCGTGGAAGATCCTGATCTCGATGCCATGAGGGCTCAGGTTGCTGACCTGAAGGATATCGACCTGTTCAAGGATGAAAAAATCCAAACCCTCCTCCTCAAGGTACTCCAAGCAACCAATTAAGAGATTCTGAGGATAACAATGACCAAAGCTGAGAGCCTCAGCCTGGCCTGTAACCGCTTTACCGAACGCAGTCTTCTCGTGCTCGGACTGGCCATGTCGGTTATCGTTATTGCCCAGGTATTCAGTCGATATATCCTCAACCACTCGCTTTTCTGGTCTGAAGAGCTGGCACGGTATATCCTGGTGTGGCTGACATTTCTGGGAACTTGTGTGGCCTACTACCGGGGTATGCATCCAGGCATAAACCTCATCTATCGACGGCTGCCGCGCCATCTCAAGAGAATCTCAAAAATTCTTGTCCTTGTCTTGTCTCTTGTCTTCTTCTCGGTAATGATCTGGTATGGTTTTCAGTTTTCGTTCTTTGTAAGAATGCAGACCACCGCCGCTTTGTCTCTGCCCAAGTGGATTATCTTCTCCATCATCCCCATAAGCGGGATAATACTCTCACTCCATGCAGTTGCCATGCTGTCAAAAGAAATCACTTCCAAGCCAAAAGAGTCATGAGCAGTACACTGCTGTTAATAACGCTTTTTGCACTGCTGCTGCTGAACATGCCGATCGCAATAGCAATTGGTATTGCCTCTGTAACGATCATTGTCCTCAACAGTGATTTTTCCCTGATGGTTGTCATCCAGCGAATGTTCAGCGGCACCGACTCCTTCCACCTGATGGCTGTGCCCCTCTTTATGTACGCCGGGCTGATCATGGAAAAAGGTGGGATCAGCAAGAGACTGATTGATTTTGCCAACGCACTCGTCGGCTGGCTGCCGGGCGGACTGGCAGCAGTTACTATTGTTTCGGCGATGTTTTTTGCAGGCATCTCAGGTTCTGCAGCAGCAGATACGGCCGCGGTTGGAGCCCTGCTGATTCCCGCCATGAAAAAATCAGGGTATGACGGGGATTTCGCCTCGGCAGTTCAGGCTTCTGGTGGCTCGATCGGAGTCATTATCCCACCGTCAATTCCGATGATTATTTTTGGTTTTCTGACCGGAGCATCCATCGGTCAGCTCTTTGCTGCGGGAATTCTTCCAGGAATTATGGTCGGCCTATCACTGATCGCCGTTTCAACCCTGCTGTCAATAAAACATGGTTACAAGGCCGTTGCCCGTTTCAGCTGGCAGTCGGTTGGCAAGTCATTTATTGGTGCGCTCCTGCCGCTCGGTGCTCCCGTTATTATCCTCGGCGGTATTCTCGGAGGTATCTTCACCGCCACTGAATCAGCTGCCGTAGCCGTTTTATATGCGCTCACCGTCGGCATCCTGATCTATCGTCAGATCACCTGGTCTGATCTATCAACTATTTTTGTGGAAGGATCTATTATTGCTGCAATTGTCATGTTCATCATATCAACCGCCTCAATTTTCAGCTGGATTGCGGCCATAGAAGATATTCCCGCCCAGCTTGCCGGCTCCCTTCTGATGATCTCAGATAATCCGACCGTCCTGCTGCTGCTGATTAACATGATACTGCTGGTTGCCGGTACGTTTGTGGAAACGACAGCCGCCCTGATCCTCCTCGTGCCAATGATTATTTCCATATTACCAGCTCTTGACGTTGACCTGGTTCACCTTGGTGTTATTGTTGTCACCAACCTGGCCATCGGCATGCTTACACCACCCATGGGCATCTGTCTTATCGTCTCGGGGGCGATCTCAGGAGAACATATCGGGGCGATCAGTCGTCGTATCATGCCTTTTTTATTCATTTTAATTATTGACCTGTTAATCATCACCTTCTATCCACCGCTTACCATGTGGCTTGCAGGGTTCGTTGGTCGCTAGAGTATACATTCAACTTTCCATTCCTTTTAAAATATCCATGAAGAAAATAGACAAGATTGAAGTTAAGAAACGTATCCACGAAGAAATTACCAGGGCAGAACAGGATATTAACAGGCTGGCAGCTTCTGTAAAGCCCGTTTCTCCCGATAATGCCATCGGCCGAATATCGAGAATGGAGGCAATCAGTGCCAGGGGCGTAAGCAAATCAGCCCTTTCTCAGGCAAGAGTGAGACTTGCAGGATTAAAGAGTGCTCTTAAAAATCTGGATGAACCGGAATTTGGCAGTTGTTTTGAGTGCGGAGAACAAATCCCTTTAGCAAGAATCCTGCTGATGCCCCAATCAAAGATGTGTGTGGCCTGTGCCGAGAGTGCTGAATAGGCAGGTAAAGCTACCACTCGAGGACATCTGCGAGACATCCGGGTGCTGCCGGATTCCCGCAGATGGCTTATACATAGTTCCTACCTTTCGTCTACTTCAGCCGGGATTAAGACTCAAGGTGCCCGAATTCTTTACGCAACAGTCTTTTGTTTAATTTTCCTACGCTGGTCTTGGCGATTGAGTCGACAACCAGTACCCGCTCAGGCAGTGCAAACCTGGGCAATTTCCCCTGATCAATATATTGCTGGACTAAGCCCTGAACCGCCTCTGGAGTAAGGCTTTCAGCAGATCCTACCGCGGCTACAACCAGCACCAGGGGGCGTTCTCCCCATTTACTGTCAGGTACCCCGATAACTGCAACCTCGCCGACCTCCGGTAACCCACTTATGACGTCCTCAAGCTCAAGGGATGAGAGCCACTCGCCACCTGTTTTTATTACATCCTTCAGCCTGTCGGTAATCTGTAAATAACCGTCTGCATCAATAAAGCCGATGTCGCCAGTATGAAGCCAACCACCGTTCCAGAGTTCCTCACTTTTTTCTTCATCCTTTAAATACCCCTGTGTCAACCAGGGAGCCCTGACGATCACCTCTCCAGTGGATTTTCCATCGTGGGGTAGAGGAGTACCTTCAAAATCAACAACCTCTAGCTGTACACCAGAAATTGGCATCCCTGTTCTGCAGCGGATCATTATCTGCTCATCTTCACTCCATTCAAGCATATGCGGCTTAAGCGTTGCCAGAGTCAAAACCGGGCACGTTTCCGACATGCCATATCCCGTAAAAATATTTATCCCTCTGTCTAAAGCGGCTTTGCACATCCCCTTGGACAAGGCAGAACCTCCGATAATGACTTTCCAGCCGGATAAATCAAACTCGGCCGCAGCCGGGCTGGACAGCAACATGTGCATAATAGTGGGAACGCAGTGAGAAAAACTGACTTTATTGCTGACAATAAGTTTCAGAAGCACCTCAGGTTCATACTTACCAGGGTAAATCTGCCGTGCTCCCAGGTGGGTCATTAAATAGGGAACTCCCCAGGCGTGAACATGGAACATTGGCGTCATCGGCATGTATACGTCCGCAGAGTTTACACTGACAGGGCTGTTATATCCGCAGAGACCGGCCATGATACCATAGGTGTGGAGAACCAGTTGGCGGTGACTGAAAAATACCCCTTTGGGTAATCCGGTAGTACCAGTTGTATAGAACGTTGTGGCAATGGAGTTTTCATCAAAATCAGGAAAGGCATACTCCTCAGGATTTTCCCCGAGCATGACCTCATATTCATGATCAATGACAAGGGATGTTTCAACCGTGCTGTCAGAATCGGCGAGAAGAATTATTTTCTTAATCGTTGTAAGCTGATCACGAATAGCTTCCAGGAGAGGTAAAAACTCGCTGTTTACAAGAATAACATCATCCTCGGCATGATTGATGGTATATAACAGCTGGTCCGGGGACAGGCGGACATTGACAGTATGGAGGATCGCCCCTATCATTGGCACCCCAAAGTAACACTCCAAATAACGATGAGAGTCCCAATCCATAACAGCAATGGTATCACCGGGCTTTACTCCCAGGTTTACCAGGCCATGGGCCAACTGGCAGACTCTCCTTCCGAACTGTTCATAGGTAATCTCAAAGCTGTCTCGATACGATATTTTCTGTTGCGGCGAAAAGATGAGAGGGGTTGAAAGAAGATTTTTAATAAGCAGGGGGTATTTATATGCCGAATCGGTAGGAGAAATTATTCTTGTCTTCATGGTACCTCCTTTTCAATAGAGTGGATGAGAAACATCACGATTATCCTCTGAGCAGCACAAAAAAAACGGTTAATATTCTCAAGAGTTATTCGTTGTATACATTCCTTCTCAAGGTTTCATACTTTCTGTAAAAGCAGGCTGCCTATCGAATACCCTGCACCGAATGAGCACAAAATTCCCTGTTCGCCACTGCTAAAATCATCGTGATATTTATGAAAGGCTACTATCGAGCCAGCAGAGGCTGTATTAGCGTATTCATCAAGAATGACCGGGGCATCGAGAAAATCAGGGTCCCGGCCGAGCAGTTCGCGGGCAACAAACATATTCATATTGATATTGGCCTGGTGCAGCCACATTCGCCGAATCTGTGTGATATCAAGCCTGTTCTCCTGCAGTTGAGTTCTGACAAGCTTACAGATAAGCGGCAGAAGTTCCTTAAAAACTTTTCTGCCATTCTGGATAAAATATTGATCCTGCTCAAAGAATCTCTCATATGAAAGATCCGGTTCAGCCCGGGTTAGAAAGCCGACATTCGTTCTGATATTATTGGAAAAATGTGTTTCCAGTTTTCGGTCGACAATCCTGAAAAGATGCTCTGACTGGGCGTGTTCACAACGTTCCACAATACATGCAGTTGCTACATCACCGAAAATAAAGTGACTGTCACGGTCACGGTAATTCAGTTGAGGAGAAGCGTATTCAGGGTTGACGACAAGAGCGCATCGGGCGCTGCCGGATTGCAGGGCATCAAAGGCGGTGGATATTCCAAACGTACCGGTCGAACAGGCAACAGTCATGTCGAAGGCGTATCCGCCACAGCCGAGTTCTTTCTGGATTTCAACAGCGATGGCCGGCCATGGTCGCTCTGATGTGGAGGCTCCATAGATCACCAGGTCAACCTCTTCAGGCTTTCGACCGGCTCTTGAAAAAGCTTCTCGACTTGCATTAATCGCCATTTCCGCAGTAATTGATAATGAATCATCGGGTCGACGGGGAACCACCGGCATCATCCGATCAGTTTCCAGAATCCCTTCTTTGATTACCACATATCGCTGTTTGATCCCTGATGCTTTTTCAATAAAATTACAGCTGGAATATTCCATCGGGGCAATTGATCCAGAGGCGATTCCATCACGGTTATTATGATTGAACTCATCGACATAGCTGTTAAAAGATGTGACCAGTTCCTCATTGGAGATTACATGGGGCGGCGTGTACACTCCGGTTCCGCTGATGACGATATCTGACATGAAAACCTCTCTTCAAGAACGGCCATTGAATTGAAACTGCCGCGAAATATATAATGTAACCTTAAGTACCATGTTGGTGAGAAAAAAACGATTATGATGATGACAGGCACGTGGCAATTACGTTTTCAAGATTACTGGGAACTAATTACCAAGGAGTTTTCATAACTGCCGTATTATTATGAACCGTCATAGAACTATGAATATTCTTCAGAATGCTTTATTAGCAACGGTGAAACCACAAGAACTGAGAGGAGATGAGTATGAATGGGAAGGCGAGCAACATTGATCTAACTCTTATGTTCCCTGGGGTACTGATTACCCTGCTGGTAGGTATACTATTAACCATTTTCCCGGTACAGGGCAAAGCCATCGTTGATTCGCTGTTTGGTATACTGACTCACAACTTCAAATGGGCTTTTCTTGTCTTTGGTCTATTCTGCGTTCTTTTTCTGATCTGGCTGGCATTCAGTCGATGGGGTGATATCAAACTAGGCAGACCTGTGGTGTATTATCTTGGGCCTTTTTGCAGTCGGCTTATTGTCAACCGGCCAGCTCAAAGCGGTACAGCTCTCGTCGATTGTTGTTGCACTGCCACTCATACCGGTGCTGCTGGTGATGGTCTTCTCCCTGATGAGGTGGATTAAGGAAGATTATGGAGAAATGCTGGCTCGCAAGGTTGCAGTACTGCCTGCTGAGGATATTAAAAAATCAGAATAATGGGTGACATTATGGCACAAAAAGATAACTTAAAAATATCTTCAGTACTCTTGCTGAAAGCGAAGGATCTTGGTGCCGATCTGGTAGGATTTGCCTCGGTCGAAGACCTGAAACAGGCTCCATCCTTTACCTTTGCACCAAGAATGCCAGGAGCAGGAGAAGGAATTGGCACCCGGAAAAATAAGCTGGGTCTGAAACCAGGAGCGGTCCTGTGGCCGGAGAGAGCAAAGACGGTAATGGTGATTGCTGTTCACCACCCGGAAGACAAGCCGGAATTGGACTGGTGGTTCGACCGCGTGGACCCTCCCGGCAACCGGGTATTGGCCAGAATTGTCCGGGAGCTTTGTGACTGGATTCCCGAGCAGTTTGGGGTCGGGGTATTTCACCTGCCCTATTATGTTGAGAAGGGCGGCACCTACCTCAAGGACTCAGCAGTTTTTGCCGCTCTTGGCTGTATCGGCAGAAACAATATACTGGTTACACCAGAGTTTGGACCGCGGGTTCGGCTACGAGCCCTGACACTGGATATTGAGCTCCCCTCTACCGGTCCATCAAAATTTGACCCATGCCGTATGTGCGAAGAATTGTGCCGTAAAGCCTGTCCGCAGCATGCCTTCGACAATAAAATATATTCAGAAGAAGACTATGGGCAGAAGATATTGCCGGGACGAGATGGTGTCTTTTCCAGGCCTGTCTGCAACAAACAGATGGATGTGGACAATGAAGTCGCAGTAGAACAGAAGATTGAAGGAT
>CAZOWJ010000072.1:0-18446 GCA_964583415.1 uncultured Desulfocapsaceae bacterium
TGTCTGTCAAAAACCTACAACGAAGGAGATCGGACTTTTTACGACGCCATCAATAATAGCGCTCTTACAGATGGTGAGCTGAGCCGAATCAGGATCGGTGCCATGTGTAATTTCAAATGCAGCAGGAAGGTACACCCAGCGATCAATGAAGCGCAGGAAAAGGATATATAGTTTCATTTGTGTTTTATGGTTTTCGGTGCTGTGCACTGACGGGCTGGCATTTAATAATCTCCATTTGATTGAGGATGCCCGAGCGGGTGATCGTGAAGCCCAATATACGCTTGCTCATCTCTATTATAAGGGGCTGGGGGGCGTTGATCGAAGTATCATACGCGCAGTCACCTGGTTTCGGAGGGCTGCAGAGGCAGGGCATGTTGACAGTATGTACGATCTTGCCATGATACTGCTTGATGATGAACACGGTATCGACACCAGCGATGAATCATTTTACTGGTTGAAAAAGTCGGCGGATTTGGGACATGGAGATGCTCAATATGCACTCGGAAGAGCATATGAGGCAAGCGATCCTGAGAAAGGGGTCTACTGGCTGAAACAGGCAGTTATGAACGGCCATCCCGAGGCCTCCAAATATCTTGACACATGGTGTCAAAAGGAATCGGCAGGGTGTGACTAGGGGTGTGAAACCCATTTTTTCTTATTCCCGTCAGATTCTGTGAAACCCGCGAAGGGTGCCGTGGCGTCCTGATGAATCGTATCAAGCAGCGCTTGTGGATTATGTTTAAAGTTGCTTTCGACCGATGTGTCAAATTGTACCAGCTTTTCATCAAAGGTGGAGATCAGATTCTGGTGGCTCCAGCGGGTCAGGTAATAGATTATCATTTCAGGCAGCCGGCTGAAAATCGTCTCTTCAGGCATTGGATCAACAAAACTTGATTCTTCAAGGTGTTTCCCTGACAATGTCTGCGTTTGGTAAAATGCCCTCAGGAACATCAGTTCCGGCGGTAATGTGGCCTTTAATCCAATTTTAGTGAGCAATCGCAGGATGACCTTTACACTTTTTTTACCAGTTCGGGCTACTGAATAGGGTACATAGATTTTTTTGGGACTGCTCAGGTTCAGGTGTGACTTGATTGTCAGGATAAGCTTGGACAGCTCGACTGGATCTTTGTCAACAAAATTATAGGTATTGCCACCGAACTCTTCTCTGTGATCAAGCATGTGGTGGATCAGGTAGGGCAACTTTCTTGAGTTGGAATATGAATGAATGATTCCCTTCTTGGTGAACAGAAACGGCATGGACTCGTCGGTAATTGAAAAAAGAAGGCGTTGAAATCCTTGAATTTTATGATCGTGATTTCCATAGGCAATTGCCAACCTGATACAGCTGTAGTCGAGCCCTTCATACTTCGCCATGTATTCGAGCGTCTTTTCCGACATCAGTTTTGATTTGGCATAATTGCTCAACTGTGCAGACATGGGGACCTGTTCTGCCTCTGAAAGATCGGTGCCTGGAGGAAGGGTGGCTGCCGAGCTGAAATGGATGTAGGGGATGTTCAAGGCTGCAGCCGCTCGTGCGATATTGACTGCACCCATATAATTGACCTCGAAGGTCAGTTGGGAACCTGCGTCAATATTGGTGATTGCGGTATTAATAATGAAATCAGGTTTGAGCGATAACAGATAATCACGGATATCCTGGCAGTTCCTCAGGGAAACTTTTTTGCTGCTCGGGGCCCGCATATCCACGAGCCCTGGTCGCTTGGTTTTGAAATAATTAACCATTGTACCGCCGATCAGACCCGACCCGCCGAACATTACACCAATTCTTGGCTTGTTGCCATTAGGTCCTGTATCGTTAAGCATCCCGACCTCTCTTTTAGGTAAATGGTTAAGATCATGATAACAGTTAGGTGAAACTGGTCAATAATTAATTTTGAAGCGACAGCTTATCTGAGCGGGGTGCAGGCAGGATATGGTGGTTGGGAAATCTTCAGTTAAGCGAAAAGTTACGTTCCACCACTTCTTCAATAACGATATCCGGTTTGAAAAACCTGAGGATTTCCTCGACATTGTTCTGGTCATATTCTTTCCAGAGATAGACGACCTGTTTAAAGTTTTCTGAGAAAAATCGTTCAAGCTCGACAGAAAATGAATCTCTGAATATCACTGCCTTGAGATCTGACTGATCGCACCTGCTGGTAATTGATGACCTGACAACTTCTGCTGGAAGGTTCGTCAGGGAATAGTCAGTTGGAAGAATAAACGAACATTTTTTAAATTTTAACAACTTCCTGAAGGACTCTTCAAATGGTTCAAAATCAAGAAGCATCTTGGTCAGGTCTCCACAGTTGTTCTCCTCAGGTGAACAGTGCCTGGTCTGCAGGTTTGAGAATGCGAAATCTTTCTTCAAGGAGGTAGAAGGGAATTTCTGTTCAATTTTCTCGGCAATGATCAGGTAGGCAGTGTAGGCCCCAAATGGTGTCCAGTGGGTATCACTTTTGTAGAAAAGCGGTTCTTCTTTATGCTTTTTAAGGCGTGAGCCAAGGTCGAGCAGTTCAGTTTCGTTAATTTCCGGATATGCTTCGATGAGTTGCTGCAGTTTACTTTTACCTTGAAATTTTTCCCAGGAATCCATTACAAATTCAGGATAAACACTCTCCTTGTCTGGCGGAATTACCAGCAGATACTGGATGCCTTGCTGCTCAAGCCATTGTTTTTTTGCGCGATACCTGGCTGACCAGTCCTTCATTTTAGATTCAGGGAGCTGTTCTTTCCCGGCAAAATCAGAGAGCATCTCGGGTTGTCCGAGATAGAACCAGTTATTTACTCCCTGGTGGGTAGTGGTCTCATCTCCCGTTATGCCAAATCGTTTTCTGCTTTCTCTTTGATATCGATAAATTAGTAGCTCTCGAAAACCAAAGTGGTCATCAAGGTAGGTTCCAAGATCGGAAAAATATAGATCCAGCTGAGAAAGCGACTGAGGGGGGGGCGGAATGGAGGCCAGGGCTCGCTTCTCGGCAAGTGAGAAGACCATCTTTTCAGAGCGTATCATCTTGATTGCCGGAGCTGACAGGAGTCCGATAAACAACGAGATAAGCAGGAGGTTATAGAGAGCTTGAATTTTCCTGGCCATGATTTTCTTAGAACCTGAAGTAGATAAAAGGATTGTAAACGCCTGCTGCCAGGCTGATCACGGCAAAATAGCTGATGGAAATAAAAAAAATGAGCTGGCCGAGGTGTACAGTTGCACTCACTGCAAAGCCCGCTCCCCCTGACGTTCTTCCCAGCAGTATCTGCTTCAGCCTGAGAATATGCGGGTAGATCGGAAGGGCAAGGAGCAGTGCCATGAAAATTTCAAAACGAGCCTTGTGATCCGCATAAAGAGAAAGTACTGATAGGTCTAGGCTTGTCTGTTTTACCCCGAGCATCACGGTCAGAAAAGAGAGAGCCTCAGGCAGTGTGTTACTTCTGAAAATCACCCAGCCAATCATAACAATCAGAAATGTTAAGAGGATACGAACCGGTGACCAGAAGCGGCTTGCAACAGAGCCGAACCTGGTGCGTTCAAGGATGAGAAACAAGCCATGATAGAGCCCCCAGACAACAAAGGTCCAGCTTGCTCCATGCCAAAACCCGCACAGCACGAAGACAATGAGAAGATTGACGTGGGTACGGGCAGGTCCGGTTCTGCTGCCGCCCAGGGGAATGTAAAGATAATCTTTGAACCAGCTTGACAGAGATATGTGCCATCTTCGCCAGAATTCACGTATGGATCTTGAAATATATGGATAGTTAAAGTTTTCCAGAAAATGAAAACCAAACATCCGACCGAGCCCTATTGCCATGTCAGAATATCCTGAAAAATCAAAATATATCTGCAGGGTATAGCATAGCGCGCCGAGCCATGCCAGTGGCAGGGTAAGTTCAGTTTCGGGCAGCATAAAGAGTTTGTCCGCAATTGTTGCAAGTGGATTTGCCAGTAATATTTTCTTGCTGAGCCCGAATAAAAAGCGCTGAATTCCTGCTGCCAGGCCGCTTATCGTGGTTGAACGGTTTTCGATTTCATCGGCAATGGTATTATAGCGGACGATGGGGCCGGCGATTAATTGGGGAAACAGTGATATATAGAGCGCCAGATTGATGACGTTTCTCTGGGGGGGTACCTTTTTACGGTAGACATCAATAATGTAGGACAGTGCCTGAAAGGTAAAAAAAGAAATCCCTATCGGCAGTCGAACCGGCTCCAGCTCTATTGCCGGCACACTCCAGAATGACAGCAACAGGTTAAGATTGTCTGCTATAAAATTAGCATATTTGAAAAAGCCCAGGATGAGAATGTTGAGAGATACGGAGAGGATAAGAAAGAAACGGCTGAAAGCAGCTGATCTGCTTCCAGCAATAAGCAGACCACCGCTAAAGTTAATAGTTATTGAGGCCAGCATGAGCAGCACGTAGACACCTTCACCCCAACTATAGAAAAAAAGACTTGCGCCAAGCAGGAAAATATTTCGTGCAGCTTTTCCTGACAACCAGTAAAGCAACAGAACTGCTGGCAGGAAGAAGAAAAGGAACGTTATTGAGGAGAAAACCATTCGTTTACATTAAATTTATAGGCAGGTGACCGGTTGCTTGTTGTCTGGCAAGGCAATATATTGGTAATGGGTTGCTACTTCAAGGTAAGAATTGCTTGTGAGTTACCATTTTCAATCCATGAGGACGGTGTTCTTGGATTTCCATCTGACAAAGAGGATCGTCAAAACTGAAAAATATAAAAGGAGTGTTTCCATGGTTACCTACCTTTACTGGCTGCTGATATTTCTAGTGTGTGCTGCGGTTCTTTATGGAATAGGCATAAAAGCAAATAGTTGGAAAGTTGGAATTCCCATTGCGCTGACGGTTCTGCTGGTTGGCTGGACAGCCTATTATTTTCGTTTTGAGCAAATTTTTGTTAAGCGATATGGAGGTGTTATGACTGTTGGGGTGCCTGCCGGCCAGCATCATCTCGGGGCAACCTGGAAGGATGAAAATTTGTGGATAGAAAATTATGACCCGAAGACAAATACCTGTGTTTTCAGTGAATATTCCAAAGGTAATTTACTGCAGGGGCGGGTTACAATTAAAAACTGCAATCCCCTTATACCTAAATTATAATGTAATCGTAAGCTGTTGATCCTTATTATGATCCATTCTGTTATCTGGTTTGTTTTTACCCCGGGAGGCTCCCCGCCATATGCCGCTGAAGGGTGATTCTTCGAAGATCAGACCAGCTTTTTTACAGCTGTGAGTATCATCCGCCTGGGTTGCAGCCATTGATACCCTGTGCGTCTCACCAAGGTCCCTCTCCTTTAAAACCGCTTTATCCTATCTTACGTAAAAGGGCGGTTACGCTTTAGTATAACGGGAGCGTTGCACGTTGCTTTTCAGGACGGTAATGAAAGGACTCCGATTGTCGTTAAAGCCCTGTACTTATATCGCTATTATAGTTTTTGTGTGTTATTGATGTTCTGTTAAGTTATCTTATTGTTTGATAGGAATAGTGATACGGTTTTTTGATTGACTTAAACGTAAGGGTAAAGTATAAGTTTTGTCATAGTGGAGCTGTTTTTAGAGAATGTAAAGATGATTGACCCGAGACAATCTTTTTCCAACAGGAGTTAAAATGGACTTTCTGTCGTATAAGTCAATCCCGGCGATACTCAGGGAGAATGCAGAGAAGATTGGTCAGCGAACCGCAATCAGCTACAAGAAACGTGGTGTCTTCCTTTCACTATCTTATGAAGAATTTTATGATCGGGTGTTGATGCTCGCCAGGGGGTTGTGCAAGGTCGGGATGCAGCCCGGGGATAAAGTGGCAATATTTTCTGAAAACCGTCTTGGCTGGGCAATTTCCGATTTTGGTATTCAGTCCGGCCGGGGAGTGACGGTACCGATATATGCGACAAATACCGGTAATCAGGCGGCTTATATCATTAATCACTGCGAAGCAAAAATTGTATTTGTGTCCAATAAGACCCAGTATGAAAAACTGCTCTCCGTCCGTGATCAGATACCGGGTGTGGAACTGGTCATATCTTATGAACGTTTTATGGGGGACCGCTCATTTCCCGTTTATACGCAATATCAGCTCTCAGAAGTTTCCACACCGCTCACCGAAGAGGAGCAGGATCAGGTAGAGAGCCAGATTGACCTCCTCACTCCGGAAGACATCCTAACGGTCATTTATACCTCCGGTACGACCGGTGTCCCAAAAGGTGTGCTGCTGACCCAATATAACGTCATGTGCAATTCTCAATATGGCCTGAAGAAACTCGGCGCCCTGTCAGAAACTGAAACGTTTCTGAGTTTCCTGCCCTTGAGCCATGTACTGGAAAGAACCGGTGGCTATTATGCGAGCCTGTTAAGCGGACACCATATTGCCTTTGCTGAAGATGTGAAAAAGGTCATGGAAAACATGGCTGAGATCAGGCCAACCTGCATGGTCAGTGTCCCGCGGCTGTTTGAAAAAATCTATTCAAGGATTCACGAAAACGTCCACCAGATGAGCCCGCTGCGTAAAAGTCTGTTTCACCAGGCAGTTAGAGTCGGCAGAGAATATGTCAATAAAAAGTATGTCAGCAAGGAACCGGTGGGAATGCTCGGGCTCAAGTATCGATTCTTCGACCGCCTGGTGTTCAGGAAGATACGAAATCGTTTCGGTGGGAAACTCAGGGGATTTATTTGCGGTGGCGCCCCGCTTGATAAAACAATCAACGAGTTTATGTGGACCATAGGCATTCCGGTTTATAACGGCTACGGCTTGACAGAAACGAGCCCGGCGCTGACTTTGAGCAGCATTAGCGAGGTACGATTTGACTCAGTCGGCAAACCACTTGAGCGAACGGAGCTCAAAGTCGCCGCAGACGGTGAGCTTCTTGCCAGGGGACCGCAGGTGATGAAAGGTTATTATAAAGATGACCAGGCAACCGAGGAGACCTTTGAAGACGGCTGGTTTAAAACCGGCGACATTGCCCGAATTGACGAGGAAGGGTTCGTCTATATCATCGACAGGAAAAAAGAGCTGATTGTTACAGCGGGTGGAAAGAACATTGCTCCTCAGCCGCTCGAGAACGAACTTAAACTCGATAAATATATTTCACAGGCCATGGTTTTCGGCGACCGAAAACCATTCCTGGTGGCACTGCTTACACCAAACATAGAGCGGCTGATAGATTTAAGCCGGGAAGAACATCTTGATTATCTTGACACGGATGAGTTGGTAAAGAGCAGTCGGGTGAAAGAACTTTATGGGCAACGGATCCAGGAGATCAATAAGAACCTGCCTCCCTACAGCACCATAAAATACTTCGCACTTGTCGCTCGTGAATTCTCAATCGAAGGAGGAGAACTCACTCCGACGCTGAAGCTGAAGAGAAAGGAGATTTATTCGAAATACAAGCAGATCATCGAAGAGTTATACTCGAGTAACGGTAATGGCTTGGTTCTTCAGGAAAAAAACATAAATGGAGAAGAAAAATGAGGCAGATTAATCGGGTAGCGGTACTCGGTGCCGGGGTCATGGGGGCTACCATAGCTGCCCACTTGGCAAATGGCGGGCTGGATGTCCTTATGCTCGACATTGTCCCCCGCGAACTTACTGAGCAGGAAAAGGCAAAAGGCTTGACACTTGAGGATCGTATGGTGCGCGACCGCATTGCCCGCGAGGGCTTGCAGGGTTTGATGAAGATGAAACCGGCACCGTTCTACCTGAAAAAGTATGCTGAACATATCGAGGTGGGGAATCTGGAAGATGACCTCTCGAGGCTGGCGGATTGTGACTGGGTCATTGAAGTTGTCGTCGAATATATGCCAATCAAAATTGATCTGCTGAATAAAATATCCCCTCATCTTTCTCCAGGAGCCATCCTGACCACAAATACCAGCGGCCTTTCAGTAAATGAAATGGCTGAGGCGCTGCCAGCTGAGTTGCAGAAAAATTTTCTGGCTACTCATTTCTTCAACCCTCCCCGTTATATGCGCTTGATGGAGCTTGTGCCATGCACGGCAACTGACCCGCAAATCCTTGAGGGCATGGCAGATTTCTTAAGTAAACGACTTGGCAAGGGTATTGTCTATGCAAAGGATACCGCAAACTTTATTGCCAACCGCATTGGCGTCTATGCCATTTATAAAGGAATTCAGCACATGCAGGAAATGGAGATGACTGTTGAAGAGGTCGATTCAATCTCCGGTCCGGCCACCGCACGGCCTAAAAGTGCAGCATTCAGAACAGCAGATCTGGTGGGAATCGATACCCTCGCCCACGTGGGCACAAACTCTTATGATCAACTGCCGGACGATGAGCAGCGGGACGTTTTTAAACTGCCTGACTTCATGGCACTGATGATCGAAAAAAAGATGCTCGGTAATAAGAGTAAACAGGGCTTTTATAAAAAAGAGATGGTCGATGGTAAACGTATAATCTTTTATTACGATTATCTTAATGACAAATATAAACCACTTGAGAAACCGAAATTTAATTCCGTTCAGTCGGTAAAGCAGGTTGATGATCCTGGGCAGCGCTTACGAGCGCTGGTGAACGGTAGCGATAAAGCAGCTGAATTTGCCTGGAAAAGTCTTCGGGATACGCTGCTCTACGCTCTCAACCGAATACCTGAGATAGCCGATGACATCGTCAACATCGATAATGGCATGAAGTGGGGTTTCAACTGGGAAATCGGTCCCTTTGAGATGTTTGATGCAATAGGTGTCAAAGCGTTTGTAAAGCGGGCGGAAAAAGATGGTATAGACGTCCCGGACTCTATCAAAAACATCGATTCATTTTACCGCTTCAGCGATGGCGGTCAGAAGGAGTACCTGGATGTAACCACCGGCGACTACATACCAGTCCCCTCTAAGCAGGGGCAAATCCAGATCGAGATCCTGAAAAAAAGCGGCATGGTCGTTGAGAAGAACAGTAATTGTTCAGTCCTTGATCTTGGAGATGGTGTCTTCGGGTTTGAGTTTCATTCAAAGATGAACGCCATCAGCGGCGATATCCTGGCAATGACCCACAAGGCTGTCAAACGGGCCGAAGAAGAGGGTATCGGGCTTGTTGTAGCCAACCGGGGTACAAATTTTTCAGTCGGTGCCAACCTGATGCTGCTTGCCGTAGCTATGGCAGAGGGTGCCTATGACGATATCAATATGGTTCTGAGATCATTCCAGAAGGCGACCATGGCACTCAAGTACGCCAGGGTTCCAGTTGTGGCGGCACCATTTAACATGACCTTGGGCGGCGCCTGTGAATTCTGCCTGCATGCAGACAGTATCAATGCTTACGCTGAGACGTATATGGGGCTGGTCGAGATTGGCGTCGGTCTCCTGCCTGCTGGCGGCGGAACCAAAGAGATGTGCCTGCGTGCTGTTGATCTGGCACAGCAGTATGAAACAGATGTTCAGCCGTTTATCCTGAAAAACTTTAAGCAGATTGCCATGGCTACCGTATCAATGGGGGCAGCTGAATTGCCGGCAATGGGCTATATGCGTTCTGGTGACAGTATCAGTATGGATATTGATCTGTTAATTTCTGATGCAAAAAAGAAAGTTCAGGGGCTGGCGGTAAACTATCGTCCGCAGCGCCTGCGCAAAGATATTCCTGTGCCAGGGCGAAATGTAGCGGCAAGCATAAAAAGTCAGCTCTGGAATATGAAAATGGGAAATTATGTCACCGAATATGAGGCTGAAATGGGTGGCGTCATCGCTGACGTAATCTGTGGTGGAGATGTGAATCCGGGAACCCTGGTTTCCGAGGATTATCTTCTCAAGCTGGAGCGAGATAATTTCCTGAAACTCTGTGGTAATAAAAAAACTGCACAGCGAATTCAGCACATGCTGAAAACGGGTAAGCCGTTACGGAATTGATCATCTGAGAAAAGAAGAGACGACTATAATAGGGGATGAAAAAATGAAAACAGCCTACATTCTGGCAAGCTATAGAACTCCGGGCTGCCGGGCAAACAAAGGGAAATTCAAGGACATGCGCCCTGATGATCTGGCCGCACTGGCAATCAAAGGACTTCTGGAGCGCACCGGGATTGAACCGATAACGGTAGAAGATGTTTATCTTGGCTGTTCATTTCCTGAGGCTGAGCAGGGAATGAATATCGGTCGCGTTGCTGCCATGAAAGCCGGAATGCCGGTAGAGGTTCCAGGGCAGACCATCAACCGTTTCTGCTCCTCCGGTCTTCAGAGTATCGCCATGGCAGCCGAACGGGTAATGCTCGGATTTGCCGACTGCATCGTTGCCGGTGGCGTGGAATCCATGTCCTGCGTACCTTTGGGAGGACTGAAATACAGCGCCAATCCCGGTATGGCCGTAGACTGGCCGGAAGCATACTCCTCAATGGGTATTACTGCTGAACTTGTTGCTGAGAAATACGGCATAGACAGGACATCGATGGATCGTTTTGCTGCCGGGAGTAATGAGAAAGCAGCCAGGGCCATCAAGCAGGGTATATTTGCAGACGAAATAATACCCGTTGAAATAGAGAAGGACACTCTGGTCGACGGCAAGATAAAAAAAACAAAGGAACTCGTTACTGTTGACGATGGTGTCAGACCGGGAACGACCACTGAAACCCTGGCAAGACTCAGGCCGGCATTTAAGGTGGGGGGACCGGTTACCGCCGGAAACTCTTCTCAGATGACCGATGGGGCAGCTGTCGCGCTGGTTGTTTCGGAGGATTATCTGAAGAAAATCGATACGGAGCCAATGGCCCGATTTATGTCGTTTGCGGTGAAGGGTGTACCACCTGAGTTCATGGGAATCGGCCCGATTACAGCAATTCCAGCAGCCTTGAAAATGGCCGGATTGAAACAGCAGGATTTGCAGCTCATAGAGCTCAATGAAGCCTTCGCAGCCCAGGCGCTAGCCGTTATCAAGGAACTGGGGCTGGATCCGGAAATCATCAATGTCAATGGCGGAGCCATTGCCCTGGGGCATCCGCTCGGCTGCACTGGTGCCAAGTTGACGGCCACACTGCTGCACGAGATGGGACGCAGGAAGTTACGGTATGGCATGGTCTCAATGTGTATTGGCGGCGGAATGGGTGCCGCAGGAATTTTCGAAAAATTATAACCTGATAATAATCTCATGAGGGGAGACCAGATGACGGATAAAATAATGAAAGGTGGGGAATACCTGATTGCAGACACGGCTTGTGAGGATATTTTTACCCCGGAAGATTTCAGTGACGAGCAGCGGCAGTTTGGCGAGACCACTGAACTATTTATCGAAAAGGAGATTGTTCCTCACCTGGAAGAGATTGAAGCTCAGAATTTTGATCTGGTTGTCGAAGGCATGCGTAAATGCGGTGAAATTGGCTTGCTGATGATGGATGCACCTGAGGAATATGGCGGGCTTGAGCTTGACAAGGCTTCCTCGATGCTGGTGGCCGAAAAAATTTCGACAGGAGGATCATTTTCAGTCGCCTATTCTGCTCACACCGGTATCGGAACCTTGCCACTGATTTATTATGGCACCGACCAGCAGAAGGAAAAATACCTGGAGAAGATCATCTCAGGTGAATGGTGTGCTGCCTATTGCCTGACTGAACCCGGATCTGGCAGCGATGCGCTCGGTGCCCAGGCCTCAGCAATATTATCTGAAGATGGCAGCCACTATATTTTAAACGGCACAAAGCAGTTTATTACCAACGGCGGATTTGCCCAGTTATTTACCATCTTTGCTAAAATCGACAAGGAACATTTTACGGCATTTCTTGTGGAGAAGGATTTTGAGGGTCTTGTTGTCGGGCCGGAAGAGAAGAAACTTGGTATAAAGGGTTCCTCTACAACCCAGATCATCCTGGACAATTGCAAGGTGCCGGTAGAAAATCTGCTCGGCGAGGCGGGGAAAGGCCATAAGATCGCCTTTAATGTTCTCAATGTCGGTAGATTCAAGCTTGGAGCTGGGGTGACCGGCGCCGCGAAAATGGCACTCGTTACCGGTATCAAGTATGCAAACGAGCGCAAACAGTTTAAAAGGAAGATAAGCAGCTTTGGTGCTATTGTTGAGAAAATTGCCGATCTGACAGCTGATCTTTTCGCTTCTGAGTCGCTGATATACCGGCTGGCAGGACTGCTGGACAACAAGCTTGCCACCATTGAGAAGGGAATAGACAATTATTATGTCGAATACCAGAAAGGAATCGAAGAGTATGCCCCTGAATGCGGGATATCGAAGGTGTTCTGTAGCGAGGTCCTGGCGAGAACCGTTGATGAAGTCGTTCAGATTCACGGAGGCTATGGATACGTCAGTGAATATCCGGCGGAACGGTATTATCGGGATGAGCGAATTAACCGTATCTTTGAGGGCACAAACGAAATCAATCGCTTGCTGATTCCCGGTATGATCCTGAGAAAGTCGATGAAAGGTGAACTGCCGCTTCAGGCTGAAGCGATGAAAGCCTTCGAGTCCTTGATGACCCCGAGCTTTGAAGAGCTGGATGACTCAATACTGTTTGCGGCGGAAAAAGTGCTGATCAAAAACTTGAAAACGCTTTTCCTGATCCTGTCAGGTGTCGGGGTCCAGAAATTTATGGATAAGTTGGCCGATGAACAGGAAATTCTCATGGCAGCAGCTGACATTGCTATTCAGATTTTTGCCCTTGAGAGTACCGTACTGCGAGCTGAAAAACATTTCGCCAACGCCAGTGAGAACAGGAAAGCGTTGCTGTCAGCCGCCGTCAAGGTTTTCGCCTTCAGTGCGACCGAAATAGCCGGCTCGGCAGCCAAGAAGGGAGCTTTTTACATAGAAGAAGGTGATACCCTTACTATGATCCTGTCAGGAATCAGACGATTTGCAAAATATGATGCAACCGGCCTGCTGGCGGCAAAACGGCTGCTTGCCAAAGCAGCCTGCGAAGAAGAAAAATATCTTTTCTCATAATGAGCAAACTCTGTCCCTGTCCCGGAGCCTTTTTTGTGGATTCCGGGACAAAAGGGCAGGTTACATGGCTTGGTTGTTTCTCGGTGTGACATGATACCAACGCAATATACCGTAGACACACCCTATATGGTTGGTCCGGTACATTGTTACACCATCGAGTTAAATGGTGAGCTGGTGCTGTTTGATACCGGCCCGCCGACTGAACAGGGAACGCAGTTTCTGCAAAACCACATTGACCTTGAACGTCTCAGGCACGTCATCGTCACTCATTGTCACATTGATCATTACGGCCAATCATACTGGCTTGAGAAAAACAGCGATGCTGCCATATATTTTCCCTATCGGGACATCCTGAAGGTCAGATGTCATGAAGAACGAGTGGAGAAGATGTTTGACCTGCTCTCGGGTTTGGGGTTTGGCGGTGATTACCTGGACACCTTACGTGAATCCTTCTATCGAAACGTAATATTTCCGCCGTTTCCCGACAACTACCTGACAGCTGAGCACGATATTCCGGAGACGCTTGACATTGAAATACTGAGCTGTGCCGGCCATTCCCAGAGTGATCTCGTCTACACCGGCAGTAACTGGGCGATTACCGGTGATACGCTGCTCCGTGGTATCTATCAGTCGCCATTGCTGGACATTGATCTTGAGGCTGGGGGCAGGTTCAATAACTACCAGGCTTACTGCCGGACCCTTCTGAAACTTGCCCAACTGAGAGATAAAACGATCCTGCCCGGGCATCGGCAAAGAATAGAGAGCGTTGATGCAACCATCCACTTCTATATCTCAAAAACACTCTATCGCACGCTGCTGCTCCAGCCTCATATCAGGGACTACTCCGTGGCCCAGGTTATCGACCGTGTTTTTGGCAAACAGCTGACAGATCCGTTCCATATCTACCTGAAAGCCTCCGAGATAATGTTCATGAAAGATCTGCTTGAGAACCCGGAAACGCTGCGAACGGCGCTTGGGCAGATTGGCTTGTTTGAGAAAGTCAAAGATAATTTTGAGCGGGTCTTCTCCTGACCCGATACCCTTAGAGGGAGCACGTTCATGAAAGGTTTTGACATCCTGCCGGTACTCACCTTGCGGGCAAAAGGTTCGACATTCTGGCTCTGGGTTCTTAACAGGGTACTGCGCTGGACGATACCATTTAACCGCCCTCACGGTTTCGAACTCCTTGAGATCGGGGAGAATGTGGTCAGGACAACAGCTCCATACAAGCGTACCAATCATAACCATGTCAGGGGCATACATGCCTGTGCAATCGCCACCGTGGCGGAGTTTTCTGCCGGCTTTCTGTTGCTGACAAAACTTGATCCGAAGCGCTATCGGTTGATCATGTCACGAATTGAAGTTGAATACCTTTACCAGGCAAAAGAGCGAATTTTTTCTGAGTGTTTTATGGCACCTGAGGTGCTGGATCAAGCGGTATACAAACCCTTGCAGGATAAGGATTCTATCACGATTACACTTAAGAGCGATGTAAAAGATTTCTCAGGAAATGACATAGCAGTTGCCTCTACCAGCTGGCAGGTAAAACGGTGGGACCAGGTTCGTACGAAACTTTGACTTAAATGCGGGCAGCAGAGAAGATTGGCCCTGAAAAAACAAAACGACCGGGTGAGGTTAAGGAGATTTAATGATGTTGCTGAATCCCAAAGCATATTCTGTAGATTACCAGGATCCATGTTTTCAGGATCTTGTTGACAAAACCATCAACTTTTTTGAAACCAAAGGGTTGAAACAGATAAAAAAAGATGATCAGTCCATGGTGTGGTATGACGATTTTCTGACCTTTGTAAAACAGGAGAAGGTCTTTGCCACTCTTTTGACCCCTGGCAGATATGGAGACGGAGATAAACGCTGGGATATGAGGCGCCTCTGTCTGTACAATGAGATACTGGGGTTTTACGGATTGTGCTATTGGTATGCCTGGCAGGTGACCATTCTTGGTTTGGGGCCAATCTGGATGGGAGAAAATGAAGAACTGAAACAGCGAACAGCCTGTTTGCTGGATGAGGGCGGACTGTTTGCCTTCGGACTTTCGGAAAAAGCCCACGGTGCTGATCTTTATTCAAGCGAGATGACGCTTTCACCAGATGGGAACGGCAGATACCGTGCGAATGGCTCCAAATACTATATCGGCAACGGTAACTGTGCTGCGCTTGTTTCAACATTTGCCAAAATGGCAGACAGTGGTGAGTATGTTTTTTTTAGCGTTGATCCATGCCGTTCCCAGTACGAATGCGTCAAGAAGATTGATACTTCCGGGGTCCGCCAGGCATATGTGGCCGAATATGCATTAAGAGATTATCCGGTCACGGAGGCGGATATTATTTCTCGTGGCAAACATGCCTGGAACTCTTCACTTAATACTATCAATATCGGTAAATTTGAACTTGGCTGTGCCTCAATTGGAATCTGTTCACATGCCTTTCACGAGGCCCTGAACCATGCTTGCTCCAGGAACCTCTACGGACGATTTGTCACCGATTTCCCGCATGTTCGCAGGATTTTCTGTGAGGCATATGCCCGCCTGGCTGCCATGAAACTGTTTACCTGGCGTACGGTCGATTATTTGCGGGCTGCATCCGATGATGATCGCCGCTATCTGCTCTTTAACCCCGTTGTTAAGATGAAGGTAACCGGACAGGGTGAAAAGGTGATCAATATGCTGCACGAGGTGATAGCTGCCAAAGGGTATGAGCAGGATACCTATTTTGAAATGGCTATCCGTGATATAGGCATGCTGCCAAAACTAGAAGGTACCGAGCATGTCAATATGGCACTGATCATTAAATTCATCCCTAACTACTTTTTCGATCCTGTTGACTACCCTGAGGTAGTTCGGAGTACAGAAATATCCGATGATAACTATCTCTTCAACCAGAAAACCGGAGGGCTTGCGGAGATTACCTTTCCAGACTACGAGCGAGCCTATGAGTCCATTTCTGGTGCAAATGTTGCCATCTTCAAACAACAGGCTGAGCTTTTTAAGTCAGCTTTGATGCAGGCGCCGCCAAGCCGGGAGCAGAGGGCTAATGTCGATTATATGCTTGCTGCAGGTGAACTTTTTACCTTGATTGTTTATGCTCAGTTAATCCTGGAAAACAGCAGAATATATGCTGTCGACTCAGACCTTCTCGAACAGATTTTTTCTTTTCTGGTAAAAGACTTTTCCGCCTCTGCCCTGCAGATGGTTTTAAATTACGAGAACAGTGAAGAACAGGATGAGTTTTTCAGATCAATGCTTAAAAAGCCAGTATTTGATGAAAAATGTCGCAGTCGGCTCTGGGAACAACAGGTATTTGCATTCAAAGATCGATACCGAATGAGTGAATAAAAACAGGGAAGCGGTTGAAAAATAACTATGGGACATCATTCTGACACAAGAGACAATATCGTACCACTCATTGACCGGTTGAACAGGTACCCGATTGGACTCCCGGATAGCAATCAGCTCAGACAGATTCTGGCAATTCTCTTTTCTGAAGATGAAGCCTTTGTGGCATCACGTTTTCCGCTTCAGGAGGCCTCATTGCCCGAATTAATCCGGGCCACCGGATTTAAAGAGCAGGCTCTCGTCGAGGTCCTTGAAAAAATGGCTGATAAAGGACTGGTCATGGATCTGCCCTATAACGGAAAGATATATTACCTGCTGTTACCCGGTTTGATTGGTTTTTTCGAGTTTACCTTCATGAAACAACGCCAGGATCTCCCCATTGAGGAATTGGCTCAGCTCATGCATGAATACCTCTTCGAAGATCCTGAAAACCTGATGGGAAAGGAGATGTTTGCCAGCAAAACGCCGCTGACTCGCAGCCTTCCCTACGAGGAGCACATCCCAGTTAATTCGGTGGTCACGACCTATGAGAGTGCCCGGCAGATCGTTCGTGATGCTGGCTATGGTGCTATCGCAATGTGTTACTGTCGGCACAAAAAGGAGCATCTTAATCAATCCTGTGACAAAAATGCACCAACACAGGAAATCTGCATATCTCTTGGCAATGCCGCGCGCTTTATGGTCCGGCGTGGTTTTGCCCAAGAGCGGAGTGTCGAAGACCTGCTGCTGGTTCTCGACAGGGCCCGAGAACTCAACCTGACCCACATAACAGATAATATCCGCTATAAACCATCCTTCATCTGCAACTGCTGCTCCTGTTGCTGTGAACTCCTTGGCGGTGTCATGCGTGGTTTTCCACTTGGCGTGGCGAAAGCAAGTTATACGCTTGAAATTGCAGCGGAAACCTGCCTTGGATGTGGGTTGTGCAGTAACGCTTGTAATGTCGAGGCATTGGTTCTGGCAGAGCGCGAGGACAGCAGTTTGAAGAAAATCGCTCGGGTTTCTGAGGAAAAATGTTTAGGCTGCGGTGCCTGTATTTCTGCCTGTAAAACCGGATCATTATCCCTGACCCCGAGAGTACGGCCTGAACCGCCGGCAAGAAAGCGCGATTTGTTTGCCAGGATTCTCAAAGAAAAAAAACGATTTACCCCCTTTGTTATCGAGGGCGTAAAGAAAAAGATAATGAGTGTTGTGGGCCGTGGGCGATAGTCTCTAGATAAAGAATCGCTGCAGGCTGAAATAGCACAACGGCAGGAAAATACCGGGCAACAGATTTCCGACCCGGATGGCCGTTATTTTCAGCATATTAAAACCTATGGCCAGAATCAGCAGGCCGCCAACCGAGGTCATCTGACTAATCGTTTCGGTTACCAGGTATCCCTTCAGGAATACTGCCATCAGTGTGATCAACCCCTGGTAAATAAATACTGCAAGGCTTGAGAAGAGAACTCCAAGGCCGAGGGTCGAGGCAAAAATAATTGAAGTTACTCCATCAAGCACTGATTTTGCATAGAGCGTCTGGTGGCTGCCGGTGAGGCCACTTTCAAGCGACCCAACAATGGCCATGGAGCCGACGCAGAAAACAAGACTTGCCGTGACAAATCCCCTGGCAAATGAGCTCTGGTCACTTGATTTTGATGCCACTCTGCTTTCCAGATAGCTTCCCAGTCTTTCCAGTTTTTCCTCTATTTTCAAGAACTCCCCTATCACCGCTCCGAGAATTACAGAGAAGATGACAACCATCATGCTGTCTGAGCTGAGTGCACTTTTTATGCCAATCAAAACGACAGAAAGTCCCACCCCACTCATGACAATATTCTTGTAGTTCTCAGGAATACCCTTGCTCAAGAGGAGGCCGATCAGGCTGCCGCCTATAATCGCCAGTGCATTTACGATTGTTCCAAGCATGTTGTTTTAGGCGTATGATTCAATGGTTACAGGTGATGATTGAAATAGATTAATTGCAGCAGAACTCTTATACCATCGTGAATCTTTTGCAAAGCCTTATTTCCAATAATTACTATGCTATCAGCAATGACCAGTCGGTAAGAATCATGATGGATGAGATTGGAGAGTTGGTTAGCTGTTTAGAAAAATCGAACGTCAGAATGGGCAGGATGATGATGGCTATTCACTCGGGAATAGAGGTGATTGCACTATCGTTTTGACCGGTGGGCGACGCTGCTTGAGCGGATATGGCGAGAC
>CAZOWJ010000073.1:0-18282 GCA_964583415.1 uncultured Desulfocapsaceae bacterium
TTACTATGTAGGGACTTTCACCCTTTACTCTTTGCCGGCTTTTACCGGCGCTTTCAATCTGTCCCCTTTTTTGGAGAGAGGGTCATTAATGCATGCTGTTTTACAGGCAATGCCATCTGGTATACAAAGCAGCAGGTCAAAGGTCACTGTTGTCGGATCAGCCAAGCTATACAGTGATTTGGCAACCTTAATTCAAGAGTGGACCTATGAATTGCTTAACAGCTAGTGGAAACCGGAAAACCACTATCACTATAAGTATTATGATGAAGCCGATGACCCCACCCAGTATTGCAGAAAAATCCACTCTATACCACATAAGGTACCTCCAGTGTTAGCAACAATGAGAAAGCTGTCAAGATACACATGCTCCCATTTTAAATATAATCTGTATTGATTAAGATGCAGGAAAAATTTTACACCAGGGAACCTTCAAATAGGAATTTGAGGATATTTTGATATCTATCCTTTTGAATTTAAATAAAATATTTTAATTCTAAATTATGTGTGGATAAATAATCTTGATCTATCAATAGAATCTATCTGGCCCATGGTATTAGCCATGGTGAATAAGCAAGACTATATAAAAAAAGATGAACATAATCACCCATTAGACTTTGCTCGCCTTGATCATCTTTGGGAGGGTTGCCGATATCATTGTGGGCATCATTTTGGCATACATGATCCCCTCGGCTGTAATCTGAGATTTGATCCGAAGACTACAAGAATAGTCTACAATCGCGGCTTAGTTTTTACAGATGAGAAATGGTAGCCGTACAATACTCACTTAGCTGCCCGAAAGTCTTTTCGGGACAAACAAAAGAGGCAACTCCATCTCTGGAGTTGCCTCTTCTTTCCTGCTCTAAATCGAAACGAGTTAGTTAGATGACGCTGCCTGTGTAATACCAGCTAGAGCCTTCCCGACCTTTGTGAATACTTCCTCACAGCCCGATACATTATGCCTACTTTGCAAATATCCTGGATCGTTATATGAGATATAAACGGCATCCGTATCATCTTTCCAAATCAGCGCTTTTTGAGGTAAATCGATCGCAATTATTTGCTGACACTTCATAAGCGGGCTGCCAACCTTCGGGTTCCCAAAGATCAATAGCTCTGTATCTCGTATTTCAATTCCTACGTTACTGGCGCCCTCAGAGTGTTTGATCCTATTAAATATTGTCATTCCTTTTTCTTTTAAAATTTTCTCCATGCGGTTTGCTGTTTCTTCTACATCAAAATTGCTCTTGACTGAAATCACCCCTTCTGCTGCCATCAATGGAATCGAATAGAGCAGTATTGCAATTACAGATAAAATAATTCTCTTCATATGGACACCTCTACAATGTGGTTTAGGAAAATACAGTACTTCCTCTCAAGGAGGATATCGATGAACTAATCGTTGAGTTTTGTCACTTTCACTAGATACAATAAGTACAACAACCGGAACGTGCCATCTGTTCTACCTGTTAATTAAGCAGTTAATATGACAATTTTAGAGAATTAAAAGCTCTCTATCATTGATCTTGTTCTGTTCTAAGCCTAGCGTACCATTAGAGGTATTGTGATGGTGATCTATCAATAAGAACGTAGGAGCTACCAGAAATGTGTCGATTCGCTGCTTATATTGGACCCGAAATATTCGTCTCTTCCCTCGTGACTGAGCCTAAACACTCTATTATTCATCAGAGTTACCATGCAGAAGAAAGAACCGAGCCACTCAATGGGGACGGATTTGGCATCGGCTGGTATGCACCTCAATTCTGCAATTCACCAGCGGTTTTCAAAGAAGTCTCACCTGCATGGAGCAATCAGAATTTACAGGATATTTCCAGAGTAACAAAGAGCAATTGTATATTCGCCCATGTCCGGGCTGCAACAATCGGCGGGCAGTTATCCAGAACGAATTGCCATCCGTTTTCCTGGAAAAAGTATCTTTTTATGCACAACGGTACAATTTTTGGGTTTGAGAAGATACGAAGATTACTGCGAAGAGATTTATCAGATGAAGCATATGATTTGATCAAGGGAAACACCGACACCGAGCATATCTTTGCGCTTTTTGTTGACCTCATTAAACATTTAGAAAACCCAACAGTTGAGCAACTTGCAAATGCTCTTTCGGGGGCTATTTCCAAAATTGAAGAACTAAAAGCACGGGTTGGTACAGAGACTCCGTCGACAATGAACCTGGTTCTCTCTGATGGCCAGAGGATGGTAACGACCCGGTATATCAGTAAGGGAGAGATGTCCAACAGCCTCTACATCATGACCGGCAGCGAGTTCTGTTCTGAGGGTGGTCAGTGTAGTATGACTGAAGGCAATGATGTTGTACTTGTTGTATCTGAGCCATTGAATAACTCCTCACGGTGGCAGAAAATTGCCAACAATCATATCATTACTATTGACCGAGATAAAAAAATATCCGACCACAAGATGTAGGAGATAGCATGCAGCAAGAGTGTCAGCTCCGCGTATGTCGATTTCATTTTTATGGCTCTGGATGAATTGGTAAAAATAGACCTAAGCTGCAATCCGAGGATGTACAGGAACTATTATTGGATAAAAAGTGTCTAAAAAAATCAGGGGTTGTTCAACATGATATTTGAATCAGGATGGCCAGCACTGACTTCCGCCGTCTACCCTTATAACCTCTCCACTTATGAAGCTCGAAGCATCGGAGGCTGAAAATTCCACCGCAGCAGCTACTTCTAGCGGCCAGCCGTAACGATCTAAGGTACCGGATCGAACCTTGCGGGCATCTTCAGTCACCCTGGACGCCAGAAAACGCCCTGTTACGGTATCTCCCGGAGCAATCACGTTAACGCTAATGTCGAAGGGCCTGAGTTGAACCGCAAGACAGCGACTGTATACTCATGGACTGCAGCTTTGGCGGAAGCATAGATTGTCGAACGGGAGATTTGGTTCAGCGAGGACATAGAGCAGGTCAGGTATCCGTAAAATAGATTAAAGGCAGGTGGTTGGAAGAAATGGCGGACGTTTTAAGTTACCGTAGAGTCATCTTCCCCAAGTTGCGATACTTTTTATCTTTACTGTTTCTTGGTGTTGTGGAATAAAAACACTATGAAACTGCTTGAGTTCCCTCATTCCCACTATTGCGAAAAGGCTCGTTGGGCACTGGACTTTAAAAGGATACCGTTTCAATCCCGTGTGTCTATGGGTAAGTAAGATGTATGAAGCTCATCGATTAATGGAGCCCGAGTAAAACGTCTTGGCTGGCGTGACATCATTCTTCAGTCAGATACACTGATAACCTGAGCTGGCGTGAACCTTTTTTCTGAGATGCCTGAGTTGTTCAGGATTAACCTCAATTTACTATAGTATTTCTAGGTGTATAGAAGTTTATCGTAATCACTGACAACCTCAATTGCCGAATGGATATACATTCGCTGTGCTGTATGAGTTGGAATAGAAGAAATCAAGAAATGAGACTTAATTCAATGTCCACTTTCCTGGGGTATGATCAAAACCATTACAGCATTGGATGAGCTGCAGCTTTCCGGGTTAAGGCCTGAGTCTTCTTTATTTGATATATTTATTACTGACCGTGAGCATTTATCGCACACATTGGTGTCAGGTAGTACTCTCAGCCTTCCCTCCTCGATATCATCACCGCAACTTCCGCAATTGACGATTCCATTCAGGTCAGGAAATGTATTGAGATCTTCATTTTTTTCAGACCCCAATACTAATTCTGTATTCTTGTTGCTGCATTTCGAGCATTTAAATATATGCCTGTTTTGATTCAGATAAGACATTCCTCGGTGAAGTGTTCTTTCAGGTAAAATGATGGATAAATTGTCCATTACCTCAGCATGTAAAATAGATTCATGATTACATCTTTTACACTTCAAGTATAAGATTTGATCTATCATAGATTTATTTTTATAAAGGATTGTTTTGTCAGTTTTTATTTTATATTGGTCCTCTTGCTCTAGAAATTCAAATAGCAACATCTGTAAGGTTTGCAAATGATTCTCTGCTGGCTTGCCACTACTTACCCATTTAATAGAAGCCATAATACCCTTTAAATGAATAAAAAAAAGTATGCATAAATCAGGCCATTGCTTTTAAAAACCATTCAAATCTACGAGGCCCTATAAAATACATCTTCTTTTTATCAGACAGTAAATCATTAAGAATTTGAGATTTTTTTATATTCCTGAAACTTGAAAAAACATTACAGATATCCGGAATATTTTAGCTGGAACCAGGTTAATATATCACATTGCAGTACTATTTGATCGTTTCTTAACTAAAAGGCAGGGCCTCAAGTCAGGTCTCCTTTTAGCTATTCAAAATTGTTAGGTTTTTTAATACAAAACTGAAGATAGTTCCTCCACTTTAGGTGAGGGAAGACAAAAAGATTGAGAGGGAGTAGCATGGTCTGTTATTGAAATTGCGACTCTATTTTTTTCTGCCTTTTTCTTTAGATTGCTTTTCTCGCAATGCCTGCATTTGTCCCCAGCATTCTGTTGCAACCCGTTTTGAATTGCGCCTTGATAACTCAGGATTATTACTATAATCGACAAGTCCCTGCGGCGTCATAATCTCCAACTCTTGAATAGTTTTTTCAGCAACACAGGCAGCCATGTATGCCGTTATAGCCGGATCCTCTGGCGGTTCAATATCACTGTATTGCTTGAAAAGTTGCTCAAAATTACTTTGAACAACGGTTTCACGATCGGCCTTAATTTTACTCAAAAGAATCTCTGCATCTATAAAACTAATAGGCTCATAGGCATGACTTATCCCACGATTACAGACAAACAGGAAGGTAGACACCAACACAAAAAGGACTAAGATTCGTTTCATAAATATCACTATTATTGGTATTAAGTTCATGCCATAGAATCACGACATTTCACCTGACTTACGGGAAATTAGAGATGTACACAATCAAATTTCTCATCCTTACTATAGGAAAATATAGAAACAATCTCCAGAAAGATCTGAATTTTTTATTCCATTATTGAATGAAAGTTTAAGCGGGAAAGGAGGAATCAGTGGTAGCGGAGTAGGCTCAAATTATTAACGGGCAGCAAGTATACCCCAAAAAATGATAACTATGGTGCCGAACAGCATCCAGTAGCCAGGCGCTGTTACAATACCTTGGCTGTAACCAAGAGTCTCAAAACGAATGGAAATGACAGAAACTCGGGTAATTATTACAGTTACATCCCTAGCGATTCTGCACCAGGCTTTTTACACTAAAAACGAGCATGATGAATACCACTACTGCAACTGCAAGCACTGCCCCACCAGTCCAGTTAAGATTCCCACCCGAACAGACGAACCCAAATTGGCAAAACAAAGACAGAAATTTCCCCCAGATGCTCATCACAAAAGGAGAAATAGTCTCCCAGGCTTGAGCAATATACGGAGATATCTTTTCCCAAAATTCAGAAAGGTAGAAAAGGACTCTCTCCCAAATTTCAATAATTTTCTCCATGTTGTCTCCAGGCCGATGTAAGGTAGTATATGTTATTGGTTATTGTTAGGTACAGAAAGTAACACATTACTCGCGTGGGTTGCATCCAAAATATGAAAACTACCCCCGCTAAAAGTTTTCTATACCAGAGTAAAGCAATGTTAAGAACAATTTGTTAGATCAATTGTGCATATTGACACGACTCCCACCCTGTCAGTATAAGTAAGTTAGGTTATCTTTAGAATGTTCAAAGGATATCTCGTTCTTGCTTGGTTGCTCTTTGATGGAGGAGAACAGAATGAAAAAAGTAGACTATAGAGAACAAGCGTTGAGGATTTTTCCGTGGGTTTGTGCGAGTTGTGGTCGTGATTTTACCGGTAAAAATCTGCGAGAGTTAACTGTTCATCATAAAGACCACAATTACAAAAACAATCCGCCCGACGGCAGCAATTGGGAACTGTTATGCATCTACTGCCACGATAACGAGCATTCCCGATTACTCGACGCCGAATGGTTGTCCACTCAAAATCCAGATAAAGAGAAGGGATCCACGGCTACACACTCCCCTTTTGCTGACCTCAAGAACCTGTTGAGTAAGCCTAAAAATGATCTCGGAAAAGACGAGAAGAAATAAGAGACAAATATTTTAACAAATCAGCTAATTATTGCTCGAGGACAATGATAGGCTATTGCTCCTATAACTGGGCTTGCATTACTCATACAATTTAAATGCCAGATACTCCTCTAGAAACTGGTCGAAAGTCAGCTTATCGCTGGCTTCAAGTTGTTGTTGCTCTTTTATTGATTCAGCGGCTCCTCGTGCCAGATCTTTGTATACATCTGAACGTGAAGATAAATGCCTAAAGGTTTCCTTATGCTCCCGACTTTTTAGCAATACCCACTGAGTGTAATTTAAACCGGTTTTTCGCAAGGCCTCCAGCACCTGGGCCGATGGTGTCAATGAGGCGTCTTCCAGTTTCTCTATTTGAGCGTTGACCGATGTACTGTAAGCTTTCGTTTCATGAACTTCATCCAACAGTTCGCCAGTCATCAGCATCTGATGAAGTAATGAGTTACCAATTTCAGCCAGCGCAGCTTCTCCGTTCGGAGTGTTTAGCACCAGTCCCGGCTCACGACCTCTGGTTATGACTTTTTGCACATTGTCGTTCACCATCTTACACTCATCAGGGCAGATATCATCTTCATTCATCAGCAGGCAACTGACGAGGAAAGTATCGAGAAACAGTGTTTGTTGGATATCAATGCCCACCGGCAAAAAAGGGTTAACATCAGTACTCCGAATTTCAATATACTCCACACCTTTTTTCCTTAGTGCATGAAGAGGTCTCTCCCCCTTCCTGGCAACGCGCTTCGGACGAACATCACTGTAATGTTCATTTTCAATCTGTAAAATGGTGTCGTTAAGCTGGCGATATTTTCCATCAACCTTTACGCCTATCTTCTCATAGGGCGGATAAGATGTGTGAATGGCCTTATCAAGTGAATCAACATAGGTGCTAAGATGGTTAAAGCAGATGTTCAGGGAAGATTGTACTTCTGTTGAATACCCAAGATCGCTCATTCGTAATGAAGTAGCATATGGCAGATAGAGCGTATGGTCATGTAACCTTTGAAGCTCATGTTGCTTTCCTTTCAGGAATGAATCACATAGTGCCGGTGAGGAACCAAAAAGAAAAAGGAGAAGCCATGAATGGCGACGAAAGTTGCGAATCATTTTGAAGTAAGAGGACGATCGAAAGGACTGGAGCGCTGAAGTATTTCCTTGTTTCTCCTGAAATGACTGCCAAAAATCATCGGGTAGCGAGAAATTATAATGAATGCCTGCAATGCTCTGCATCATCCTGCCGTAACGATGCTCGAGACCGAGGCGGTAAATATGTTTCATTTGACCGATGTTAGAAGAACCAAACCGGGCGATGGGAATGAGCTCAGGATCCGGAATATTGCAAGGCATGCTGCCAGCCCAGATCAGCTCTTCACCGAGGTGGCTGTATGTGAAGCCATGAAGATTCTCAAGAAATTGTATCGCTGTTCCAGGATCTTCAAAAACCGGGGTGATTATTTCGAGCTGAGACTCAGAAAAATCGGTGGTAATGTTACTATTGGTCAATGCAGAACCCAGGCCCTCAGGATGCGGTTTTTGAGATAGCACACCTGAGCAATCTACACGCAGTCCCTCTTTTTCAATACCGTGCATGGCGCCTTTAAGAAGTACATGGGTGCCATTTGATATCAATTGCTCCAACTGTTTTTTCAGAAGAGATTTCAATGTCTAGCTCTTATCGTAATGTGATCAATTATCGGGTTGTTTCTACCTTTCGAGGTCTTACGCCTCTTTAAGACGTCACCCACTGAAGTATCTATTATCATTTATTTTTTAATTGCAAGGAGTATCTCTCAAGAGTCGCTCCGGCAACAAGATATTATATTAATGACATTTCCTCATGGCCATAATTGATCAGAATCGAAATAATAGACGTATAACATGTAAGTTACATGCAAAGATATGGCACAACTATGATTGACATTGCTTTTTTCTGACATGCTATTTTCTCTAATCTCCAATACCCTCCCCCACCCTTTCCTACTCAAACCAGATTAGAAAATAGAGCTGGTTCGACAAAACGCTTGACAGACATATAGTAGAGAGGAGGAACTAATTCATATCTAATGGTGTTTTTTCAAAATGGTGAACGTTCAGGGAGATTGTATGAAATCAACGACTATTTTTATTACAGCTTTAGAATATGAAAAGAAAATACGAGATCTCTATATAACGGCGATTTCAATTATTGACGACGAAAGGGGAAAAGCCATTTTCAAAAAATTGGCAGATGAAGAGCAGACACACATCGACTTTCTTGAACAGAGTATTGATACCTTGAAGAGCAACGGAAACATAGCCTACAAGCATCTCAAGACCTCTATCCCAGATATTGATGTTATCCAGAAAAACATAGCATCGATGAAAATCAAAATACCAGAAAAAATGCTGGGTGATCTCAAGCGAGTACTGAGCAGCGCACTAAAGCTTGAAATTGAGACAACGGAACATTATCAGAAAGCCTATAATTCGACTGAAGGCGATATCAAGGAAATTATGGGCAACTTCGTAGAAATTGAGCAGCGCCATAGTGATGTTGTTCGTTTTGAGCTCGATTATGCTTCACATAACGGTTTCTGGCTTGGCTTTCCTGAGATTAGTATGGAAGTAGGCTCATAGGAAGAAATCTTCTTACTCAGGTGGCACCTGGCACGTTCTAAGCTGTTATACTCACCTGGGAAATCAACGTAGAAATAAAATGATTCCCCAGGTGGTCTCTTTATAAAAAGCGCATTATATCGTATTCAACTTCTGCAGGGCCAGTTCTGCAGCAATGGTGATAGGCTCTGCACTTGGTTCAGATGAGATATCCGGGTTGCAAGCAGAAGTGAACGTGGTTAATTCCTCAATGGTCTTTTCGCCAAGGATGAATGCAGTAACTGCATCTATTTCTCTCGCCGGTGCGATCGCATGGCTGACAATCTGGCCGCCGACTACTTTTTGAGTCTTTTTGTCAAATACAAGTTTGATTTTCCATGGTTTTGTGCCGGGGATCATCGCGTGCTTGGACCGGGAATCTACAATTGCTGATACGGTTTCAATGCCCTCCATAGCTGCCTTTTCCTCTGTAAAACCGGTGGCGGTAATTGTCATGTCAAATATCTTGCAGCCGCCGGCGTCAAGGACGCCAGGAAATTTGATATCAAAGCCGGCCAGCCTTTTGGCGGCAAGTCTTCCCTGTACAACCGCTGGTCCCCGAAGTTGGCCGGGCGTGGGCTTTTTCGTTATGAAATTAAACTTCTCCACACAATCCCCGCCAGCCAGGATATCAGGATCCGAGGTTTCCTGGTACTCATTCACTTTGACTCCGAACCTGCCTATTTCTAAACCGATTTCTTTGGCCAGCTCAATGTTTGGCCGAACGCCGACGTTCATGAAAACCACATCGGCTTTGATGATTTCGCCTGAATCCAGCTGCACACCAACTACCTTGCCTCTTTCTCCAATGATCTTAGCAACTTTTTTGCCGGTAAGTATATTCAACCCTTTTTCTTCAAGATATAGTTGAACTGAGTCAGCCATGTCCTTATCAAGCATCAACGGAAGCGGGCGATCCATCAGTTCCACAACAGAAATATTGAAGTTGTTCGACTCACTGTCCGACAATAAAGATGCGATTTCCATACTGATGAAACCTGCACCTATAAAGACTACATTATTAACATTTTTTTTTGTTATGAATTCCTTTATCCGATCAGCATCCGGAAGCCCTCGAAGGGTGAGAACTCCATCCAGATCTCTCCCTTCAAGAGGTGGTACAAAAGAAGATGATCCGGTCGCCAGATACAACTTGTCATAATTGAATTCATCTCCGTCAGCGGTATAAACAGCCTTGTTTTTAGAATCTACTTTTGTCACTTCCTGCTGTACGACATTAACTCCCATACCTTGAAGCATTTTATCCGGAACGACTATCTTCTCATTTGCGACCAGACCGGCCACGACGTGAGGAAGAGCTCACCTGACAATAAAAAACTCTTCTTTGCGTATTACCGTAACATCTACATCAGGCATGAGTTTTTTTGACATCATTGCCGCCGGACCACCCGAACCGCTACAGCCAACAATGACAAGTTTTTGTCCTTTTTCCATCTAATTCTCCTCTTGCTGATTGGCAGGAATTTACCATGTAATACTGTTTATTCGAATGACAAAAGTTCTTGGTTACGAAATACACACCGCTCATTTCAGTGAAGCTAATTTCCAGTACTAATAAGCGGTCAAAGTCTATCCTTGAAGACAAACACATTTAACATCAATCGTAATTCGCTCGTGTTAGCTCATCACTCATCGTTGGTGCCACAAGTGGTTTCCATTCAGAGTTTTCCCATGTTCCCAGAGAATTATGCATATCAAGATATTTTTTAGGTATGGGGTGCGTGCCAACAACGACGGTTACACCATATCGTTTTTCAAGAAAGGTTCTGAAGGTATTAATGTGAGGGCAAGGGGGATACCCAACCACCATTCCGGTAGCCAGATGAATAACCTCTGCGCCATTATTTACCATCTCTTCACCCGCATATTCGATATTGCCACCAGGGCAACCATCACATGTTGTGAAACCAACTAATTCAACTTCTGTGTCCGTGTATATACTGAAGGCACCTTCTTTGTTTTTAAGGGAACGTAGACACTTTCCGCCAGCACAGCGGCGATAGCGATCACAAATAATTATTCCTACCTTTGTCTCAGGATTCATCTCATCTCCTTGTATTTGGTACGACATAGTCGCATTACGGTCATATGCACATAAACCGTACCTAGTGTTAGCTAAAATATGTCACTTCTGTCAAGGTAAAAAATTTGGTGATGAGCTTCAACCTATGTGAAACACCTCACAGCTGGGAGAGGCAGAATGCTTTGTGACCAATGCGCTCTAGTAAGCTATAAATTGCATCCTTCCATATACACGGTGCATCAGAGAATGAAGAGATTTTCACCATGTTTACTGTGGTTCAGGGATAAAGTACTTAGCTTCGAAGATCAAATCTTAAGCGATGTGGTGTTGATCATGTAAACGAAAAGATAATGGTCTTGAAGAGCATTATCGTCGCTGAGCAGAAAGCAGCTCTCTTATTGTTTCACGGCTATCCAAAAGAGATTGGTGGTCATTTTCAAAAATTTCCAGCGTTAATGAATCATCATAGCCGATAGATTTGATTCTTTTTATAATCTTGGAAAAGCTTATTGTTCCTTTTCCAATGGCCCTGTGGTCATCGCTTCGACCCGAATTATCGCTGAAATGAAGGTGGCCGATTCGATCACCAAAGCGTTCAATTAAATCAAACAATCTATTACCAGAGTAATCGGCAAGATTGGCATGTCCGGTGTCCAAAGTGAGCATGAGCGACGGGAACGCTGAGAATATCTCGCTGAAATCATCTGGTTCAACTCCCAATATATTTCTGGGCATCATATTTTCTAAGCAGATTTGTATACTTAAACGGTCCGCGGCAGTGGCCATTTCAGAAAGGAAGTCAAACGCATAACCTTTGACAGTATCGAGAACGAATCCTCCCATACCAGTAACCATACTGGGGTGCAGGACTACCTTTTGCGCACCCAGATCTGCTGCGACGCTTAAAGACCGCTGCATTTCAGTGATTGATGCTCGTCTTAAGCTTTCTGTCAAGTCGGCGGTGGTTACGAACGTTGGGAGATGGCAAATAACTCCCAGGCCATTTACCGCCAGACTTTGCTTAATTGCTTTTTGATTGGCGGACAAATCGGAATAATGGGCCATGGGTGGGTCCATCGTAATTTCAATATAATCAAACGACAACCTGGCAAACGTATCTATTTCCTGCAGCAGAGGGTTTATCGGAAAGTTCATTGCTCCAAATTGCATGTTACACCCCTTCTAGTTCTGAAATGTTTGCGACCAGACAGCCGTTATGTTTGACATAATCATCAATGTCGGACATTTGAGGTATTTGAGGTGAGGTCGACTGCCCAGATGGATTTATAATCAAACTCCCCCATGCCAATGATATTGTATTTAATGATCTCAAAATTTGGGCTTATATCAAAATCGCCTGGTGTTATCTGTGAATAATGTCGCATGACAAGCCTTGACCCGTATGGGTTATTCTGACCAGGCGATGCTCCCCCGGATGTTTCATGCAATAGCGGTACAATAGGGTATCCGGCATTTTGAAAGGCCCTGGCTATCATGCCTGAACAGATTACCTGGTATTCAGTACACCCCCCAAGACAAGCCTTTATGGTTCTTTTTCGAAATGGGTTGAGAAATCGAGGCAAGGCCATCAAGGCAAGATCGAGAATGTTATGGTGATCATAGCTCTTTCCAATATTTGCACACACTTCTGTAATGACCTTCTCGAGATCCAGAGAAGATATTCCAAACGGACGGCAAATCCTGATATTGTGATACTGATAGGTCTTTAATACGGCTGCTCTCACCCCAATGCCTGGCTTTGCCTCAACCAGCATGTGCTGTCTGTCAATGCTGTGTTTGTCGGCAATACCCATATCCTTTGGGAGTTGCAACGAGCGGTCTCTTCCCACATAAAGGGCAGCATGACTCCAGCGACTCTGGGTGAGATAATTGACAATCTGGCTTAATTTTGAGCGCCCCTCCACGAGCAACACATCTCCCGGTTGAATGGTATCATAGAGGCTCTCCATATTGTTTATAATTATCTGCTCATAGTGAACAAAAGGTGTATCCAGCCGATTGAGCAGAAATGTACCGATTGACCCCATAAATGATGTTCCTATTTTACTAACTGGAGGTATCATTCGTTCCTTACGAAGTTACGGTGTTAAATGACTGACTGGTGCAGTGTATTTAAAGATTCAACTTACTCCCGGCATGTGAAGATCCATCCTGAACCCAATAGGCGATACTGGCGACAAGAAAATAAAGGCCTGCACATTCAATCATGAAAAACAGGCCATAATACCAGAGTCGTTTAAACAGGATTGTCGGCACCAGAGCTGCAATGCCGACAATACCAAGTAGAATCAAAGAATAACAGGTAAAGTAATACCCCCTTGCCACGAGCCCAGTCAGAAAGAACAGGGAAATATTTAAAATAACGAGAAGATTATTGAATCTTGAAAGATTTGACCAGTAGAGGGCATAATCTGTTTCAAAAAAAACTGTGCGTTTGTTATAACCATTTCCCATCTTACCACCTCATGTGCTGCCGTAGCGAAACCGCTCATTATCGCTCCATTGATGTTCTTTTTTCACGCACGTCGCCAGCGGTGATAATAATCCAGCATCGTCAGGATATTCGGGGATACATGCGTTCGTTTCCATTCACCGGCAACATATTTATTAGCTTCTGCAAAGGTTGGATAGGTATGAATCGTGGCAAGAATTTTACCCAACCCCAATTTGTGCTTCATCGCCAGTACATATTCAGCCAGCAATTCACCCGCGTGTTCTGCAACAATGGTTACTCCTAGAATCCTGTCTTTGCCAGGCACAGTCAGAACTTTTATAAATCCGTGGTCAGCGCTATCTGTAATTGCACGATCCAGTTCCCCGAGTTCATAACGGGTGATTTCGTAGGCAACTCCCTGCTCTTTAGCTTCCTGCTCATTTAAGCCAACACGGGCAACTTCCGGATCAATAAACGTTGTCCAGGGAATGACGGAGTAATCAACCTTGAACCGTTTTAAGTTCCCAAACAAGGCATTGACCGCAGCATACCAAGCCTGATGGGCTGCCGTATGGGTAAACTGATATGGTCCGGCAACATCTCCTGCAGCATAAATATTCGGGTAGAGCGTTTCCAGGTATTCGTTTGTCTGGACCGTTCGCTCAACTGGTATACCGAGCTCTTCGAGACCATACCCTTCAAGTCTAGCAGAGCGCCCTACTGCGCAAATCATATCGTCAAAAGCAATACGCTTCTCAATACCATTGTGTTCAACAACTAATATCTTTTCATCTCCTTCATGCTCGACGCTCAGGGCTTTATGATTTGTCAGTACCTCAACACCCTCATCTTCAAGGAAAGATGTTGCAATTCTGGACACATCTTCATCTTCACGAATAAGGATGCGCGGAGCCATTTCGATCTGAATCACTCGAGAGCCAAGCCGTACAAAGCTCTGCGCAAGCTCGGTGCCAATCGGGCCCCCACCGAGCACAACAAGCCTTGTCGGTGGTTTTTCCCTTTTCGAAAATTCTGCCCACAGGGTGTCACTGGTAAGGTAGCCAACTTCTTCAAGACCGGGCAGAGGCGGTACAAATGGTCTGGCTCCAGCTGCTATGACGATAGAACGGGTTGTCAATCGCCTGGTTCCCCCCGCTTTCAATTGGACCTCAACTGTCCAGGGATCAACAATAGTGGCAAACCCCTGTATTACTTCAACACCCAAATCCGTATAGCGCTCAATACTGTCGTGTGGTTCAATTTTTTTAATGACCTCAAGAACTCGTGCCATAACTTTTTTAAAACTGAACGAAGGTTCGGTAGCGTTGATGCCATAACGATCACCGTGTCGAACCTGTTGGATCAACTTGGCGCTGCGAATCAAGGCTTTACTCGGCACACATCCGTGATTCAGACAGTCCCCTCCCATTTTCCCTGCCTCAACCAGCGTGACTCGTGCCTTAACTGCAGAACCAATGTAAGCGCTGACAAGACCGGCAGCGCCACCGCCAATAACTAACAGATTACGGTCAAAGCTTTGTGGTTTTGAATAGTTTCGATAAACCCGATTTCTTTTAAAAATATTCACCGCTTTTTTGGCGAGAAGCGGGAAGACACCAAGCAATACGAATGACAGCAACAATTGGCCGGATAGGATGCTATTTAGATTTTCTATCTGGCTCAGCTGTGTTCCAGCGTTCACATATATTATGGTTCCGACAAGCATACCTACCTGACTCACCCAGTAAAATGATTTGGCTGGGATCAAGGTCAGCCCCATTAAAAGATTTATAAGAAAAAACGGAAACACCGGGACCAGCCGCAAGGTGAATAAATAAAAATTGCCTTCTCGCTTGATGCCTTTATTTATAGACTGTAACTGATTGCCAAATCGTTGCTGAATAAAGTCTCGAAATAGATATCGAGAAGCCAGAAAGGCCAGTGTGGCACCAAAGGTTGACGCAAAGGATACAATAATGGTGCCCCAGATTATCCCGAACAGCGCACCTGCCGCCAGTGTCATGATAGCTGCCCCTGGCATCGATAAAGCGGTGACAACTGTGTATATTATCAAGAATGCGACGCTGACAAATATCGGAGAGGTGTTTCGCCATTGCTCAAACTGAGCCTGGCTGGCCTTTATGTTTTCAAGGGTTAACAGCTGGTTGAGGTCAAATATAAAAAAAGCTGAAACACCCAAAGCTACAAGAACTATCAGTGCTATTTTTTTCACGACTATTCCTCCTGAGAGTGACCTTCTTGATTGTGACTTTAATCTATCAGTCGCTGGAGGTTGCCATTCCTTACATTTTTTACTTACGCCATAGCAGTCTACTATCTTTCATGTACATGGAGATAGAGGTAGAGAACTTTTACGTAACTGAATTATGGGAAATCAACAGGTGTGAATAACCGATATTTTTGCGGGCTAGAATTCTTTATTCGTTACAATCATCTTTGTTCAGCAATTTCTTAATCTGCCATTTTTTATGATCTGACATGGCCTGCAATGAAACATCATTGCTCTCATCCACACTTTTTTTTATGGTGTCTCGTATAGTGTGGAGTTGCTTCTCATTACGTGCGCAATAACGACACATTATAATGTGGAACTTGATACCTATGCGGCGAGTAAACCCTGTATCTGAATCCATCGACTCGGAAACCAGTTCGGAAATTCTGTTACAGTTTAAAAACCAGGGTTTCATGATTTATCTCCTTCCGGTTTTGACAAAAACCATTGCATCTCCAGACACTTGCGGATCTGTAATCGTGCCCTGTGCATCAGCACCCAGTAGTTAGTCGCACTGATCTTTAAAACCTTACAGATTTCATCAGTGTCAACCTGATTAATCTCTCGCAGTCTAAAGGCATCAGCCTGTTTTTTACTGATCGTAGAGAGGCACTTCATCAATACACTCATGAACTCCTTTCGCTCATGAATATGTTGAGGATTTTCTTGCCATTTCCGGGGCTTGATAGCCCAGTTGTCGCGTTCATCGAAGAAATCATCCATGACGACACGTTCAATAACATCCTGCGAAGATGGCAGTTCTCGATAACGTTTCCTGAAAAAATCCATGATTTTATTTTTCAGAATACCGGTAAGCCAGGTTTTCTCAGATGCCTCACCTTTAAATCTAGCCTGTGCTGAAAGGGCAGCGATAAAGGTTTCCTGAACTAAATCTTCAGCAGCCGACACCTCAGACACCCGATAGAGCGCATATGAATAAAGATAGTCTGCATATCTATCAACCCAGGTTTCCGGAGCACTCAATGTATGACGTGTATGCGAAGACACGTTATTCTCCTGTAAGGACAAAAGTTATTTAGTCCGCGGATTTATGTGATAGGAAAACAATGATTGATTATTCATTATACCAGAACAACAGACTTCCATCTTATTGCCAGTAATTATTATACTCTCCTGTTTCACCATAATAGTGAATAAAAAAGAATCAATACTGGGAAAATTCACATGAGGTGTAAGATAATCTGTTCTCATACGACTTACCTGGTAAGAGCTGAGTATCTGATGCTTGAGCTGTATCTGAGAAAAAAGTTGGACTGAAGTGTTTTGAACTCTCAATGAGGAGGCACAATCATGAAAAAATTATTCAGTACATTAATCATAATTATCGTACTGCTTGTCACCACGAGCCCTGGTATTACAGCATCAGTAGAAACCACAGGAGACAACATCTATATTAGAGATCGCACAGGAGAACGCTGGGATGTTACTGATGCAGCGAAACGTGGTTTCAGGCCTGATAAGTTTCAATATGGTATTGGTAAAAGCGCTTTTACTCCTTTAAGAAACGAGGACCTGACTGATAAACAACTCCCGAAGTCTTCAAGAGCCAGAATAATAGGAATAAACATTGGCGAGGACTCGCATGCTTATTCAATACAACGGATGAGAAATCATGAAATTGCCAATACCACAATTGCCGGCAAGCCCATTGCTGTTGGATACTGACCGCTGGTTGACCTCGCGGCTGTGTACAGCCGCACCTTAAACGGAAAGACTCTAACGATTGCCCCTTCAGGCTGGACCTATAAAAACACGTTTGTACTCTACGACAAAGAGACGATGAGCTTGTGGTACCCTGAGAAAGGCGGCCTTCGCGGGATCAGCGGCAGACACCTTGGTCAATATCTGCCGATGCTGAAATCAGAAGATACGCAATGGAAAAAATGGGTTAATAAACACCCTGACAGTAAGGTGATCAACCAAAGAAGATAAACCGATAACCAGACATAGATTTTATACCACCTGAATGACACCTTTCATAAAGTTAAACGGGAGACAGATTAAATTTTTCTTTATGGTGTCGAGGGGACTGATTTTTTTTCACGTCTTTTGTGAAAATTAATCTGTCCCCGATTTTGGAGGCAGAAAAATAAAATCAGTCCCCTCACTTTATTGTTGAAATTAAGTTACTTGCGCTGAGCCCAGTTTTGATGGTAATTAGATTTTTTTTTTAACACGCCCGAGAAAGACTCATTTTCCGATTGGTCTTGAAAATCCCTATACCATAATCTCTGCGAATTACTGCTTTCTGTTCTGGTCATTAAGTCCCCAGTCATAGGGCAGGAAGACCGTTTTAAATGTGCCAGCGTTCTGATGTATTAATTGAGATGTCTCCGGTAACAGGTATTTCATTACAAAAGTAGCCAGGGTTGGCTCCTGCTCAGGGTAATGTTCCTTAATCCAGTCAATGAAGTCATCTTCATACCAATCAAAAATTGAGGAAAGATACAGCACCTTACTGTTGTTATCATATCTGACATTTTTAGGAGAATTTATAAATTTTTTTGTCTCTTCTTGCAGTTGATGCTCGAGTGATTCCGGATAGAATGGTTGTCGTGGCAGTCTTGGACAACTTAAAGAAGCGCAGTTCAGCGCAAAATGAATGCGCGGATCATGGAATCGATCCCTGATCACCGAATTTTCAAGTTGGTAGAGATTTGTTTCAATACTGCCATAGGTGAATCGCTGAAAGAAAAAAAAGCCGCTCTTTGATGGGAAAAAGAAAAGTAAGGCTGGTTCCGCCACATCTCCAACACTG
>CAZOWJ010000074.1:0-18107 GCA_964583415.1 uncultured Desulfocapsaceae bacterium
GGAGACGATTAAATCTGCACTGGTCTCTGAGATCAACTGCTTTGGGGAAGGCGACTCAGGACAGGGGCCCCTGGTCATTTGAGATTTTCATGAGGGTTGTGAACAGAATTGCCTGCAGCTCTTTTTCCTGTTCATAACCATTGTGCACATTGTTTTGCCGTAAGGCTTTGAAAAAACGATGACAGACTTTCAGGTTTCCCGCTGGCCAGTCTCTGGTAAATCCTGCAGTATCAGAATTTTGCCTGTCTGCCAGAGATTCGCGATAGTCTCGACGACCGTGTGCCCAGTTTATTGATTGCTGATAATAGAGCAACGCCCTGTTAAGCAGGACAAATAACAGGGAGATATTTTCGGCAGGACCAACCAGGATTTGCGGTCCGGCTATTTTAACTCCCATGAATGAGGCGTCAGCAGACATTCGGCTTCTGCCGGCAATCGCCCCGACTGTCCCCGCAATCCCACCCAGAGCAGTAAAGAGACCAAGACCATGACCCAGGGCGGCGATATCAATGCCTGCCCCGACGGCTGCCCCGCCAAGACCTCCAATGATCAGAAACTGCTTGCCGGTGAGCCCAAGCAGTTGCCAGGTTTTTTCGTTGAAGAGATCATCACCAAGAATGGAGTGCTTCGAGAGTTTATAATCGAAGATATTATGCTTGAATAGCAATCGAATCTGCTGATGTGCCTGTGCTTCCATGTCCATCACTCGTCTGCTGTATTCCTGAACCAGTTTACTTTCTTTCTGGCCGGTATCCTGACCGTTGGAGAAGTTTTCACACAGTTGCAGGGACAGGGAGCGTTTTAGCAGGGAGCAGATAATCTCTGAGCAGGTCCTCGTTCGGGATTCCCAGTCTGCTTTGAATGAGACGATGATTTCATTGAGGAGTGTGTGCCAGTCCTGGTCGATTGCTTTGAGAGACTCAAGGAGCTCAATTCGTTCCCGGTAGGTGGCTCGATGTGCATTAAACAGTCTGATTGCGTTGAACCGCTTTCTGAACTCATCTTTCCAGTCATCGAGGTACCTGAAATTATCATCCTTACAATTAATAACAGCCATCCTCGGTCTGCCGATCAACCTTAAAATTTCCATTTCGGCCCTGTCGACTGATCGAACCGGTCTGGAGCCGTCAACCACATAAATAATTCCAGCTCCTCGAACTACCGGGCGCAGAAGTTCGTGATCATCAGCAAACTCAGGAGACGATCCGGTACACTCCATGAGCTGCTTCAAACGAGTTTCACTGTTGCCGCTGAAGGTTTTAAGTTCTTCCAGAATCTGTTGCGGATATTGAAATCCGGGAGTGTCGGTAAATCTCAGCAGTTCTTTGCCATCAATGACGACAGGGAATGTCCGACACTCAGTTGTTTCACCGGGGATGGAACTGACTCTTACGGAATCATCTTCTGCAAGGGTTGATAATACCGAAGATTTACCTTCGTTTGGATGACCAAGTATGGCAATTTCAGGAGTTTTCATCTTCAGAATAGGGGAATATTTTTAAGAATGGGTCCGACAATGCATCGAGTTTTTGCTGCCAGATTTTGCAATCTCCTGGTAGCGGGCTGGTGAACGTGCCCGTATCTGCCGGTTTGCCAACAAGTCCGACGTAAATCGGAGTGGATTTATGAACAGTAGTACGCAGTTTTTTAATAAACCCGAACACTTCACCAATTGGCGGCATCCAGGATTCCATCAACAGGAAAACCCCGACGTTTTTGTCCAGATTTTTCTCCCCTATCCGCGCCAGAAGTGATTGATCAGAGGGGTAATCCCGCATCATGATCTGCTGCTGGTCGACAGTAAATCCCCGCTGCTGAATAAATGAGATAAACGGGCCAAGGTCAAACTGTTTTGAGACATCATAGGCTGTCAGGAGCATCAGTGGAAATGAGCCTGATAATGTTGCTGAACCATGGTCCTGTGCTGGATTGTATGCGTTGTGCTCGTTAACCTCTGATTTTTTGTTGTCTATGGAAGCTGCCTGGGTCGAGACGATTGGGCTCTGCATTCGCCTCAGTACGCTCAGCCCGTCAGTACTGTCGAGTTTGATGTGATGTAAACAGCGGCGTTGATAATAGTGGGCCAAAAGCATCAGCAGGATACGAAACAGCAATCCATATACAACAAGGCACAATATCAGAAAAGGCCACCAGGATACCAGATCCTGAGTGGCCAGATTATAGATACCATCCTTTAAAATGATCCTGCTGCCCTCTATGGCCTTCAGAGATGGATAGGCAATCTCTTCCGGGAATAGCCAGGACCATGGGAGGGCAAGAATTTGCACCCCTTTATAAAGGGTTGCCGAACTAAACTGAATCGTCGACTGCCAGCCAAAGGCCAGATCACTTGTTGTTACCCGGAAAAGGGTTGCTCCCAGCAGTCCTGCGTTAAAGCCGACCACGGTGCGCTGGCTGATGGAGAATAACGGCCAGTAAAGCAACAAGCCATATTTGTAATGTACTTTTTTGGCAAGACCGACGAGCTGCTCATAGGTATCGCGTCTTGACCCGGCTATAGAGGTGCGGAGCCGGTGCTGAAGCCTGTTTGCCAGGCGGGCTGTCAAGGCTGTGTAGAGCCTGAAGATGATAGGAAATGATTGTTTAATCAGACCAAAACGCTTTAAAAACAATTTGAGCAGGAGAAACAGTACCAGGATAAGTTGCGTAAAGATAAACAGAAAGAGGAAATGAAACACATTTACCGGAGTTGTCCCCGAGTAGGAAAAAAAAGCCAGACCGGCAAGCAAACCAGCAATGACACCGAAGAGTGGAAACAGCGCCATCATCAGCCGCAGCGCTTCACCGATAAGAGGCCCGGGAAGAGATGCTCTCGTTTCCTCGGACAACAGCCTTCTATTTTCTTTTAACCAGGAGAATAAAAGCGTTTCTTGACGAGTGGGTTCATCCACTGCCTGTTTTTGAAGATCAAGGAAAATCGAACGATCTCTTTGATGCAGTAATGAGTCATTGACGTCCTGATCACGATGAAAAAAGTACTCAAGATCAAAGATATCAGAATAGGTCCAGTGTGACTTCATCCTTGTTATTAAATCGTAAAATAGTCTGCCGATCAGCATGAAAAGCGACCTGACAGCCGCACGTATTGGTCTCGACTACTACCATAGCCTATTGTTTGATTCATTTGAAAGTGAAATCGAAGCGAAGAGGGCGATATCAGGAAAAACTTATCAAATTTAATTGAAATTCAGCAGGATAAAGACCTTTTATAGGAATTGAGAAACCGTACTATTAATTGATGAGTTTTGTCGCTCATGGGCTTAAACGAAAAAGACCGGGGATTACCCCGGTCTTTTTCTGTCTGCAGCCTGATGTGTTACGCCTTAATTTTGCCTTCCATCATAAGGTCAGGTGGTCCGAGCCACGCTCCCTTGAGAAGCAGGTTAAAGTAGGCCCACTTGAACATCAGTTTGGCCATGTGGTTCATCTCTGTATCCTTGAGCAGATTCAGAGGACCAATAGCAGGAAAGGGGTACTTTCCGGTCAGTGGTTCGGTGTCGTAGTTGAAGTCGATGATATAGGCTTTCCCGAAGCCTGATTCTATGAATCAGACCGCATGCCCATCGGAGCGGGCATGTTGTTCACCTCCCGTTACATAGGCCATGATATTTTCATGGACTACATCGCCCTGGAAATGGGCGACTGCTCCGGCCTTGGAGGTTGGAACATCGGTGCCGTCTCCAAGCACCCAGACATTTTCCCTGCCTTCCGGCTGCAGGGTGTGCTTGTCAACCGGGATATATCCCATCGGGTCACTGATACCAGAGTCGATCATGACCTGTGCGCCAAAGTTGGGCGGTATTGAAACGAGCATGTCATACGCTACTTCGGTGCCGTCATAGGCCTGGATCACTTTCTGGGTATGATCGACTGACCCGAGCGCAAAGTTCGGGGTAATTTTAATGTTTTTGTCCTCGAGGGCGTCGGTGAGCACCTTTGTTGCAACAGGCTTGGTGAATGCGCCTGACAGAGGAGTGACAAACTCCATCTCAACGTCATCACGAATTCCGCGCTGATGGAAAGACCAGTCTGCTAGAAAGGCAAATTCCAGCGGGGCCACCGGGCACTTGATTGGCATCTCGGCAATGTTTATAACCAACTTGCCGCCTTTGAATCGTTTCAGTGCTTTGCCAAGCTCCTGGCAGTCGTTAAAACGGTAATAACCGTAGATATCATTCCCCCATCCTTCCTCAAGACCCTCGACTTCATCTGGGCGAATATCGCAGCCGGTGGACATGATCAGAATGTCATAGTTGAACTTTCCTTCGGTAGCGGTACTGACTTCCTGCTTGTCCCAGTCAACGTTGGTAAGTTCGGAAATAACAAAATCTATTCCGGGCTTGATAAATTCTCTGCGGCTTCTTCTAATTTCATGTGGTTTGTTGATGCCAAAAGGCACGAAGAGATATCCTGGCTGATAATAGTGGACATTATCCTTGTCGATCAAGGTAATGGACCAGTCATCATCCAGATCTCTCCTCATTTTGTTTGCCATCATAGTGCCAGCGCTACCGGCACCGAGTATGACTAGTTTTTTCATGACTGTTGTTGCCTCCTTTCGGGTCAGATTTAGGACAGGGTTTAAGTTATCGTTGTTGGCTCTATTAATTGCTTTTGCTTATTCTCACACACTTTCTTGTTGATTCTTATCATCCTGATAGGTCTGCAGCACGGTACCCATCGTCATGAGTATTGTGAAAAGGAACCCAAGAGCTGTCTGGACCTTGGGATCTCTCATATGTTTTATCATCGACATCGGGCCGACGGGTTCAATTTTTGTCATGTCAAACGAGGTAATTGCCTGACATATCTCCTCCACCTGCTTGTCGTTGTAATCCAGCTTTTTTACCTGGGCCCAGGCTGTGCCGGTCAATTTGACGAGACCGCTGCTCTGCTGCAGGCTGTCCAGCCAGACATTGACGCTGTTCATGACATCTGAGCCCTGCATGACGGTCGTAAACTCCTTGACCAGTTCGGTCATGGGCTGTACCATGTTCAGAAGATCACTTAAGGTGTGAATGTTGATTAAAACGGTGTGGAGCAGATCACCAAGTTTTTCGGCCTGGAATTCTCCTTCATGCAGGGAGTTCATGAAACGCAGCAGCCTGGGATAAACAAGCTGAACGATCGGGATTAAATCATCCCGGAGTTCAACACCTGCTTTGAGCATATCGACTGCTTCGCCAAGGTTTTCAAGATTTGTCAGAACCTTCCTGAGCAGGATGGTCAGTTCATCGATATGAAAATCGCCTTCAAGCTCGTGGAGAAAGTTTATGGTTGATGGGTATGCATTCTGTGCTATCGGAACAAGGTCATTTTTCAGCTCGACACCCGCCTTGAGGGTGTCCACCATATCGTTGAGTTCATCCAGGCTGGTCAGAACATTCTTGGCAAGATGTACTGCTTTTTCACTGGTGTATCCATCCTCGATGTCAGCAAGAAAAGATTCCATACCGGGTTGAGCCTGTTTGAGAAGCGGTTCCAGGTCACTCTTTAATTCCTGCAGGACGTCTGATTTCAGAGATTGAACTTCAGCTGTGAGCTGGTCCAGTTTTTCCAGAATTAAGGCTTCGTTCATCGTTTTTCTCTCGTGATTTTGATTTGGATGGTAAATTTTGGTTAAAATAAAAAACCTGTTTGAATCGTGCCCGTTATTAACCAGGATGAGCGAATTCAAACAAGTGCGTCAGCATACGGATAAATCGTTTTTCGTATGAGTAAAAAACAACTACCACAAATATCAGTCCTACTTTGTGACGTTTTTAGCTCATTTGTCAAGAAAATAATTTGACATATTACTCCATTGCCGCGTCTCAAAAGAGAATTGATATCCTCTTTAACACTTGCCAGCATAGATTAATATTTGCCATACCACGCTGTATAGCTTGTTAGGGTAAAATCGTAGATTTCTGTTGTCAGATCTTTATTATGCGGTGACGCAGGTGACTTTTTATGAGAGAAATAGATGTGCACGACTCATCACTTCAGCGTTAATGTTCCTTGCGACAACAATATATGGTGGCAGTAACCAGCGGAACAATAGCCGACACCCTGCGAATGTTCACCCACCTCTTTCCCTGGGTAATTCAAACAGAACTCTTTATAGAGTACTTCTTTTCTATTATCAGATAGAGTAGTGGCGTAATTCCAGTGTACACTCATGACAGGAATATCCGCCTGGTGCACGCGGAAACTAGAAATAACGGCATATGAAAAAAACAACCATAGCGGTCTCATTAACTGGTGGCTTCCTCTGCATTTTACTGATCCTGGCCTTTTTTACCGTGCGCCAGGTAATGCAGCTCAATAGTGAGATCGAACAGACGTTTGAGGGTAAACGGTGGAGCTTGCCGGCAGTGTTGTATGCCCGGCCGCTTGAGCTTTATCCAGGCCTGGAATTGACGCAGGAAATGCTCGAGAAGGAGTTGCAGCTCGCCGGTTATCGGCGGGAGGTGCGTGTGCAGGACGCTGGCGGCTACCACCGTTCGGGTGCAACCTTTGAGCTTGTGACCCGGGATTTCGTTTATCCATCGGGTCTTGAAAAGTCCGTCGCCATCAGCGTTGTTATAACAAACGATCACGTTGCTCGACTTACTGAGACTGGAAGCGGCAGCCCACTGGCCTTTTCCCGAATTGATCCGGCGAGGATTGGCAGTTTTCACCCGCTTGTCCATGAGGACAGGATCGTTTTACAATCCTCAGAGATTCCGCTGCTTCTGCGCGAAACCCTGATAGCTGTCGAAGATAAGGCTTTTTTCTCGCACCATGGTATCTCAATTATTGGAATAGCTCGTGCATTCCTGGCAAATCTCGCGGCTGGAAAAACGGTACAGGGGGGCAGTACCCTTACCCAGCAGCTGGTTAAAAATTTGTTTCTCAATCGCCAGCGGACGCTGTCTCGAAAGATACAAGAGGCGGTGATGGCGGTTATTCTCGATTTCAACTATTCCAAGGAAGAGATCCTTACCGCCTATTGTAACGAGGTCTATCTGGGGCAAGATGGAGCGCGAGCAATTCACGGCTTCGCCATGGCAAGTCAGTTTCATTTTCGCCGGGACCTGAAGGACCTCTCTGTCAGCCAGATTGCCACCCTTGTCGGCATGGTAAAAGGGCCAATTTATTATGATCCGCTTAAAAAATCTGACAACGCCCTTAGCAGGCGGGAGGTTGTCCTGCGTGTCATGCAAACGGAAAATATCATTGACGAGCAGACTGCTCTTGCAGCCCAGAAACAACCACTGACTGATGTGGTGCCACAGAAGAACAGCTTCAATCGTTTTCCAGCATTTCTTGAGCTTGTGCGTCGACAGCTGCAGACGGAATATCGGGAAGAAGATTTAAAAAGTAATGGGTTGAAAATCTTGACGACTCTCGATCCGCAGGTCCAGTGGCAGGTGGAACACCAACTGCTTAATTCTGTAAACGAAATTGAAGGCCGCACCGGCGTCAAAAACATTGAAGGCGCGGTGGTTGTAACTGGCCGGGAAAACGGCGAAATTCAGGCCATTGCGGGTGGCAGAAATGCACTCCAGCCAGGATTTAACCGGGCTCTGGATGCACGTCGGCATATTGGCTCCCTGGTTAAACCGGCAGTATACCTGACCGCTCTTGCACAGGGGTATACCCTTGCATCGCCCCTGCTGGATACCGAAATCAATTTGGACAATAATGGCGAAAGCTGGCGACCTGAGAACTATGACCAGATAAGCCATGGTCGCGTCGGCCTGTACACGGCTCTTGCCAAATCGTACAACCTGGCCACGGTCAGACTTGGGTTGGAGCTTGGCCTGCCAGAGGTTATATCCACTCTTGCAAGGCTGGGATATCCAAAACCAATTGAGCCATATCCATCACTTCTTCTTGGTGCAATCGATATGTCTCCGCTGGAAGTCACCCAGTTTTACCAGACGATCGCCTCCGGCGGGTTTTACCTGCCGTTACGCTCCATTCGTGCGGTCATGGACAGTGATAACAGCCTGCTGACCCGCTACGGACTGGAAGTGGAGCAACATTTCTCACCTGAGCTTATGTTTCTGCTCACCCATGGCCTGCAGCGGGTTATGGAGGAAGGAACCGGAAGTAGATACAAACCCACGGCCAGCAGATCATACGCTGGAAAAACCGGCACCTCTGATAATCTTCGCGACAGCTGGTTCGCCGGATTCTCCGGGGATCGGCTTAGTGTTGTCTGGCTTGGACGAGATGATAATAAACCCACTAAACTCACCGGTGCATCCGGTGCACTTATCGTCTGGGGTAGAATTATGCAAGGTATCCGCACAGCACCCCTGGAACAATCAGAGCCCGCCGGTATCGACTGGGGCAGGATTGATGCAGGAACCCTGCAGTGGACTCACCCGCTTAACCCGGATAGTACCCTGTTGCCATTTATTTCGGTTAATGATACTGATTCAGATCGGCAGCCTGAGTTTGATATTGGCATAGAAGATATTAAAAATAAGACCAAAACATTTTTTGATTCCCTCTACGACCTGTTCAAGTGAAGACGATGAACCGGAGAACTGAAGCTATGCGTACTAAAAATGGAAAATATCTGTCGATCAGCCTATTTCCTCGGACCGTGCACCTGGTCTTGTTGCTTGCTCTTGTCCTGCATGGGTGCGCTGTTCAAGGACCTGCCCCTCGAGTGCCCTCTCCAGTGCAAAAAAGCGCTCCTCCGTCTAGTCTGGAAGAACCTGTCGTTTACTCACCGAAGCTCGGTCCGGCGGCTTCTCTCTATCGTCAGGCGAAGGTATCCCTCGATCAGGGTCGCTACCATCAGGCTGAGCTGGACCTGGAGCGGGCGCTGCGTATCGAGCCGCGAAATGGAGAATACTGGTATGCGATGGCCAGAGCAAAGTATCAGCAGAATCTTCACAACCAGGCTATTCAGTTCTGTTTAAAGTCAAAAAGTCTTGCCGGCCAGAACAGCCAGCTTATCAGGCTGAATGATGCTCTCATTGCCAAGGCCCGGCAGCAACAATCCAACTAGTGTCCATGGGCCATGTTTTTTTTAATCGCTGATACTGAATACTTATGAACAGCCTCCATTTTACCCTTGACCACCATTGTTAAAACAAGGTATTTTGGCCGCTCTTTTTCTATACATACTGTAAATACAGCAGGTATTCATGGGATAAGAGTATTCCCTGTGTGATATACTTGTCACAGAACTTGCTGATAATCATTCACCCGAAGGAGCAGCATATGCAACAATCATTAACAAGGCTCATTATTGTCCCGCTTCTTGTTACATTTTGTATCGTAAGCGCGCTTACACCTGGCGCCCAGGCAACGGTTATTGATACCCAAACCTTACTCGCCACCCAGGCAGAGTCACCACAGGCTGCCGTACAGTCGTTTCTTGCCCGCGGAGAGGTCCAGGAACAGCTGGTCGCACTCGGAGTGGACCCGGCTGACGCCAGTGGGCGTGTTGCTGCGTTAACTGACCAGGAACTCAGCCTCCTGCAGAACCATATCAATGATCTGCCGGCAGGCTCCAGTGCCCTTGCCGTCCTTGGCGCAGTTTTCCTGGTGCTGCTTGTTCTTGAACTGGTCGGAGTAACCAATATATTCAGCAAATTATAACGGTGTCAGTTAGTCGCTCGATCTGTATCGTTACTGCAATTCTGGCGCTGCTTATCATGTCGGGATGTGGTGCAACAATTCATGATCTTCATATCGAGCAGGGAACACTCCTCGAACTCGAGGACACACCGTTCTATCCCCAGGATATGTATCAGTGCGGCCCGGCCTCACTGGCAATGGTTTTAGGGGCGTCCGAGGTCCTTGTCGACCCGGACGTCCTTGCCCCCCAGATCTATCTTCCCGGTCGCAGGGGCAGTCTTCAACTTGAGTTAATAGCTGCCAGCAGACGATACGGCCGTATCCCTTATATAATAGATAGCGAACCAGCAGCTCTGATTTCTGAACTTCGAGCTGGCAGGCCTGTCCTGGTATTGCAAAACCTCGGGCTCAATATCCTCCCGGCTTATCACTACGCAGTTGTGATCGGTGTGTTGCCGCCTGACAAAATAGTCCTTCGTTCCGGCACCACAAGAAGGCTGGTCATGGATGCTGATCATTTCCTGGCAACCTGGAGACGAGCCGATTCCTGGGGTATGATTATTCTGAACCCCGGGGAGTTGCCTGAAAACCCTGATCTAACCCGTTATCTGGATGCGGCCAGCTCTTTTGAGATAAGCGGCAACATCATGGGGGCTGAGCTGGCTTATAGGGCCGCATGTTCCGCCTGGCCCAATGACCAGACGGCCATGATTGCGCTTGGCAACAATTATCTGCTGCAGGCCAGATACCATGAGGCTGAGTTAATTTTTCGTGAACTGCTGGCGATTAACCCGGAACATGTGGCTGCCTCAAACAATCTGGCAGAATCGTTTGTTAAACGTGGATGTTATGCACAGGCTTTGACTGTCATTAACCAGACGGTAAAAATTGCAGAGGGGCTCAATTCTCCCTTTAGGGAAACGGTTATCCAAACTCAGCAGGAAATGAGTCAACAGATGAAACAGTTTCGGCCCGGCCAACAGCAGAGATGCACCCAGCTTGAGTAACGGTTTTATACGCTGTAAGGTTCAGACACCGATACTCTTAATATCAATATAGAAGTGATTTCTCGCCATATCTCAGGTGGTGTAAAAAATTCCAGATAATAATTGTTATTCCCTACCTTAGCCTCGACCATAATTTGTTTTTAATGCTACACAAATGATACTGCGTGATTAAGATTTAAGACGGTACTCCACTATTGATGATCGGTTAGTGTAACAGATCACGTGAACGGGAGGTCAGGTTCTTTAAATCAAGGGATCATACTATGTATCAAGAAGTCTTAAAATTCTGGTTTGAAGAGATCAAACCATCACAGTGGTGGTCGAAAGATGATGAGTTTGATCGACTGATTTCAAACAGGTTTTCGGCTGTCCACTCCAGGGCCGTGCGCTGCGAACTTTTTGAATGGCGGGAAACTGCTGAAGGCAGATTGGCAGAGATTATTGTGCTCGACCAGTTTTCCAGAAATATGTTCAGGGAGACAGCATTGGCATTTGCCTATGATCAAATGGCCCTCGTGCTCGTCCAGGAAGCTGTCTCACGGGGAATAGACAGACTGTTGACGCCTGTACAGAGAGGTTTTGTCTACCTCCCTTTCATGCATAGTGAGTCGATAGAAATCCATGAAGTTGCCGAGACCATTTACCGGCAACATGGCGTTCAATCAGGCTTGGAATGGGAACTCAAGCATAAGGCAATTATTGAACGATTTGGTCGCTATCCCCACAGAAATGAAATTCTGGGCAGGGAATCCACCAGCGAGGAGCGTACTTTTCTAACCCAGCCAAATTCCAGCTTTTAGCGCCTTATTCTCGAAAACCTGTCATAAAAAACAGGAAATTATACCTTATATACCCCAGAGCTGACTAATGGACGATCCTGCCATCTTCTATTTCAATGGTTCGTCCGGCGAGTCTTGCGTACTCAGGCTCATGGGTTACCATGACAATCGACAGTCCTTCTTTATGGAGTTTGGCAAGCAGTTCCATAATCGTTTCACCGGTTGCCTTGTCCAGACTGCCAGTCGGCTCATCTGCAAAAAGAATTTTTGACGACTTGACCAGCGCCCGTGCTATGGCAACCCGTTGCTGTTCCCCCCCGGAGAGGTTGCCCGGTAACCTCCTCGCTTTATCCGTCAGGCCCACCCGGCCAAGACAATCCATCGCTTTTGTTTCAATTTGTTTGCTTACCGGTTTGATGGCATTCATGAAGGGCAGCAAGGTGTTTTCGAGTACGGTGAGATAGGGCAGGAGGTGGTGAAACTGGAAAATAACTGAAAAATCCGATTTTCGAAGTCCATTCAGGTATTTTTCAGAGACTGATGTAAGGTTTTGTCCACGATAATTGAGTTCGCCTGTGTCCGGTCTGACAAGTGTTGAGAGAACATTAAGTAAGGTCGTTTTGCCAGATCCAGACCTGCCGATGATTGAGGCAAAATCGCCTTCTTCCAGTTTCAGGGAGATGCCCTTTAAGACGCTGACATCCTTTCCCTCGGAAGAGAAACTTTTCATAATATTATTGGCCACGAGCATGGTATCACCTATAGGGAGACGAGGGCCTGAGAAGGTTCAACAGAGGCTCCTCGCCAGGCTGGATAAAGAGCTGAAAGAATAGTTATAACGGGAAATATTGAAGCGCAGATTACCAGCTGGGCAATGGAAAAAACGGGCCGGGCTCCGTCTGCCAATGTCAGGAACTCAAGGGTTTTCAAGCTGGCACCAAAACCGACCAGGTAGCCGATGGCACCCGCCAGTGCACCAATAAGTCCAGCTTCCAGACAAAAAATCAGAAAAACTCTGGATTTGCCGTACCCGAGAGAACGAAGGATGCCAATATCCTTCTTACGTTCATTCACCGAAGACAGCATCGATATGCCAACCATCGCTGAGGCTGTCACTAAAATGACAAGACTGATTGAGAGTGCAAGTTTCTGTACAAATTTTACCGAGGACATCCTCTGGTTAACAATACTTTGAAGTGCGACCACAGAGGTTTTCGGCAGGTTCGTCTGTATCTGGGCGACGATATCTTCAATCGGGCATCCGGAACAAAGAGCGGCAACTTCAACAAAACTCACCGCACCCGGCTGACCGAGCAACTCCTGCAGCCGTCCAAGATCCATAAGGATAACAGAGTCATCATCACTGCCGGTCTCGAGCAGGGTACCTGAGATCTTGAATGCTCGGTTGTACAGCGAGAGCGTATCACCCGTCCTGATCCCAAGTTTTTGCGCTGCCAGACTTCCAACCAGGATCTCATCTGGCTGTTGCGGGAAGGCACCATCAGTCGCCCAGTAACTTTTTATACCCAGTTCATCTGCCCATTTCACCCCGACAACAGCAATTGCCAGCTCATCGAGTTTCAACATGGCGACGAGTTTCGGAGCTACAACACTGATCCTGTCATTCAAAGCAATAGATCTGATGGCAGCAGTTGTTTCAGTCTCCTGCAAGTCCTTAACATCGAGCAACATATCACCCATATGAAAGCCACCATAGCTCACACTGAGCTTCTCCGTTGAAGGTTTTACCACGATATTTGCCCCAAAGGCGGTAAGTTTCTGCTCCAGGCTCACTCCCACAACCAGCGAAACCTGATAAAGGGCCACAACTGACATAACGCCAAGTGAAAATACCAGGAGCAGCAGGAAGGTCTTTGTTGGTTTTCTCCGCATGTTTTTAAGCGGAATGGTAAACAGGTTCATTTTTCCCCCTAAAAGAAACGACTGCCCGGGATTACATCGGCGACATTAATGACGAGATGCTTTCCAGCAACCTCACGAGTCAATGGAGCTGGATTGCAGCCACCTTTTACCACGTTTATCCGGCTTGAATGAAAACGTCTGCCGCAATTATTGCAGACCATAACATCGCCATCCTGGCTGTAACCTTTTTTAGAGGGAAAACAGACATCACAGGCATCAAAGGCTGCCCGGATAATGCCGTCACTACTTTTTACCACAAAGAACTTTACGGTGCTGCCACCATTCTTATACTGATAGTAGTGCGCCTTACCATCATTCACATCCGTAATGGGAATCTGGATCTTACCATCTATATCTTTGATTTTTTTATGTGAACTGAAAATACTGAAGGCTGCATTACCTTCAATTACAGGATGAACAAAAGGTACGCCTATTACCAGTGCCATCATTACTGCCAATACGATACGTCTCATACTGACCTCCTTGGTCTTTGAGGGAATTTTCTATTTCAACTGGTTACAACAAAAAAGGGGGATACAGCGGAGGGGTTCAAATCAGATAGACACAGGTGAGCATGTAAATCGGGATGGTTTTTTCAGGATAATAAGGCTGGCCGGAAGATTTTTGCGGAGAATGGAGAACGGTTGCTGCTGATAAATGCGAGAGTTGCGATGCTGCGGTGGTATCTAAAGAATTAGAGACATTTGCAGCTATTTCTCGCACTTCAAAGGAGGAATCGATACAGAGCGTCCCGTCACAATCGGATGATGAGTCTTGGTGGTTTTCCTGGACATTACTGGAAAGCATTTTTGCATGACTGGTCCCAGGGGTATTACAGCAGGATGCCTGATGCATCTTCGGCGAGTGCATAGAGCAATCAGGTTCACAGGTTATCTGGCCAGCTTTCAATGTACCCAGTCCTGCTATTGCCAATACAGCAATGAAGATAGGGATACTTTGGAGGAGATGCTTTAGATGCTCAAGGTATGGTTTAACCATATAGTCTATATACCACAATGTAGGAATAATGGTCAAGAACGTTGAAACATTCTTTTGAAAGAGAGGAAATCTGGAATTTTGAATTCTCATCGTCCCTGAAAAAAGCCACGAGAGTTCAGGAACAGCGTTATGATAAGCTTTTAAACGTGTTATTGTGAAGGGTCCCATAGAGTTGGTAGAAAACGGAGCGTGTTATTAAACAAGGAGCACGATTGGCTGATCTGATTTTAATTGTATAAATCGAGATTTGATCTGACAGGATAGGAAGTCTTAATCAAGCCTGATAATATGTTTGCAATCTCTATTTTTCTGCTAAAGAATATGAAGAAGGTCAACCACAGCAATCTTTTTTGAGGCAATAAAATTCATAGAAAGCGCAGAAAAGCAATGGCTGAAAAATTCGACCTGCTCGGATGCTATAACAATAAAAGTGAAAGGTAAAATTGAAATTTTAGGGTTCTTAATTGCCGACATGAAACCAGAGAAAAATAGTACCAATTCACTGGAACATAGCCTAAAATACAAGTAAGATTGGAAAATGGACGAATTCACCTCCACCTTCAGCCATAGATTGAACTCATTATTGTCTGGAGCTCAGTAAATCGCGCCTTTACATGATTTTTTTTGGTTATTTACAATTGATTATCACTTTTTATTATAGAAAATAATGGCTACGGCAAAAGACAGTAATGAAAATCAATGGGTTTATCTGACTGGAAAGGAAATATACAATTTCCTGAGTAGAGTCAAAGGCCGACTCCAAGGGATCACCGTCTATGCACTCGTGGGGAAAAGTGGCACTGGCAAAAGCTTTCGGGCCAAACTTCTAGCTGAAAAACTTGGTATCCCCTATATTGTTGACGATGGTTTGCTTATTTTTGGAGACACTATTTTAGCAGGAAGGTCTGCCAAGCAGGAGAAGCTTTATGTAAGCGCTATCAAAACAGCTCTCTTTCTCAATTCAAAACAGCGGCAAGATGTCATCAAGGTTTTGCGTGAGAGAAAAACAAAAAAAATCCTTTTGTTGGGGACATCCAGCAAGATGGTTGAGAAACTTGCCAGTCAATTAGATTTACCTCCAATCAATCAAATTATCCAAATTGAAGAAATCGCAAACCAAAAGGATATCGAAGCTGCCATTAAATCACGGTTTGAAGAGGGCAAACACGTGATCCCTGTGCCGGCAATTGAGGTGAAAAGGGATTATGCGCAAATCCTTTCTGAATCAATCCGTATTTTCTTTAACGGCAATAAACGAAGAAATGGCGGAAAGAAATCTAAATTTTTTGAAAAATCGATTGTCCAACCTGATTTTCAAAAAAAGGTCGCCACCGGTGGCAAGGTCACCATTACCGAAGCTGCTCTTACCCAAATGATTTTTCACTGCATTGATGAATATGATGATGAGATCCAGGTGAAAAAGGTGAAGATTAAGGTCCTTAAATCCGGATACTCCATAGTGCTGAATATCATCGTTTCCTATGGAAAACCCCTTACCGGCGGTCTTGATGAACTGAGCAAGTATATCTGTGACACAATCCAGCGTTATACCGGGATCATTATTAAGGATCTGGAAATTTCTGTGGATGAAATCGCGGCCAAGAAGTAGAAAAGAACAGTTTGAATCTACTGGTGAGCTCAGAACCAGCCCTCCCTGATGGGCCTCCATTTATTAATTTGAGGGAGGTTGGTAAAGGCAGCAGCTACTGGACAAGTACTGAATATGCCGGCAATTACAAAAACGCCTGGATAGTTAGCACGTATGCCGGCGAAATTATGGATAGCCATAAACTTCTAGACAATAGTATTGGTCAGTGTGAGACAGCATGTGAGCATTGGCTTTGAGCTTATGGCAGAGTCAAAAGTGATCCTGCCTTTTTCTGTTTTGAGAATATATTGTTCCTGTTAATTTTCTCATAACATTGGCAATATATCAGTTCTGTAAAGTTGGAATACTTGTTCTAAGAAAGGAGTATAATGGGAAAATGATAAACGTTATTGTTATGCGGGACGAAGGAATTATTGTAGCTGAGCCAACGGGCCCATTAGAGCATATTGATTTTGAGAAATTAGCAAACGAGATAGACGCATATTCTGATGATAGAAGTCGTCTGTCAGGGCTAATCATTCACACAAAATTTTTTCCAGGATGGGATGATTTTAATGCCTTCCTTCAGCATATGAAATTTCTCAAAGAGCATCACAAAGCAATTCAGCGTATGGCGATTGTTACTGATTCAATACTGGGAACAATTGGGCCAGCCGTAGCGAATCCTTTTGCCTCTGCCCAAATTAAACATTTCGGGTACGACAACATAAATGAAGCTAAGCAATGGATAAAAAAAGGAGTTTAGCAGTCAGACATTTCAGCTTCAACTTTAGAGCACAAACCATTTCATGTGTGTAGGACTCGGGAATCTCGAAGGAGTATATTAAAACTCTCCAGTAAGGATATCCTCATAGATATTATAAGGCTTACGATTCTTGGCTTCAGGGTAATTCTTATAGACAATAGTGATGAGTCCAGCAGCAATGAAGACTGCATCACAATCAGGGTCACGTTTACGGAGAAGGCGATGGTTATTGATGTAACACCTTTTGCAATGTTCTGGTATTTTCAACCACTTACTCTTCTCGGTTTCAGCTGGCCAATCTATGCCACGTGTGTCGAAAATCATGCTTTTATGATTCCCATTTGTAAAATGTAATGCAACAAATCGTTTGCTTGGTTCCTGGGTTTAGAACTTACAGCTCTACTGAAAATATAACAACTCAATGGTGTGTAGTCAAAGACTTGATGTGTGACGGTGCCTGAGGGAAATCAGAACCTACACGGGGTTGTGATCCTTGTGCGAGCCAACCATTTACCTTATAAAGAATAGACCTGATTTGACGGTCAATGTCATACCTCCGGTCCGAAGATACACAGGAAACACCTTTCGTTGGAGTATAATGCCACATTGATTAGCTTCGTTGTGGCAATGTTAAAGTCAACGCTCAGTTGCTGAGATTACCTGCTCAGGAATAAGGTTCGCACCCCTATTCAGGAAGACCATAACCTTTCCAGGGCACGTCTTTCGACTAGGCGTTACACTGACATCAGCATCAGATTTGCGGGATTAATTCCACTCACGCAAGTATCTCTCTACATTCAGCTGTCATTTGGCACTTACACCCAAAAAGACATCGCTTTTATTTGAACAATCCAATTTGGTGACTGTTATTAATGACCTACTTCACTTGCATCCTTTAAAGATCCCGCAATATACTGAGGGTCGATTTTATTAGTCTAACGGTGGTTGCTCCTTAGGATGCGTCCAGTGGTAAATTAATAGTAAAACATTGTTTTACCAACATTTTGACAATAATGTCTAAAATAAGAAAAGCATTACTGCTCAGTCCAAAGACTATGTATATTTTGGCTGTACTCAATTAAATGCTTTTGATTTTTCTCTTCCATTAGGTAGACTCTAGTCACTGGTAACGTCAGGTTATAGTTCTCTGGGGTTGTCCCCTTATCGTCGTTTATATTCATTCCAAAAAGCGAAGACCCAATAATGCCACAATCAGAAACTGCGTTTAAATCGGGAAATGAGCAACACAGCCATTTTGAAGAACTGCTTTTGGAAATTTCCGCGCACTTCATTAACCTTCCCAGTGAGTCTATTGATGATGCTATTGAGGATGCCCAACGTCGCATCTGCGAATGCCTCAATATCGACATGTCTGTCTTATGGCAGTGGTCGAATAAAGGGTCACACTTTATAACAATCACCCACCTCCATAGTCCACCAGATGGGCCCGAACGACC
>CAZOWJ010000075.1:0-17815 GCA_964583415.1 uncultured Desulfocapsaceae bacterium
GGTTGCCGGGAATCTTTTCTCAAATCGAGGAGAATGAGGATCATGACAACTTGCACAATTGTAGACAACTCTGTCACCTGCCCAATAGCTTACACGTTTTCCATGAGCTCCTCCAAGCCAGTCACGTTTCTGTCGAAAGTGGCATTGTCCGCATAGCTGATAACTGTGATCAAAATCAATTTTTCTGCCTTTCTTGTCCTCAAGAAAATCCCGATCTTCAGGATGATGGCAATCAATACAGCCAAGTTCGTTGCCATCCTGCCCGTGATTTACAACCACATTACCGTGGGTCAGTTCCTGACCATTCTTGACCAGAACGTTCTTGTCAGTATGACAGCTCGTGCATTTATAACGCTCGATATCCTGTTTCCTGGTAAGTGTCCGAAACGAGCCTCCCTGATACTGTTCTTTCACCAGTACTGTCTTGTCAATCACCGGCTGAACCTGTGTAACTGAACGATTATCAAAGGGCTCGTCACTGTTTTTTACAGAGTCAATAAATAATGATTCACCCGCCACCACAAATCCGCTCATCCCATAGATCAGGACAAATAGAGAAGCAATGATCAGTGGTCGGATAAATTGCCTGATAGATGTCTTCATAGAAGCCTGCTGATATTCATGTTATGGTTTTCTGACGAATTCTTTTATCGGTTCCGTTTGAACCGCAGGAACGTGACACTGCCGACAATTACCCCTGGATGAATGGTCCACTCGAATTTCAACGACAGCACCGGGCCCCGTATGGCAGGAAATGCAATTTTCCCGCAATTGCAGTCCATGAGGAATCGAAGGTGGCGAACTGGCCAGAAAAGATTGTCCGAGCCGCGGCGGAGCTATCGATTGCCAATTGGTATCAACAAAGAGTTCCTCGGTTTGCACCTGAGCGTGACACTGGTAGCAGAGTGTATTCTCCGGGTGAGGTGTAACAGGTGTAAATTTGCCAAACTCCTGGGCATAGCCCCCCCTGGCATGACACGACAGACAGTCAGTTTCATTTCCGCTGAATGTTAAATCAACGGGATGAGGAATTCGTGGCGGAGAACCAGGATACTGCCTGAGTGAATAATAATTTGCCAGGTTCCGGTCTCCAGAGTCAGATGACATATACATCTCAGGCGTCACTTCGTAACTCCTGTATAACTTGTCTCCCTGATGATCGAAATCCCCGAGTTCGACAGCCGTCGATGGTACAGCGGCGCCGATCAGCCACAGAAACCCGAAAAAACAGCACGTGGCAATGGAAATCGTCCTCCCGACCGCTTTTTTTATCTGTTCCATCATGCTTTCTCCAGTCTGACAGCACACTTTTTATAGTCTGGCTGTTTGGATATCGGACAAAAGGCATCCAGCGTCACCTCGTTGATCAGGTAACTCTCATCGAAAAATGGCACAAACACCGCTCCTCTCATGGGAACCCCCCTGCCGTTGATCTGGGCAGGCATTACAACCTCACCCCGACGCGAGATGATTTTCACCTTTTCTCCGTTGACAACACCAAGTTCAGCAGCATCTTCCGGGTGCAGTTCAACATATGATGAAGGTACGGCATTATGTAAAACAGGAACCCGCCGTGTCATTGAACCGGTATGCCAATGTTCGATTACCCGACCGGTATTGAGCCAGAAATTATATTCGCTGTCCGGTGACTCTGCGGCTGGTTCATAGGGACGTGCCCATATCCAGGCACGGTTATCTTTCTTCCCATAAAAGTCAAAATCCTTACCGTTCGTGCAGGCCGGATCATACTTCGGATTGAAACGCCAGCGGGTCTCCTTGCCCTCAACAAACGGCCATTGTACCCCTGATCGTTCATTAAGAACTTTATAGGAGGCCATCTCGTGCTTCGGGCCGGCATGAAACCTTCTATACTCCTCCCAGATCTTTTCGATATAGTCTTCCTGACTCCATGAAAACTGCTTCTCGAACCCCAGCCTTCTGGCAACTTCTATAATCTGCCAGGTATCGGACATGGCCTCACCGGGTGGATCGACTATCTGTCCGAAATGCTGGGTTCGACGCTCCGAGTTACCAAACATTCCTTCCTGCTCAATCCACATGGCTGCCGGCAGGATCACATCTGCGACATCGGTCGTCGGGGTCGGGTAGACATCTGAGACGACTAGGAATCGATCATCCTTCAAGGCACCATCCCTGTAACGATTGAGGTTCGGCATGGTGACCATCGGGTTGGTAACCTGTATCCACATAAACTTGACATCGCCGCGATCGAGAGCCCGAAACATCTCAACCGTATGATACGTCGGTTTCGGATCGATATTGCTCACCGGAACATCCCAGATTTTCGCGGCCATCTGACGATCTTTTTCATTCATTACGACACCATGCGGAAGTTTGTGGGTCAGTGTACCGACCTCACGTACCGTCCCGCATGCACTCGGCTGGCCTGTCAGCGAGAATGGACTGTTTCCGGGGGTTGAAATTTTACCAACAAGCAGATGAATATTGTAGACGAGATTATTAATCCAGGTACCCCTGGTGTGCTGATTCATCCCCATACACCAGTAAGAGGTGACCTTGAGCATTGGGTCTCCATATAAGGATGCCAGATATTTTATCTCTTTTGCCGGAACACCTGAAATTTTTTCAACTTTTTCTGGAGTATAATCTTCCAAAAAACGTTTATATTCCTCCAGGCTGATAGATTCGGCCTTGTCTGAAAAGGCAAAGTGATCCTCGGTGCCATAGCCTATATTGGTTTTACCTTTATGGAATGAAACGTGGCTGTTGACAAAATCCCAGTTTACCCAGTCGTTCTTGATTATCTCATAGCAGATGGCGTTGGCAACGGCGAGATCGGTCTGCGGTTTGAAGATGATTGTTTTATCGGCAGCCTGGCTGGTCCTGGTCAATCGGGTGGCAAAATCAATAATTTTCACATTTGCACGCCGCTTTCGATTAGCGAGCATCCTGGAAAACAGAACCGGATGCATTTCCGCCATATTATTACCCCAGGTGACGAAGACATTGGCATGATCAATGTCTTCATAGCACCCCATTGGTTCATCTAATCCAAATGAAGTCATAAATCCTGTTACCGCGCTGGCCATGCAGAGCCTGGCATTGGCTTCAACATTATTCGTTCCGAGACAGCCTTTGAAGAGTTTAGAGGCGACATAGCCATCAGGAATAGTCCACTGGCCAGATCCGTACATTGCAACTGAATCTTTACCGTGCTTATCCCGGGTCTCTTTAAGTTTCTGGGCGACAAGATCGAGTGCCTCCTGTATGGGCACCTCGACCATGGAACCATTCTTTCTGACCTGTGCCTTTGTCAGGCGATCTTTACCATAGAGTGCCTGAACAGAATGATAACCTTTCATGCAGCAAAGACCTTTATTTACACTGCAGTTAGGATCACCTTTCACGGCAATGGCCCGGTTATCGGATACACCGACAAGTACGCCGCAGCCAGTACCACAGAAACGACAGGGAGCCTTTTGCCACGAAACAACCCCCGAGTTGTTGCTTACTTTCTGCCAGTCACCAAAACTGATTCCCGGGAAGAGCGATCCAGCCGTTGCAACGGCACTGCTTGCAGCTGCATATTTCATAAATCTTCGTCTGTTCAATTTCATGGTCACCTCTTTAACTCCCTTTTTTTTCGTTGTCATCATAGCCAAAGGCCAGGCTGAGAGACTGCAGGGACTGCAGGTTCTTCAGGGTCTGCTGAAGCATTTTTTCGGTATTTTCGTCAGGGGTATCAGTTACCAGCACGATAACATCCTGGTTATCGGCGGGAATCACTTCACAATGTGGGGTGGTAGCGAGATCGGCGCAAAGGGTTTCTTTGTCACCTTTTTTTGGTATCGCTACATAACTGAAGATGGGCATACTCACTCCTGTTCAAGGTTATGAGTCGAGTACTGCTATGTCATATAATAGTCTCTTTTATAACACAGATAGCCTAAGTTTACTTGACTTAAGTCAAGTAGAAGTGATTTCTCAAAACAGAACTATTGTTAGTTGTATACCTCTGTCAGCATATCACTAACCGGATTGATAAAATGAGAGCAGGCCTAACAATTTAAGATTTACATAGTTTGCTTGATAAAATTTCGTAGGTTTTATTCTTAAAAGTGATATAAGAGTCAAGAAACCGAGGTCGTTTCATCTCTCTGGATTGTAAATGAATTTAAGATTTTCTCTTCCCTGGCCATTCACTTCTTCAGGTTTTGAAATCTCAGATCTTTATTCACCTTCCATATATAATTATAAAAATATCAATATTATGCTCCGTCTCAAAGATATAGCCGGTATCAATGTGGAAGCATCCGCACGATGCAATGCACGTTGTCCTTTTTGCAGCAGAAACAAGAAAGTACGGCCTTACGATCACCACCTCCTGACACTTGAGGATTTCAGAAAATTACCTCATGAGTTGTTCAACTCTCTTGAATGGCTGTCATTCAGCGGAAATTTCGGTGACCCATGCACAAATCCTGAACTACCTGAAATAGCAGCATATTTGAAGGATAAATGTCCTTCACTTATGTTAATGGGGAGTACAAACGGATCGGTGCAGGATAGGAACTGGTGGCGCTCGCTCGGCCACTATTACCAAAATGGCAACATGGACTTTGCCATTGATGGCTTAGCGGACAGTCACTCGAGGCACAGGAAAGGTACAAATTTCAACACTATCATTAATAATATCAGAGCGTTTACCGAGTCCGGTGGAGTTGCCTACTGGCAGTTTATTCTTTTTGATCATAATGAGAGTCAGGTTCAGGAAGCTGAAAAGATGGCCAGGGAAATTGGCTGCACTCGATTTTTTGTTATTTCTTCAAGGGAATACAATAGTGATTGCCAAAGACCTCAAAATACTGCTTTCTCCCTGAAAGACGAAATTTTTACAAGTTACCAGAAAAAAGCGATTGGACCAGGTGAAAGAGCGCGGTGTAAGCCCCTCCATAATCATTCGATCTATTTTGCTGCAGACGGCACGGTTCACCCATGCTGTCTTGCCCACTGCAACTATATAACCGAGCACGAACCGTCATTTCAGTTCATTGTCAATCTCATTGAAAAATATAACGACCAGATAAATTTCAAGACAAAACCGCTCGACGAAATTCTGCAGGGACCCTACTTCCAGGAGGTCCTCAAGCTGTCACTAAACAACAGCTACTGCAGGATTAAATGCAGCAAATACAGAAAGCAGGCACGGGCTGAGTTGGTCCTGGTGGATACTTACCTCAAATAATTTGAAATCCCCAGCCGTTTTAACCACGAAGTAAACCCATATGCATCGAAACTAAACTCGCATTACCCATTAATAAAAACGCCAAACAGGTACATTGATGGACAACTGAATGATGATTACAACATTGATGTACTCGTTTGCCGGAAGAGCCTAATTTATTTATCTCGTTCCATATTACAGTAGATTTGCCTTTTTCAGATCACCTATAAATAAATTGACCAGTTCAACAACATATTTTTTAGTCATGGAAGGGTTGATCGATTCTGAACGCGTCGACCAGACAATAGTGCCAGTCTTTGATTCATATAAATTCGATTCAAGGGATATGGTTGTAACTTTCACCGTATAGCCAGGCGAATAGACCTCTCCGTATGCCATGGGATAATAGCCATGAATCCCCCTGTAATAGGGATCAGCATAAACCATTGTCCTCTGTGGCGGACGATACTGTTCCTTGGTGTCAGTCCCGAGGTATCGGGTGATTAACACAGATTGTGCGCCTGCTTCTTTAACAGCCGCATCAACACCCTCTGTCGTCGGTTTAATATCGGGCTGAGAAAGGGTATAACTGGCAATCGCCCTCACACCATCTTTTGATAACGTATCCACAAATTCATCTTCGTAAAGACGCCTGATCGTTTCATCTTTGGTTACTGCAATAATTAAGACATCCTTGACAATATGTTTTCCTGCGAAAGTAGCATCATGCCACGTGGCAATCAGCTTACTGGTGCCACAGGAGGTGGTCAACAATGTGAAGAATATTGCCACCAATACCAAGGTGAGCCGTTGTCTAAATCTACCGAATGAGATGTTCATTTTTCCTCCCTCTTAACGCTCAATATATAGTATTGCCCCAGCGGGTTAACGCCCCCGGGTCATTGGTCATTCACCAAGACAGGTGCCGACACTTCGTGCACTTTCAACCCAGCAGTGATCTTGTGGGACAACCTTTCTTTTGCCAACCACATCTTCCAGAGGAATCGGCTTGGTGGTATCACCTTTTAACGCAATCATCATACCACTTATCCCCTCTTCTATATACCTGACACAAGCACTGCCGAGCTGCGTTGCCAATACCCGGTCGGTTGCTGACGGCGTACCACCTCTCTGAAGGTGACCAAGAATAGTGAGCCGTGATTCAAGCCCGGTCATTTCTTCCAGCTGCTGTGAAAGCAGAAGTGTATGGGCTGAGCGCTTTTTGGAAAATTTAAGATATGCGTCCTGGGTCTTTTTCTTATCTTTACTGCCGCCATTTTCTTTTGCTTTGAGTTTATTTTTCCTGATCCTTTCCAGCTGACTCAGTTCTGAGGTTGACAACGCACCTTCTGCAACAACAACAATACTAAAATTAGTTCCACGCTGTTTACGCAGCCGAATGGCATTGACCACCTTCTCCATATCATAAGGAATTTCCGGAATAAGAATAACATCAGCCCCACTGGCCACCCCAGCACCGAGGGCAAGCCAGCCGGCGTTATGTCCCATTACTTCAACCACAATGATCCTGTGATGGCTATGCGCAGTTGAGTGCAGTCGATCAATTGCTTCAGTAGCTATTTCCATAGCCGTGTCGAAACCAAATGTTACATCCGTTCCGTAGACATCGTTATCAATTGTCTTCGGCAGCGTTAATATATTAAGGCCTCTTTGGGAAAGGCGATAGGCATTCTTCTGGGTCCCGCCCCCTCCAATGCAAACCAGGGCGTCCAGGTTGTGCCTTGAGTAATTATCGCAAATCACCTCAGTCATATCCATCAGTTCACCGCCGACTGGCATTTTATGCGGCTTATCACGACTCGTTCCAAGAATCGTGCCGCCAAGCGTCATAATAGAGGATAACCTCTGGCGGTCAAGACGCATGACCCGGTTTTCCATAAGTCCCCGAAAGCCGTCTTTAAAGCCCACCACCTCCATTCGACCTGTATCCAGTGCGGATTTACCGATCGCGCGGATAGCTGCATTTAAACCAGGGCTGTCGCCGCCAGCAGTGAGAATACCAATGTTTTTAATCATTATAAAATCCTTAATGCCTCTCTGTAAAAAATGCCAAGAACAATCTTATTCTTAAAATATGAATCGTTTTTAAGTTTAACTAATGGGAAGTTAAGACGAAGACGAGGGTTCATCAATATTAATGTTTCAATTTCTTTGTATATGTCATTTTTCCTGAGCTATGTTTCTGTTTCACGGAATCGAGCGTTGGAAAACCGGTTACGAAGCTGTTCCTGTCTTTTTTTCTGCCCCACTTTTTTCGCACCCATAACTGCAGATGATACAGGGATAGAATAAGAATTATTGCAGCTGATAGCAGTTTTACCGTATCAGGTATTGTCTCCTTAGCTTCCTGCATGATTGCTCTTGGCTCAATTGCTAAGAATTGATACAGCCAGTCAACACCTAACCCGAAGAGTATTGAGGAAAAGGCGATTACGAGGAGATATCTGACAGTCCCACTCTTGCCGAGAATCCGAGTCAGAACGGATAATGATGTCATGTTGGTTGCAGGCCCTGCCAACAGGAAAACGAGAACTGCGCCTGGGCTGGCTCCTTTTAATAAAAGAGCGGCGGCAACCGGGGTCGAGGCTGTCGCACAGATATACAAAGGCATACCAATAAGCAGCATGGTCAGCATAGAAAGCAGGCCGCCACCAAGAACCATCTCTGAAAAATTTTCAGGAATAAATACGGTTATAATTCCGGCGATTAACAACCCTGCAAAAAACCAGAAAACAATATCACCCCAGACATCATCACAACCATATTTGAGGCCGGCAGTCACTTTGGGCATAAATCCAGCTGGCCGGGCTTCTGCCTCCGGACGGTTATCTTGATTTTGTGAACAACAGCCATTGATGCTGGTATCTGTTTCCTCATTGTTGCTTTTGTTTTGATCAAATGAAAATGTGTTTTCCAAAATTCCAGCGAAGATACCGGTAACAAAGGCAGCAACAGGCCGTACAACGGTCATGATTGGATCAAGTAACGCATAGGTGATTGCGATAGAATCGATACCTGATTCAGGTGTAGAAACAAGAAATGATGCCAGGGCACCTTTATTGGCCCCCTGCTTTTGAAATGATGCTGCCGCCGGCAGCACTCCACACGATCAGAGGGGGAGCGGAACTCCGAAAAAAGATGCTTTAATAACAGAGAGATATTTACCCTGACTAAGATGCCTGGAGATAAAATTCTCATTTATATATATTTTGATAAAACCAGCCACTACGATTCCCAGGAGGATGTAGGGAGATGATTCCAGCAAAATTCTCCACATCTCAACTCCGACATCATAAATCAAATTCATTTCCTTCACCCTGCCATTTCGGTAACATGATTATGGGCAACACGGATGAGCTGCATTACATGATCATCCACCAGGCGGTAGTAGAGTACCTGCCCTTCTCTTCTGTTCTTAACCAGGTTCATGTTTCTTAAAATTCTCATCTGGTGACTCGCAGCTGATTCAGAAACATCAAGCAACGCTGCAAGGTCACAGACACACATCTCCTGGACATCAAGTGCCATTAATATCTGCACCCTGCCGGGATCTGCCATTGCCTTGAAAAGATCACTCATGCCATCTATTTCAATCTGAGGAGGCAGAAGTGTCCGAGCCTTAGCCAATCGATCTTCATGTATAATCCTTCTTTCACAGATGTCTTCTATCATTTTTCACCTTATATGAATATATGCTCATATATTAAACAATATAATTCAATAATCAAGAAAAGCAGGTGCATTTTTTCCAATGATTGTCCATAATGTCTATCAAACTATAGCAATGTCCTCTCTTTTACTCCAATTTTCAAAATCTTATGACTGGATCACTATACATCGTTGCTACTCCTATCGGAAATCTGGAAGATATTACTCAAAGGGCCTTGCGGATACTGGGGGAAGTTGACCTTATCGCAGCCGAGGATACTCGCCACACCCGCAAACTCCTGACTCATTTCGGTATTACAACCGATCTTGTCAGTTACTATCGGGAAAAAGAATCCCAACGTTCCAGCGAACTTGTCACCAAAATGGTTGCCGGAGCAGACATTGCCCTGGTCAGCGATGCAGGAACACCTGCGATCTCTGACCCTGGCAGTATTCTGGTAAGAGAGGCACGTAAGAATGGTTTGAAGATCATTCCGGTCCCCGGCCCCTCAGCGCTCAGTGCTGCAATCAGTTGTGCCGGTTTAACCCCGGGCTCATTCCTGTTCATTGGATTTCCTCCTGCCAAGGCCGGGCAGAGACGTCAATTGCTCACTGCTCTTCGTTCATCAGAATTTCCGCTGGTGTTTTACAAATCACCACATCGAATCTACAAATTTATTTCTGACGCCGAAGAAATACTTGGCAATCGGACCATTCTCTGGGCACGTGAAATTACAAAAAAATTTGAAGATATTACCGAAACCACCCTGTCTGAACTATCAGCCACCATTAAAGATAAAAAAATTCGAGGAGAGCTCGTTGTAATTATCCATCCAGGTATTCAGGAAGTTGCAGCAGGAGAGAATATTGAAGAAATCCTGCATTGGTATCATCAGAACAGTGAACTTTCCATGAAGGATGTTTGTAGAAAAGTTTCTGTTGACTTGGGCATTTCCCGGTCTGATGTTTATCAAAAGGCACTTATAATCTGGAAGAAAAAGTAATTTAAAAGAACACAATTATTATGAGAACCTGTATATCTCCTGATGGCTTTTTCTACTACGGAATTCACAAACCTTCCTACGTCGTACATAATCTCAGATCCAGGACCAGGGATGAATTGCTTGGATTTGACCAGTCATTAAACAAGGTCGACAACCGCATTAATTATCCGGAAGGTGATGTCGATGTTGCAGAGTCTGACTGGATCTATGAAATTGCCAACCCGTTTTCTTTTCGGGGTACGACCTTCATTGGCAAGAGCTGGGCAGACCGCAGTGCTGAGGATTATAACAGAATTAAACTACCCCCCCGGGAACAGGTATCTTTGACACGGCTACTCTCGTCCAGTAACATCGATGACAAATTCATATCCAGGCTTCCACGCACTCTTCAGCTCTGCCTGGCAACCACTTCAACGGATCCTGAAGACCTTATCCAGTTAGCGCATATCTGCTGTCTCTTAACAACAAATCACTCAGGCGAGGTTTCAGGCCTTAAGTATAGATCCGACGCACAAAATATGGTGAAGGCTGATATATCAGATCATCCACTTTTCGAAGCTGTCGCAAACAATCCGGCCCTGCCTGACAATTATAAAATTGCCATGGTAATCAGGCCGGGAGCCCAGGGTGCAAGCGAAATAATTGGAGATCACCATGATGAAGATGGTACCCATATATACGAATACCTGAGAAAGAACTCCTATATCGGAGGCGGTCATTATGCTGCCAACATGGCTGACGATGCAATACGATACGACATTGATTCCCTTCGGCAGGGTGATATAACTGGACTCCGTCATCTCTACTACCAACGCACCTATATCCGGCTTGCGGAAGCTCTCGGCATTACATTTGAAAATGGAACATTATCAGAAGACGTACTTGAGCATCTTCGCCAGGAAATTCATAGCAGGTTAAAAAACCAGACAATTAACCTCAAAGCAACGTTATGGGGATGGAATTTCGGCTTTGATTTTGCGCCCTCTGGCTATAGACTTCATGCGTCTCACCAGCAGATACACCAGCAATATGCCCTTGTACCGCACACCGTAGAGCGTTATGCTGACGGATTTTCTCAATCGACAGGCGACTATACTCCTTTCTCCTGTGGCGATATGATTGCAGAAATAATCGCTGATTACCAGGCCAGACACCACAAGGAATTCTTTGAGAAATACATGCAGGCAATAGAAAACAACAAACGTATGGACGGCAGGACAGACAGGGAAAAGAGTCTCATCGTCTGGCAGGATGAGAACGTCATTCTGTTCGTACCCAAAGCCCAGACATCACAGTGGGAACTTCAGCTAATGACCAAACCGTATAAGAAAGGACAATGGGCAGGTAACATTATTGAGACTGACACAAAAACCCGTCACTCCATCAATACTGCAATTCTTAAAGCCCAGCAGGCTCTGGCCGGAAGGGGTGCGCGGATGGTTACCTCAATAGAATACTCAAAGCGGTTTGACGCTTCTCAAATGACTCAGCCGCTTCTTTATTGTCTTCTGCCAAAACTGCCTGATTCACCCGGAGCCTTCAGCGAAAGCCAATATCGGTTTATCAACGGGCACTATCCGGAAGACTTTGCAGCGGTTTGCCGATTTGAACTTTCGGGACGATAATCCAATGACCGGTTGCAAATCCAGCCGTTCAGACAATAGTGTCTGAGCACGTTTTCATCCTTGTTAAAAACATGATGTTTAGTGTAGGTTCAATACGGCAGTACATTCTGGAAAGGCAAACCTCTAGAGATTATGCAGAGTGCATGGTTGAAACAGAGCCACTGACTCAATCCACATGGTCGTCTCCGAAGTTTCCCCAAGAAAATATCGCCCTGCCTGTTGAAATACTATTGAAAATATGGAGAAAGTAATGAGTAAAAAGGGATATTACGGTGAATGGGGCGGACAATTTATTCCTGAGGTCCTGCATGATACCTTTCAGGAACTGGAAATTGCCTTTCAGGAAATACGGAATGACCCCTCATTCTGGAATGAATATATCAATCTGATGTCAACCTATTCCTGTCGTCCGACACCGTTAACCTACGCTGAAAACCTTTCAAAGTATTTCGGCGGCGCCCAGATATATATCAAGCGTGAAGACCTAAACCACACAGGGGCGCATAAAGTCAATAATGTCATTGGCCAGGGACTTCTCGTTAAACGAATGGGGAAAACCAGGGTCATTGCCGAGACCGGGGCCGGACAGCATGGGGTTGCGACCGCAACCATGGCTGCCAAATTCGGTTTTGAATGCACTGTTTACATGGGTGCTGAAGATATAATGCGGCAAAGACCGAATGTTTTCTGGATGGAAAAAATGGGCGCCACGGTTGTTTCTGTTCAGGACGGTTCCAAAACACTAAAGGATGCAATTAATGAAACCTTTCGTGATTGGGTGACAAACATGGACAACACCCACTATGTATTTGGGACCGCCTGCGGCCCGGCCCCATTCCCGGAAATGGTCTCATGGTTCCAGTCGATCATCGGTATCGAAGCAGCCTCCCAAATTCTTGACCAGCACGGCCGTTTGCCCGCACGAATCTATGCATGCGTTGGTGGAGGCTCCAATGCCATGGGAGTGTTTGCAAGGTTTTTTAAAGAAGAAACGGAACTCGTTGGTGTGGAAGCCGGTGGACTTGGACTCGAGAGTGGTCAGCATGCCACCCGTCTCTGCGGAAATGACGCATCTCCCGGAATCGCCCAGGGCTACAAGACAATGTTTCTCCAAAACAAAGACGGCCAGATGCTTGATACCCACTCGATATCCGCCGGACTTGATTACGTTGGTGTTTCGCCGATATTATCTGACCTCAATGACCAGGGAGCCGTGCGCTTTGAATCAGCAACCGATGATGAAGTAATGGAAGCGCTTGATCTGACGATGAAAAAAGAAGGTATTATTCCTGCCCTTGAATCTGCGCATGCGTTTGTTCAGGCATTTAAGGAAGCGCCCAATTTGTCTACAGACGATGCAGTCATTATAAATAATTCCGGACGCGGAGATAAGGATATCTTCACAATCGCGCAGGCCTATGATGACCCGTCATGGAAAGAATTTATCATTGAACGTGCGAAACTTTACACTAAATAAGAGGGGCCGGGCTGGCCGGGACCGTGGTGAAAAAAATGCAGCTTGAACAATTTTTAAATGAAAGAAAAAAGGATAAAGATATCCTGTTAATGACCCATATTGTGCTTGGTTATCCCTCCTTTGAAGATAATCGAAAGGTCATTAAACAGATGGTCGAAAACGGTGTTGATTGTATCGAGATGCAGATTCCTTTTTCAGAACCAATGGCTGATGGCCCTGTAATTTTAAAAGCTAACCAGGAAAGTATCGCAAATGGCACCACCGTTGCTGACTGTATAGCCTTCGGCAGTGAAATGTGTAACACCTACGATATCCCGTTTCTCTATATGACCTATTTCAACATCATCTACAAATATGGTGAAGAACAGTTTCTTGCTGCAGCCAGTCGCAGCGGTATATCCGGCGTTATTATACCGGATCTGCCCCCGGAAGAAGGTGCTGATTTCTGTGAAAAGGCCAAGGACAGCGATATTGCTCTGATTCTGATTTTTGCCCCGACCTCAACTGATGAGCGCATGAAAAAACTAAACGGGATCGGCAGCGGTTTTATATACTGTACAGCCCGCAGGGGAGTGACCGGTAAACAGTCTGATTTTGGATCGGATTTTTCCAGTTACCTTGCCCGCTGCCGCACGGCAACATCCTTGCCTCTTGCAGTCGGTTTTGGTATCCAGAGTCGAACAGACGTCCTGGAAATCACAGGTAAGGCAGACATGGCAGTGGTCGGCTCAAAGACTATAACATTAGTTGATGAATCAGGAACAGACGCGGTGGGTCCATTTATCAGAGAATTGCTGGGTAACTGAAATGACAGAGCCTCAACAACGTAATAAAGAACTTGGAACAGATACTGTCGTCTGGAAACTCTCCGATCTCTACCGTTCATCAGATTGTTCTGAATTTATAGATGATGCGGACTGGTGTAAGACGGAATCGAGGGAAATCGGAGAAAAATTTCGCGGCGTAGTTGTCAGGCTCAACGCCAGCCAGCTCCACAGCCTTGTCCTTCGTCTCGAAACGCTTGATTCTCGTATCGGAAGACTGGCCACCTACGCATTTCTCAATTTTACTACCCAGATAGACAATGAGGCTGCAGGTGCGCTCTACCAGGAAATACACGAGCTCTCTAACAGCTGCGGAAAAGAGACTATTTTTTTTGAACTTGAATGGAACAAGCTGGAAGAAAAAAAGGTGGTCTCCCTGCTTGCCGAAGCGCAGCTGGCCAATTATCGCCACTATCTTGAAGCGCTGAGACGGTATCGGCCCCATCAGCTCGAAGAAATTGAAGAACGACTGCTGATTGAAACCAAAACGGTTGGAAGAAAAAGCTGGACCACACTTTTTGAGAAAGTGATCGGTAATCTGCGCTTTGGTCCTCATGAAAGAACTGAAGAGGAAGTCCTCAGTGATTTATATCACCCGGATCGAGTTGTAAGAAAAGATGCAGCTATTGAGCTCACAGCCGGGCTCAAAAGTCAGAATCATATCCTCACCCACATCTATAACACCCTTGCGGCTGAAAAGATGATTAATGACCGGCTGCGAGATCATCAGCTTTGGGTCAGCTCAATGAATCTTGACAACCAGATCGAAGACGCAACGGTAGATACCCTGATTAATGCAGTAACCGAAAGATATGACATTGTCAGCCGCTACTATAAACTAAAAAAACGAATCCTTAAGCTCGATACGCTTTACGATTATGACCGCTATGCCCCGCTTCCTGCACTGCCGAAAGGGTCAATTAACTGGCAACGCTGTTCTGAAATGGTACTCGGATCATTCTTTGAGTTTTCTGAACAGACAGGTGCAATCGCTGAACAGTTTTTCAACAAATCCTGGATACATGCCCCCATTCTTGGTGGCAAACGTGGTGGTGCCTTTGCTCATCCCTGCGTTCCCGAGGTCCATCCCTTTGTTATGGTAAATTATACCGGGACATTGCGCGATGTATCAACGGTTGCTCATGAACTCGGACATGGGGTTCACCAGGTACTTGCCGCCAAAAATGGCTATTACAACAGTGACACACCCCTTGTTCTTGCAGAAACCGCATCTGTATTCGCTGAATTACTGGTTTTCAAGTCACAACTTGATACCCTGAACAATGAAAAAGAAAAACAAGCCTTTATCTGCCAGAAGCTGGAATCAGTCTTTGCTACTGTATTCAGGCAGGTGGCAATGAATCGTTTCGAGCACATGATGCACGAGGGGCGAAGAAAACATGGCGAACTCAGTAATGAACAGCTCTGTTCATTCTGGATGCAGACCCAGCAGGAAATGTTTCAGGACTCGGTTATCCTGCAAGATGACTATCAGGTATGGTGGAGCTATATACCCCATTTTCTGTCAACGCCTGGCTACGTGTACTCTTACGCTTTTGGAGAATTGCTGGTTCTGGCGCTGTACGGGGTGTACCAGCAGGAGGGTGCTTCATTTGTTGAAAAATATCTGAGCTTGCTGGCCGCCGGCGGGTCTTCATCGCCCTATGAACTGCTGAAACCTTTCGGCATCGACCTAAACAGCCAAATATTCTGGGAACAGGGTTTAGCCGTTATAGATTCGATGCTCAAGGAAGTGGAAGAGATGTAAGCGTTTTATCTTCCCTTGTTCCTGCGCCAATGCGGATGGGTAATTCCCCACTTGCGAATCTTGTAATTCAAGGCCCTGGGGCTGATGCCGAGTTTCAGTGCAGCACTCTTCTGCACCCAGAGACACTCCTCAAGGGCATGAATAATCAACTCCTTTTCGCGACCGGCAAGAGATCCGTCACCGTCTCCGCCAATCCTGTCGCTTTGTCTTCGCTTCTCGAGAACTAACGGTTTATCTGAGCTGCTCTGTGTCCTTCTCCTTGGTGGCAATGCCAGGTTACTATCCTGAATCATGTCAGTCTCTTCGAGTATAACCGCGCGTTCAATGGTATTCGCGAGTTGTCTGATATTTCCTGGCCAGTCATAGGCGAGAATTGCTTCGGTGGCATCGTCTGAGAAACCCCTTATTGACCTGTTGACTGCCTGACAATATCGTCGGAGCAGCCTGGCCGCCAGTGGCAGGATACATTCATGTCGGTCTTTCAGGGGAGGAAGCGCAACTGGCAATACATTGATCCGATAATAGAGATCTTCTCTGAACTGCTCTACTTCGACTTGTTGGACAAGGTCTTTATTTGTTGCGGCGATAATTCTCACATCTGCAACGATCGTTTTATTGCCGCCCACCCGTTCAAATGATTTCTCTTCGAGAACCCGCAACAATTTAGATTGCAGTGCAAGACTGATTTCACCAATCTCATCTAAAAAGATAGTGCCCCCACCCGCCTGTTCGAACCTGCCGATTCTCTGTTTGTCAGCACCGGTAAAGGCGCCCTTTTCATGCCCAAACAGCTCTGACTCAAGAAGATATTCCTGAATATTGGCACAGTTGATTTTTACAAACGGTTTCTTTTTTCTCGGTGAATTAAAATGAACGGTACCTGAGAGGAAACTTTTTCCAGTCCCCGTATCGCCAGTTATCAGAATCGTCGAGTCTGTCCCGGCAAATTTTTGTAAGGTTTTCAGTACAGATTTCATCCGAACACTGTTGGCGATAACCTCTCGGAAGTCATAGACAACATCCTGTCGATGCCGGAGATAATCAATTTCATGCCGCTGACTCCTGAGTTCTATGGCCCGTTCAACAGCAATGGCGATACGTTCAGGCGATATTGGGTGGGCAAGGAAGTCGCATGCTCCGGCGTTCATGACTTTTACAACAAACTCCGCTTCTTCCTTGGCGCTGGTGACAATTATGGGAGTGTAAGGACTTTTCCTATGGATTTTTTCAAGCACTTTCATCCGTGCCCCGCGAAGCGCGTCAACACCAAATATGACAAGGGCATACTCCCTGCCCGTCATTTCTGCTTGAAAATCATCGATACTATCTTTAATAATCAGGATATGATTATTCGATAAGGCATTTTCGATAATTTCAGAACTGCCTGAACAGGAGTCGTACATGAGTATAACATGTTTTCCTGGCATTACGGTACCGTATCTGATATTTCGTAATTGTAATTCCCCCATAATCCTTATACGTTAGTAAAAAAAAAAATGCAAACAAAATTCTATATTTAGCTGATAATCAACAATAGCCATTTTATGGCAAAACCGGTTATGTGACTGTTATTATTATGTTATACTCAAGTGACGACAGCAGGTGGATGCGCATTGCACTCAATGAAGCCAGTAATTCCAGTACCTTCAACGAAGTGCCAGTTGGTGCTGTTGTCACCGATGGCAATAAATTGCTTGCAGCGGCAGGCAACAGTCCAATATCAACAAGTGATCCCACTTCGCACGCAGAAATCAATGCCATACGCATGGCAGCTCGGAAGATTGACAATTATAGACTGACAGGTACCACGATCTACGTCACTCTGGAGCCGTGCATCATGTGCATGGGAGCTATCATCCACTCACGTATCGATCGGTTGGTGTTTGGTGCGTTCGACCCCAAGACAGGAGCAGCCGTCTCAAAATATCAAATTGGCACGGACTGTCTATTGAACCATAATCTTGTTGTTCATGGAGGTCTTCTTGAGGAAGAGTGCGGCATTCTGCTCAAAACTTTTTTTAAAAAACGACGCGGGTAGCATAGTGTAACGTCTAGAAACCTGTTTTTTCTGTCCATAATCACTTTTTAATTGATAAATCTAATTTGAACGTTTATGTAATACACCCTGCCCAGGCAGGATAGCATGCAAATTGCCGGAGAGGTGACCGAGTGGCTTAAGGTGCACGCCTGGAAAGCGTGTGTACGCAAGTACCGTGAGTTCGAATCTCACCCTCTCCGCCAA
>CAZOWJ010000076.1:0-17676 GCA_964583415.1 uncultured Desulfocapsaceae bacterium
GGAGAAGAGACTCCAGAGCTGTCTGACGCCTGTTGGTATCCTGTTGCCGTATTGCCATAGCGAGTGCTTTACGAGTACCGGCAAAGACGGCAAGTTTTCTTGCTCGGGTGAGTCCTGTGTAAATGAGGTTACGATAGAGCATCTTGAAGTGCTGCGTCAGTACAGGGATAATTACCGTAGCAAATTCACTGCCCTGTGATTTATGGATGGTAATGGCATAGGCAAGATCCAGTTCGACAATATCTTCCTTCTGATATTCTACCTCTCGACCATCCGGGGAAAAGGCCACGATCAAGGTTAGATTTTCGTTGTCAATGGATTTGATACTGCCGATATCACCGTTAAATACTTCAAGGTCATAATTATTGCGTCGGTGAATCACCCGATCTCCCTCGCGAAAGATTCGCTCACCCATCTTGATCTGGGATTTGCCTTTCTCAGGTGGGTTGGCGGCTTGCTGGACGACCATGTTGAGGTTGGCTGTCCCCAGACTGCCCCGGGTCATTGGAGAAAGAATCTGTATTTCAATCCCCTGACCATGATATTTGGGTATCCACTCCAGATAAAGTTTAACAACAATATCTACAGCAGTCAGACCGTAATGCAGGGATGACCAGGGATGTACCTTCTTCAGCACGGCTTTCAGTTCATCAATCTGGTTCTCAGTCCTGGTAAGCTGCTCCAGATCCACATGCTGAAACTTATCCGGCACCACAAAATCATGTTCATAGGCCGAGGTAATAGTTTCCTGGGTGCAAAACTCGAAGGGACTACTGTCTGTTAACAATTCCTCCAGCTGGGGAAGCTGCCAGTCAAAGGTACGCTTCACCCGGGTAACAAAACTGATCTGCTCTTTGGTTGCCTGATCGGAATCGATGAAAAGGCAATCATGCCCTTGCTGCCAGATTGTTGGTTTCTTGAACGGAGAATCAATGGCTGGACTTTTCCCTTTGTTGATCTGGTGAGCATACTTGACAATGAGTGATTCCCGAGCCTGGCGGAATACTTGAGTGAGTCTAAAACATGGAATGACGCCGGAAGAGATGGCATCTTTCAGCACATTCCCCGCACCTACTGAGGGAAGCTGGTCTGCATCACCAATAAACAGTACTTGGCAACCCGGAGGAACTGCTTTAAGCAAAGAGGCCGACAGGTTGATGTCCAGCATAGAACATTCATCAACAATCAGGTAATCAACATCTAGCGGCTGTTCTTCGTTTTTCTGAAAAATTCCCCGTTGCCACTTCAGCAACCGATGCAGCGTTTTAGCCTCCCGGCCGATCACTTCTCCCATACGCTGAGCAGCCCTACCTGTGGGGGCAGCTAGCAGGACATTCTTGTCCATGGCTTCAAGAAGACGAACAATGACCAGTGTTGTTGTTGTTTTGCCACAGCCTGGGCCACCGGTGAGAATAGCAAATTGATGCTGTACCACTCCCTGAACGGCCTCAGATTGTTCGACGCTTAAATTGATCTCTTTGTGCTGACAAAATGTATTGACCCAATGAGCAATCCGTTTTTTATCTACCTGTACCGCCCCAGCCATGGTCCTCAGCTTTTTGGCAACACTCTCTTCATCATAATAGAGGGACTTGGAGTAATAACAACTCTGCGATTCTCCTTTGTCATCCGTCAAGATTCTCACTCTGAGATAGTTTTCATCCTTCATCAAGGCAAGATACCGATCAAGGAGGTCGCCCAAATCCATTTCCAGCAGTTTTTTTACCTCAAGATCAATCTGATCTGCCGTCAGATAGCAATGGCCCTGGTCCCGGCTGGCGGCCAGAACATGACGTATGGCAGCCACGATGCGCTGCTGGCTATCTTTTGATAGACCAATGGAAAGAGCGACCTGGTCAGCCGAGAAAAAGCCAATCCCATAAAAATCATGGGCGAGTCGGTACGGATCTTCAGTGACAGTAGCAATGGCCTTGTCGCCATAATTCTTGTAGATTCGCACGGCGAAGAGGGTGGAGATGCCGTGGCCCTGAAGAAACATCATCACTTCACGGATTGCCCGGTGTTCACGCCATGCTTCTTCAATCGTGGCCAGTTTTTTCTTGGCAATACCAGGAACTTCGGTCAGTCTGTTGATTTCCTTTTCAAAGACATCCAGAGTTTTCCCACCGAAGTGTTTAACAATCTTCCTGGCTGTTTTGGGGCCGACTCCCTTGATCAGGCCAGAACCAAGATATTTTTCCAGGGCTGCAGCCGTGGCCGGTTTTTTCTCTATGGCCTCTATGGCTTTGAACTGTTGTCCGTACTGGGGATGGATAGTCCAGTTTCCCCGAAACTCCATGGTTGCTCCAGCAAAGACTTTTGTTTGATGGACGGTGACAATCACTTGACTCTCTGGGCTGTTAAATGGATTGATCCGTAAAACTGACCAACCGCTGTCTGCGTTATGGTATGTAACGCGGTGGACAATGCCAATGAGTGTTTCAAGGATGGTTTGCATGATCAAGATCAGAACAGGAAAACAAGGTTTTGAAAACCTTCAATCTACTTGGGGACAAGCTAATTTGGCAAAGATATTTTTCATCGCAACAATTAGACCCCTACGGAATTCTGGAATTTGGAATTCTGGTGACACCTTACTTATCTTTGAGAATTCGATTATGAATTGAGTAAGGTGTCCCCGGAATTGGAATTATCAATACTTAAAGGTCATAAAGTATCTCTTACACTTTGTATCGAGCAGATAACTTTTACTCAATAATGTAGAGGCTGACAGTTGCAAAGGATACGTTTGAAAGAATAGCTGAAAGGACAAGCAGGCTTTATGGACATGAGAGGGAGGAGCCTTGCGGCTCCAAAATTATCCGCTGGATGATCTCATGGTACTATTCACGGCTCAACAATTGATAAAATCTATTCTGTTTAATCAACAGCCAGGTAGTTGTGTTGTTCGGTCAGAGGTTCTATCTCACCATCAATCTTTACATATTTGCGGTCATACTGATCCTTATATGTTTTTGTCAGTCTGCGACCGGCAAGTATGCTTTCCTGATCGTATACAATAAACCCTTTACCAATCTGCCGTAACTGGAGTTCTTCCTGAGCTTGTTTCATTATATTTTCCTGTATGAAATTTTCACATCACCTGAGTTGATTCCTGCCATCCTGCCATTCAATAGGAACCGTATGGGCGGGGCCAATAATAAAGAAACGTACTAACAATCCAGTTAGAAGTTTTTTTATTCATGTTGGCCCCGTTCAATTATTTTATGAATAAAATGACTGAAACTCAGCCATGTGCTAATGAATCGTGGACAATTTAGTATGCAAGAAATACTCCATATCTTTTGCCCAGATACACATTTGCAGTACTTCTAACTATTCCATATAGTTATCTTGAGTGGTAGTTACTGAGCGATGCAGAAAACAAGAATACTGAATACTTTTTTATGGAAAAAATATTCCGAAATACCGGAAACTGTACGACTGATCTTGCCCGTTAAAAGGTCAGTCGGTTGAGTCCATTTGCAAGCAAACGAAGGGAAGATGCTTACTGTCAATCTTTGATAAAAGTGGTCTGGCATTACTGTCAGGTAAAATCAAAATTTCAATGATAAATTTGTCACTTTAAGTCTCGATTTATCCAACTCAGCTTTTTCCTGTTATGGATGCCTAGGATTTGGGAGTAAAGAAACGTTTCAGCCAGGCCCAGATTTTTTCAAAAAATCCTTTCTCGCGCTGCTGCTCAAGGATTTCCTGCCGACGTTTCTCTGTTGCCAGAATCTCATCCGGGGTAAAGTCTTTTCGGAAAAAATTCTCGGCAATCTCGACATCCAGCATCTTGATCAGATCGCCATTTAATTGTACAACCGTTACCTCAATCTCTGTCCAGCCAAGATTTTTACATGCTGTCAAACGGCGGTATCCTGCAATTAAATGGTTGTTTTCATCGATCATTACTGGATTTATCAGCCCGACTTTTTCAATTGATGATTGCAAAACCTCAATATCACCAACATCCTTACGAATCCTGACTGCTTGATCTACAACAATTTCGCTAATAGCAACTTTCATAATTTCTCCAGAGAATCGGTATCAGGTTAAAGGCTTTATTGTATCAGGGTGCGATACAAAACATCAGATCAGACAAACGTAAGACATCCTCATGTCGGGAGCAAGCTGGTAATTCCCATTACTCTTTCACCAATGCGTTTCACGCTCATAACTATTTTTGCATCAAATGTGTAATTGCTTTTTCGAGCCCGTCAAGTGAGAGCTCATACATGGGAAAGATGGTACCTATTGCCTTTATTGTATGGGTATAATCCCAGCTGCGCCGGGCTACAGGATTCAGCCAGGCACAATGGCTAAATGTCTCTGCCAGGAATTTCAGTCGTTCAATGCTTGGTCTGCCACTCTTTTCAAAGGCATAAATGGATCCATCCGCTACCATCAGTTCATATGGCGCCATACTCGCATCACCCACGATAATCAACCTGGTATCTGGATCGCTCCTGACAAACTCATCAATTCGTTTTGGCCTTTTTCTTCGCGCAGAATCCTCCCAGAGCAGGTCATAGATTGTGTTGTGGAAGAAATAGGTTTTCAGATCCTTGAATTGGGATCGTGAATAGGTGAATAACGCCTGAACCACCTCTACATATGGTTCCATGGACCAACCGCCATTATCAATGGCCAGAACTATTTTCAAACGATCGACAACACTCCTGTCAAATACCAGCTCAATTTCCCCGCCGTTCTTTATGGTCTGGTGAATAGTGGCATCGATATTTAATCGGTCCTTGACTCCCTGGGGTACAAGGTTTCTCAATTTCTTCAGCGCTTCACCAATTGAGCCGGTCGTCAGGGGGCCATCGCTTGAATAGTCACGATATCGTCTTTGGCCGGCAACCTGGATTGCCGTCTTGCTCAACGATTCTCCACCGACACGCATCCCGCCAGGATGATAGCCGGAGTGACCCACAGGGGATGTGCCCCCGGTACCAATCCATTTCGAACCTCCTTCGTGTCGGCCTTTCTGATCCTGCAGTCTTTTTTTGAAATACTCCAACAGCTCCGGCGGGGATAGCTGACTGAGTTCAGACTCTTCTACTCCGAGTGAGGCAGCCAGTTGCTTCGGATTCTTCAACCACTCATCGAGCATCGAGTGGGCCCAGAACGGTATCTCCTCATCTTCATCGGTGGAAATTTCAGTACCCTCAAAGACATGGGCAAACACCTGGTCATAAAGATCGAAATATTTCTCACTTTTAATGAGAATGGTCCGGGCGGCAATATAGAAGTCATGGACTGAAACAACGAGTCCGCTGTCCATTGCCTTGTGAAAGGTCAAAAAAGATGTGGGGCTCACCGGAACTCCGACTTCTTTGAGTTTATAAAAAAACGAAACAAACATTTTCCGCCCGTACGCTAAAAAAAGCGTTTCCGCATTATGGACTGTGATGATTTCTGATAATCTCCACTTTTCTTGAACAGGACGCCCAGAAATGGAATTTCTTTTGTCAACCGATCTCCATTTCGAAAGTCGGGGTCCTCCTGTAATGCCCTTATCCAATTGATCAATTCTCTTGTGGCCGGCTTTTTCTCAATATTTTCCATACCCCGAAGATCGTAAAATGTATCGATTGCACTTTGAGCCAGTTTATTATTAATCTCGGGGAAATGTGCATCAATAATTTTTCGCATCATTTTAGGGTCTGGGAAGGCGATATGGTGAAAGTTACACCTGCCAAGAAATGGATCAGAGAGATCTTTCTTGGCATTTGAAGTGATAATAATCACCGGTCTTGTCAGGGCACTGATAACCTCATCGGTCTCCATAATATCAAATTGCATCTGATCGAGGACATCGAGCATGTCGTCCTGAAAATCTGTTTCAGCCTTGTCTATTTCATCTATGAGCAGCACTGAACGTTTCCCTGCGGTAAATGCCTGGCCGATCTTTCCCATCTTGATATATTCCTTGATATTGCTCACAACACGGCTGGAGTCCCCAAACCTACTGTCGTTGAGCCTTGTCAGCGTATCATACTGATACAGTGCATCAACGAGTTTCATACTTGATTTCACATTCAGGACAATAAGCGGCATCGTTAAAGACTCTGCAATCGCATGGGCGAGCATGGTCTTGCCGGTTCCCGGCTCGCCTTTAAGCAGCAGCGGCATTTCAAGGGCCATGGAAATGTTGACTATTTTAGCCAGCTCATCATCTAGAACATACCTGCCCGCACCACTGAATTGTTCAACCTGCATAAAAACCTCATATCAAATTAATAAATACCTGCCGTTACTCGATATCTTCATCCTTACTAACAAAACGACCCGCATAAAAAAACCAGAAAAGGGAGGCAATCTGGACAACCAGCATCAGGCCAAAACCTGCTCTGTAGCCCTGAACGGAATAACTGCCATCCATTGCGATTGGCCACATCTCGATAATAACGCCGATGGCCCACTGAGCAATAAAGGCCGCCACAAACACAAGCAGGTTGATTCCTGTTGTTACCCGCCCTGATAGTTGAACCGGAAATGACTGGCTCAGGGCAGCATACGAAATAATACCTGCCGTACCAAAAAAACCAAAAAATATCCAGATGGTCTGCGCCCAGCCGGTTGGACCGAAAATTAAAACTAACTGGACCAGCAGAAAACTCCCCATTCCACCAACTGCGGTTGTTATCACTGGAATACCGCGCCTGTTGAGTCGCTCTGCAATAGCACCAAGAGAGATAAAACCCACTATCATTGCCATGGCAACCAGAAATAATACAGAGGCGCTTTCCGATCGATTAAGGCGGGCGACATCCCTGAGCCAGGGGCCGGACCAGAGTCCCTGTATTGACAGGAACGCAGCCTGCGACATGGTCGTCAGCGGAGCTGCGCGCCAAAAGCGCATACTGGTAAACACCTCTCTGATACCTGCCAGCTGCCGGCTTAAAGATTCACCCTGGGCCGGACCTTCTTTTTCAGGAACGACAAAGAACACAAGAATGGCAACAAAGAGTGTCAGAACTGATAATACCAAGAATATGGTGCGCCAGTCCGTTACTCCAAGCAAGAATTCAACTGGAGATGTCGCAGCCAGTGCACCAAGCCCGCCGCTTGCCATCTGAAAACCGTTGATCCGCGGCCACTTATCCCGGGGAAACCACATGGTATAGGCCTTAAAGGCAGCCATCAAACAGGCTGACACACCAAATCCAATGAGTGCCCGGCCGACAATCAGCCCGGTAAGATCTTGTGCCTGTGAAAAAACATATGCCCCTGCTGCTGCAAAGAGCAGAAGTATCGATTCTGTCTTGCGCGGCCCGAACCGGTCCAGGAGCACCCCCAGCGGCAGCTGAAATGAAGCAAATGAGATAAAATAAGTTGCCGTCAGGAGTCCCAGAGCGGAAGGGCCGATATGTACATCATTGACCAGATCAGCCGAAATGACTGCATTGACCACCCGGTATAGATAGGAAAGAAAGTACCCTGCGGCAAACGGCAGAAATACCCTAAACAGCATCGATGATGGATTATGCGTCATGTCTGTTGCCTACGGCAGCCGCCAGCATGGGTAACATCTGGAGTATATCGCCATGGAAAAAGTAATCGGTGATTCTGCTTATTCCGGTAAATCGGTCGACGCTCAATGAGGCCTCCTGGTTAAACTCAAAGACAACGCCTCCCCGCTGCTTGACACTATGGGGAATTCCTGCGGCAGGAAAAACCTGTGCCGATGTCCCGGCAACAAGCAAGAGATCGCAACGAGATATAAATATTTCAATTTTATCAAAATCTCTGACCGGTTCCCCGAATAAAACCACATTTGGCTTTAACGGAAACTGACAGCAGGGACAGAGAGGGACATGATCGTCATGAAAATGATAAGAAGAAACCGGTTCAGAGTGCTGGCACCCAAGGCATTGCAGGTTCTGGTGGTCTCCATGGATTTCAAAAACTGTTTCGCTACCCGCTTCCTGGTGCAGTGCATCAACGTTTTGAGTAACAATACCCCGCAGTACCCCCTGCTGCTCGAGTTCAGCCAGTGCCAAATGAGCCTGATTTGGTGTTTTATCAGTGAGGACCCTGCCAAGGGCCCGATATAATTTCCAGGCCTTCCCCGGGTTCTCATAAAACACTTCAAGTGTAGCATATTCCTCCGGGGCGAAATCCGACCAAAGACCGCCAGGACTTCTGAAATCCGGGATGCCGCTTCCCACCGATATACCGGCTCCGGTCAACGCAGCTGAATGCTGAGCAGAAATAAGCGCATCAGCAGCCTCACCCAGATAAGATCTGTTTTCCTCTGAAATCACCTGCATAGTCTTCCTCGGCCATAATAGAACTGGTAACACCACAATTATCAGAAAATAACACGAACTGAACCATCCAGGTAACCGTTATTTAAAGAATTTGAAAAATAATTTTTCACCTGTCATGCTGATGAACGAGGTTGATTGGCCCAAAGAGTATAAGATTTATATGGTAACAGGGCCTCCGTGGAGTCATCACACAGAGAGATAGACATGGATCAGATCGGGATATAAAATCCTACCCGTCTCTGTTGAAAGGTATATGCAGTGATTAAAAAAGGTGTGGTTTTGTGACAGCCAGGTTGGCACCATTAGCCGCTAATGGATTTGGTCATCATTTACCAGCGGCATCCCTGACGATTTGACCGTGAATGAGCTTTCTTCACTACAATTTTCTGTTCATTGACTGTTTTATCATGCAGATTCTCTATGGCTTTTTCGCCATCCTGGTGACGCTCCATCCGGATATAACCAAAACACTTAGATTGGCGAGTATAGTGATCTGTGATGAGGTGAACGTTTTCAACGACACCGTAAGGGGAAAACAGTCTTTTAAGTTCCCGTTCTGTTGTCCTATAGGCAAAATTACCCACATAAATTTCCATGATGTGCTCCTGATTTAAAAAAAACAACAATTTCTTCTGTAATGGCAAACGATGAATTTCTGGAAGACAACGCTGACAAGAAAACTGAAGGAGAATGGATCTGCTAAAAATAAAGCAACTTATCTACAGTTAACAATAATCGTTTATGGAATTAATGCAAGAGACATAGTCGGGGAAAATGTACCAGGTGCGCTTAAAACTCTTCAAGTTTCTGCCCTTTTTCAACAATTGTATTAATCTCTGCACACCCCTGGTTTATGGTTCGACATATCTGGAAAACTTTTTCAAGAACAGGATCATCAGGATCCAACGCATTATCGGCTTTCTGAAGGAATGAGCGACTATTTTCCAACAACTCATCAAGACTGTTCATCAACTTCTTCCGATTTTCATGTTTCTTTCTCTCCTCCTGAATAAGCGGCATAATCCGTTCTATTGAAAACTCGACAAGGATATCGCGCGGTGTCTGGTAATGTCTTGAGATTTGATCAAGACTCTCAAGTGTCCGACGCGAAATCACATAGGTTTTTGGTACCCGGTTAGTTCTTATCTCAGGTGATTCAAAATCCCGTGCAATCGCTTTTAAGGTCTGGGTATCATCTATCAGGTGATCAAAAAGAGATTTCTGCTTGATACCAAGCTGAGCGGCAAGAAGACTCAGAGCATCTATACAGCGGGGAGACAATTTAAAGGTGGTCCTCACCGATTGCCGCCCCTTCAGATCGGCTGAATATGTTCCGGATACAACCATAAAATCTACTATTTTCTTTTCTTTACTCATCAACTAACACCCTTGTCACGCTGGCCCGTTAATTACTTTTTGGATATTTTATCAAAAGTAATATTAATTTTCTTGACAGTCCTTAATTGATTATTACCATTTAAGTCACAGAGGTAAACCCAAAAAAAATAATATGGAGAAAAAAATGCATCTTGCAACGTGTACCCCGAACAGAAACCTGAGGCCATTTAACCGTAACCTTAACCTGTTTGACGATTTCTTTGCACCTTTTTCAGGAATCGGCAACGCAACCGCTCAAGGAGGATACCTTCCGTCAGTGGACATTTACGAGAAAGACGAAAAACTTTGCATCGAAGCAGAACTCCCTGGTTTGGACAAGGAGCATATCAAAGTCGATGTCAAAGGCAGACTGTTGACCATTGGAGGTAAACGGGTCAGCAACGAAGAGGTAACAGACGATAAGAAATACAGGCGCGAGCGCCCTTATGGCTCGTTTGAAAGAAGCTTTAAACTGCCATTCGAGGTAAGCGAAGAACAGATAAATGCTACCTACAAGGATGGTGTATTAACCCTTCTGGTGGAAAAGCCGGAAGAACAGAAAGTAAAGCAGGTAACCATTAATTAAATCTACAAACGATTTCCAGATTCCTCCTCCTGAGGGGAAGAGCTTAACCGGGCTCTTCCCCTTTTTCATTGCTGTTGGGAGATTTCATCAGATGTACGAAAAACTTCAGTGATCTCCATCTCCATAAAAGCATTTGAGGATCACGCTTCGGGTGTGTCCCGATGATTCTCCAGAGTGCTGCCGACCAACCAACTCAGGTTCAGATGGGGAGAACCTACTCAATTGCCCTGTAATCAGCTTCCTCTCTGTATATTTCCATTCCCCTGGCAAGGTAGTTTTGCAGAGCACCTGGATGATCAAGTATACATGTATGCACCCAGACTCTTCTGGCACCACGCCACCCCCAGGCCGACTTGATTGCTTGCGATAACAGATAGGCCCCAAAGCCTCGCCCAATAAAATTCTCGACAAGACCAAAGTAGGTGATTTCAACATTACCAGGCTTATCTTTTACCAACTCGTAATATCCGGCGACAGCTCCTTCAGAATAGGCCACCCAGGTCCTGAAACTGTCACGCTCCACATATTCCTGCCATTGCTCGTCTGCCCAGGAGAGCTTATCGGTCCAGAGCCACTTCTCACCAATGAATTGATAAAGAAATTTATTGAACTGAAATTGTTTTACCATGCATTCGGAGACAATTAATCCTCCAGGGTCATTTTTACTTCGCAAAGAAGAAGGAGATAACATTTCCAAAAAGTAGGTGGTGGCTGGTTCCATATTGTTTTTCGTAGGATACTCCATTGTTCAGAGCTACTGCGTTGACACAACACCCCGAAAAGACGGCTATTACACTGCTCGTAATAGTCAATGATATCGATCCCTTCAGGGGTGCAGCTGATACCGCAATCGCTCGTTTATCTTACACTCGACAGTTTGGTTTGATTCTCAACTCCATGTGCCCTTCTGGATTCGAAACCACCGAGAACCCGTGATCGGTGTAAAATGACTGTGCATCTTTAGTGATAAGGTGCCAGCGCCTCAGACTTTTAAGTTCTCTGCACACAAGAATCTCTTTAACAAATTGTTTACCAAACCCCTTCTGCTGTTCTACAGGATCAATAAAAACATCTGCCAGATATGCAAACGTCGTATAATCGGTGATGACCCTGGCAAAGCCAATCTGTTTTCTGCATCTGTACATGCCAAAACAAAAGGAGTTATCAATCGATTTCTGAAGGATAGCTCTTGGGATCCCATTAAGCCCAGTATGATGTTTTTAAGAAACGGTGAATAAAATCGATATCAAGTTTCTTTTTATCAGAAGATATTTCAATCATGGTTTTACCAGAATTTTCTCCATTAACAGATGTTCAATATTCACGTCCGTGTATACATCACCATAGGGCATAAATCCACGTTTTGTATAAAATTCGCAGGCCTGTTTCTGAGCACCCAGATAGACCCGTGGATAGCCATTCCTTGCTGCCACAGCAACGAGACATTCCATTATTGCTGAACCAACTCCCGTGCCGCGATATCGGGCTAAAACGGCAACCCTGCCAATATGTCCATCATCGAGTAGGCGACCTGTGCCCACAGCTTTACCATCGACAAAGGCTATGGCATGAACAGCCTCTGAGTCATTACCGTCAAAATCAAGTTCAGGATCAATTCCCTGATCGCAGGAAAAAACACTGTTACGGATGAAACGAATGTTCGCTTCATCATTTGCAAAACAGACACTTTTTACTTCAATCATAAAAGAACCTGTGTGAGAAAATACTGCAAGGTGTCAGGATAATGAACAAATCCCGATTGAACAGCAAATGAATAATAGTACCACCATGCCGCCTCAAGGCGCCAATTTTTAAATCCTTTACAATTGTCATAAAGGTTAATTAATTATACGGTATCATGCAGCCAACACAACCGGTTGACCAGCTGGACTCAATTTTGTCTGGCCCTTCTTCCGGTCAAAACAATCATGCGCTAGAAAGAGGCTATTTTGAACACTATTTTCCTTCACGGTCTTGATTCTTCAGGACTTGGAACCAAGGGACGTTATTTCTCTGAGCACTTTCCGACTATGTCACGGCCGGACTTTGAAGGCACCTTGGAGCAAAGAATGGGGCAACTCAAAGAAATAATTATCCATATGAGCGATCTGATCATTGTTGGGTCCAGTTTCGGTGGTTTAATGGGTGCCAGGCTGTGCCAGGACCAGCCTGAGAAAGTCAAACGTCTTATTATGCTGGCACCTGCCCTGAATTTCCCGGGATATCGGCTTCCAGATAAAAAAATTGGTGCAGAATCACTTCTCGTTATCGGCAAAAACGATACGGTAACTCCTCCCAAAACTGTTATTCCGGCAGCAGAGGCAACATTTTCCAACCTGAAGATAACACTGGTAGATGACGACCATCTTCTCCACAATTATTTTCGGAATCTGGACTGGCAGTCCCTGCTCACCTAGACGAAAAAATCAGGCCAGCAACATGGAATCGTTAGCCAGTTCTTCCCCCTGCACAATGTAGAACTGCTCGAGCAGATCTTCAACGGAAAGATTCATTTTCTCATCGCCCTGGACATCAAGAATGATTCTGCCCTGATGCAGCATTATCAGCCTGTTGCCAAAGTTAATGGCGTGACGCATGTTATGGGTGATCATCAATGCGGTAAGATTCTGGGAAGCAATGATATCCTTTGTCAGAGAGAGAATCTGTGTGGCGATTTTGGGATCCAGAGCCGCAATATGTTCGTCAAGCAGCAGGACCTCCGGGCGCACCAGGGTCGCCATCAACATTGTGAGAGCCTGGCGCTGGCCCCCGGATAGCAGGCCGACATGGTCCTGCAGGCGGTTCTCGAGCCCGAGGCTGATCTTGCTCAGCTCTTCTTTGAAATGCTTGCGATCATGCGCTCTCACTCCAGGTCCAAACCCCCTTCTTTTGCCGCGCTTTAATGCAAGGGCAAGGTTTTGCTGGATTGTGGCAGACGGACAGGTTCCAAGCAGTGGATCCTGAAAGACACGGGCAATCAGCTTCGCCCGTTTATATTCCGGCCAGCGGGTAACATCCTGACCGCCAATTGAGATCGTACCTGAATCGAGAAAAAAACTGCCCGCCACGGCGTTCAGCAACGTTGACTTCCCTGATCCGTTTGAACCGATAACTGTCGTGAAGTCACCATCCTCAATGGTTACGTTGATATCACTGAGTGCCTTTACTTCGTTAACACTACCTTTATGAAAGTATTTGGTGCATCCGGAGATTGAAATCATCTGGCCACTATTCTCTTTTTAATGTTAGGAGCAATCAGTGCACCGATGACTAAAATTGCCGTAATGAGATTAAGGTCACTGGGATTAAAGGTGAAATCTCCCAGCTCAAGTCCGAGGGCAAGAGCAATAGCCAGTCGATAGACGATAGAACCGAGCAGTACTGCTATTATGGTACGAGCGATGGAGGATTTACCGAATATCGTTTCACCGACGATAACCGAAGCCAGACCGGCAATAATTGTACCAATCCCCATTCCGACATCAGCGGCACCCTGGTTCTGCGCAATAAGTGCACCGCTCAGGGCGACAAGCCCATTTGAGAGCCCGACCCCGATAATAATAGTAAAATGAGTATTCACCCCGAGGCTGGTTATCATCTGGGGATTATCACCAGTTGCCAGAATAGCCTGCCCCAGTTCAGTTTTCAGAAACCAGATAACAAACATCATCACAACAAGCGCAAAAAAAGCAAAGATAATGAGCCCCGCATAGTGGCCCGGAACTCCCAGAGCGATGAGCGGGTCGAAGATATTATTAGAACCCAGCAGAGCGATATTGGGACCTCCCATTATCCTGATATTAATCGAATAAAGGGCGATCATTGTCAGTATGGATGCCAGCAGGTGGAGGATTTTAAATTTGGTATTCAATATCGCCGTGACAGCTCCGGCCCCGAACCCTGCTAAAAGTGCAAATAACAAGGAGAGATACGGGTTAATTCCACTGGTGATTGCCACTGCGGATATCGCAGCACCAAGGGGAAGACTGCCGTCAACCGTCAGATCAGGGAAATCGAGGATACGAAAGGTCAGGTAAACACCAATCACCATAATTCCGTAAACAAGTCCCTGTTCCAGCGCCCCAAGGGCTGCATACCACGTCATGATATCCGCTTAGCCTTTGATAATACTAGTTATAGAGCTTGGTCGCCCTGTCGACCAGAATCTTTGGCGGTTCAGCGCCCATTGCTGCGGCAGCTTTCAAATTTATCTGCAATTGCAGTTCATCCTGCGACTCGACAGGGAGTTGTGCGGGGCTCGTCCCCTCAAGTATTTTTCTGGCCATTGCACCTGTTTGGTACCCGTGCTTGTAATAATCAAAGCCCATAGCGGCAACCGCTCCCCGTTCAACGGAATCGACGTCGGCAGCGAAGATCGGCAGCTGGTTCTGGATTCCAACCTTGAGAACCGACTCAAGCGCCGAGACGATAGTATTGTCAGTTGGGATGAACACTGCATCACACCTGCCGACAAGACTTTTGGCAGCGGTATAAACATCTGCTGTCTTGGCGGCAGTCGCCTCAACAACTTTAAACCCCATCTTTGCACTCATTTCCTTCAAGGTGGCAACCGTTGCCTTCGAATTAGCCTCTCCGGCATTATAAAGAACACCAAGTCTTTTAATATCGGGCTTATAGGTCATCACCATTTCCAGGTGCTTATCGAGCGGCAGCAGATCAGAAACACCAGTAATATACTCAGATGGCGCATCAAGTGCCTTTACAAGACCGGCGGCAACAGGATCGGTAACCGCTGTAAAAAGAAATGGCCGTTTCATGTCTGATGGAGCTTTGCTGAGCGCCTGGGCTGTCGCCTGAGCCGAAGGAGTTGCGATGGCGACGAGCAGGTCTGCTTTCTCCCCTATCATCTGCTGCCCGATCTGGGTAGCAGTACCCATGTTTGCCTGGGCATTGTGAACCTTAAACTCTGTCTCTATGCCATTATCTTTCAGATAGTCCTGAAGCCCTTTGAGCACTGCATCAAGGGCAGGATGCTCCACAAACTGGTTAACTGAGATGACATATGTTTCGGCCATGACATTGTGGGTTGAAATCAACAACGCGATCGCTAAAAAAAGTACTATTTTTTTCATATTTTCTCCTCTTCTTTGACGGACGGTTTAGCCAGTTTTCTGCCATGGCACATGGGAGCCGCCACACGCTCGTGAGCAAGATTTCTAGCTTATATTGGTGGTGAGGTCAACCTGATAATCTTTTTATGATTAAATGAGCCGCCACCGTTTATTCCTCCCGTCACTCATCGGGATCGGCTCCCTGACGATATTCAGGAATAATTGTTTCGTAATCCGCGAATGAATCCGAACAGGGTTTCCGGATCTTTCCCGGCAGTTGTATAGTTTTTTTCAATCTGTTCAATGAGAGCAGGTTCATTGCAGCGGAGGAAGGGGTTGGTTCTTCGTTCATCAGCCATTGTTGAGGGCACAGACGGCAGTCCCCGGGAACGACCTGACTCCACCAGGGCAAGACGCTTTGTTATTTCCTGGTTATCCGGTTCAATCTGCCTGGCAAAATTCAGATTAACCACGGTATACTCATGGCCGCAATAAATCAGGGTCGCCGGATCACAATGCATAATTTTTTCAAGTGATGTCAGCATCTGCGGCGCTGTCCCTTCAAAGAGCCTGCCGCATCCGCCGCAAAACAGTGTATCTCCAGTAAACATATGATTTTCAATGTGATAGACCACACCCCCGGTTGTATGTCCTGGTGTATGATGCATGACTCCAGTTACCCCGCAAACGGTGAACTCATCTCCGTCAGCGTGTAATTCATTTAACAGTGGGATACGTGATTTGTCTCCTTCAAAGCCAAGCACCCTGACACTACCCAGCTCCTCGATAATATCTTCAAGACCTCCGATATGGTCGGGGTGGTGATGGGTGCATAAAACTGCCGTTAAACTCAGCTGGTTTTTCTCAAGCTCCCGTAAAACGGGCAATGCCTCCGACGGATCGACAACGACAGCCTCGTTTCTTATATCATCAAAAAGAATATAGGAGTAATTATCGTGGAGACAGGGGACGACAATAACGTTCATATGACACCTCGTATGTTCTGTTTTTTTTGTTTTGGAACTAATGCATAAGAAATACATTACCTGAAACTGGTTATTTTCATGCTTCATTTTATAGTGTCAGACAGTAAGCATTTTCTCTGCTAAAAAGTCACAAACTCATATAAAACAGATTATTCAATACATTACAATGATTTACAGACGTTTTGGTAAAACAGAACTGGCCATGCCCGTACTCAGTTTCGGCTGCATGCGCAGTATGCATGGCTGGACAGATAGCCCTCTTGAAAAAATACCGTCCACCGCCAATGATACGCTTGAAACTATTGTCAGAACGGCACTCGGACACGGCATAAACCATATAGAAACAGCTCACGGCTACGGATCATCAGAACGACAGCTGGGAACGGTCCTTGCGAAGATCCCCCGAAAAGATTTCATACTCCAAACCAAGGTGGTACCATCAGACGACAGCGAGGAATTTCTTGGCAAAGTTCTGACCTCCATGGAACGGCTTCAGGTGGATCGTCTTGATCTTCTGGCAATCCACGGTATAAACAATCACCGTTCTTTATGGCAAAGCTGTCGAAAAAATGGCTGCCTGGCGGCTGCCAGGCGGCTGGGTGAAAAAGGTATTGTCGATTTTGTTGGATTTTCCGGCCATGGCCCCAGTGACGTGATCATTGATGCGCTGAAGCATGAGGAAGATGGCGGCTTCGACTTTTTTAACGTCCACTGGTACTACATTCTTGATGCTAACAGAAAGGCGATTGAGGTTGCAGCAGAACGTGACATCGGTACGTTTATCATCAGTCCCTCAGACAAGGGTGGCTATCTCCATACACCGTCAGCCAAGCTGAGCAGTCTCTGCTCCCCGCTATCGCCAATGCTTTTCAATGATATCTATTGCCTGAAGCAGCACGGTGTTAAAACCATCAGTATTGGTGCTTCTGAACCTGAGCATTTCGACGAGCACCTGAAAGCACTGCCCTATCTTCAGGAAAAAGATGAGACGATGCTTACCCGTATAGATGAAAAACTGGGCACCGCCATGCAGAAATTTTCGGGCAGCAGACGTCCTGACTGGTTATGGGACCACCTGCCGCCGTGGCAGAAGGCGCCGGGTTACATAAACCTGAGAATGATCATCTGGCTCTATAACCTTTTTCATGCCTGGGACATGAAACAGTATGCCCGGGACCGATACGCCATGCTCGGAACAGGTTCCGAATGGATTCCCGGTAACAATGGGGCCGCCGTTGAAAAAGTGGATTTTTCAACACTGCAGACCGGTAAAGAATACTCTTCAGCTGAACTCAAAGAACTGGTTATAAAAGCGCATGAGCGATTGTCTCAGGCAGATCCCGCTCCATAGGTACAAACGTTTATTTATT
>CAZOWJ010000077.1:0-16789 GCA_964583415.1 uncultured Desulfocapsaceae bacterium
AAACTTTTTGACTTAGCCATCTGGAGCTTCGAATGACCTTTTTACGAGTTCATCACTATTGGTTCGCACCTATTTTCCGGAGAGATTAAACCGATTTCTCTATTGTTCGGTCTTGATAACCCGGTCGATTAATCGTTCAAGAGCGTCGTCAATAGATGACTTTGAATTCCAGGGAATGAAGTGATCTTTCTGTTTCAGAATTTGTTTGTCGAGCGGGGTATTGGCCAGTTTCTGTTGCAAATAATGTGCATTCGCTACCGGGACCAGTGGGTCCATGTCTCCGTGCACAGTGCTGACGGGGATTGTGATTTGATGCAACCTGCTGGCTTGAGCTAACAGATCTCGTTTTAGGCCTAAAAGCTCCTGGTTGGCATTATTGATGGTTCGTGGCAATAGCCATGAAAACGGTTTGAGAGTACCGATAGGCTGGAGCCAATGGGCCTCTTCCAGATCAGGGTCAAAAGCTCCGGCGAGAAGCAAGAGGCCACCGATGCTATCGGGAAAGTCCAATGCCGTCTGGATAGCAACGGATGCACCCAGTGAGTGCCCGACCAGGATGGCTTTACGATTGTCGGCCACGTTCAGGAATGGACTAATTGCCTGGGCCTGGCGCTTGAGTGAAACGACACTATTCCGGGGCTCGCTGAATCCGTAACCGGGACGGTCCAGAGCGATATGGTTGCGACCGTCGGGAACATTCAGCAGGTAATCAGCCCATCCGCTTGCGCTCCCAGGGGTTCCATGTATAAAGATAACTCGCCGGCCATCAATTGAGCCCATTTGTAGAAAACTTATGACATCATTTCCAGGTGATGGGATATTGATTGTTTTACGCTCAATGCTGGCCGTTTGCTGACCTGAGGCAACGGTGCTGATGGGGGCGCTGCGTCCGCTCAGGCAGGAAAATAATACTTTGTAGGCATGAGGTGGGGGCAGTATGCGCAGGCGCGGATATATGCTCGTGCCCTTGTCTTTTTTCATTGTAACGGCTCATTTATAGAGGAAAAGGTGGAAAACAAATAATTGGATGACGTGGAGCAAAAACGATTATGAAATCTACTGTATCAGTTTTTATCAATAACCTCTCTTCCTTTGATTGTAAGGGCATCTATGCTGAACGGTTTTAAATAAAGTGAATACTGAAGAAGGTGCACAAATATGGTATGCCTGCAATGGCATAACAGCAATATGATGGGGAAAGTATGCGATAGGGGAATAATGGCAAGCATCGGCCGGACAATAGACACCAAGGCGACAGAAACAACAGTGTCAAACTCGCCCAATTCGTTTCTCCTTTTGATTGCGATCTTATTGACCTAAGCCTACCAATGTTGGAGAGAGCAAGAGAAAGTGTTTCAGCAGTAAATAAAGGGGTAATCAGAACAGTTCAAGGGGATTTCAGGAGCATCAATCTTCCTCACCAATCATATGATGTAATAATTGCTGCTGCAGTTTTACACCATTTGCGTAATGATAATGATTGGGAATCAGCATTTGAAAAAATATATTCATGTACTGCACATGGTGGAAGTTTTTTGATAACAGATTTAGTGTCTCATGAAAAAGACCAGGTTCAATCTCTCATGTGGGATCGATATGGAGATTACCTAAAGTCTTTGGGTGGTTGTGATTATAGGGCAAAGGTATTCCGATATATCGACAAAGAAGACTCTCCTAGGCCGGTTACTTATCAGTTGGAGCTTCTACGCAAGGTCGGGTTTACCCACGTTGATATTTTACACAAAAATTCATGTTTTGCAGCTTTCGGCGGTTGTAAAAAATAGATGATCCAGCCGTTTAAGGCGGACTCGCTGAAGTTCGCCGCTTAACTTATTCAGCAAACATTATGTTTTTTGGAAAAATTGGTAGGCTGGCAAAAGGTTATAATCTTAACAGCGATGAAAAAGGATAAACGAATGAAACTAATGTCAATAATCGTGGCACTTTTTGTGTTGATGACTGCGGTGCCGGCAGTGGCCGTGCAAAGATCGGGTAACGATATACGAGTAGACTGTTCTAACCTCATCAGAACTGATTCATCAGAGAGCTTGTCCAAGGACAAAATTCTTGGTGTTGGCTATTGTATCGGACTGATAGATGGACTGGTCACATTTAATTACGTTTACGAGACCGTGCTTCAGGCCGAAGGAAAAGGGGAAGTGGTACAGATGTGTTTACCTGAGCGCATTTCGACAAGACAGATGGCCACGACTATTGTAAAATTTCTTGATGATAACCCCGGCAGGTTAGAGGAGTCAGGTCAGGCACTCGCGGCCCAGGCACTGGTTACTGCATATCCCTGCGATCAGGAGACAGAAAAAGAAAAATAGATTTATCGCGTTTTGCTTACGCTTCTCAAATCTCTTGATAGCTGGGAGGCTAGGTCGTTTGTCTGATATCCTGGAGTTAGTTTTCCTGCAGATCAGGAATATCGGCGAAGTAATCAAGAGCTTCCGGGTTTGCCAGCGTACTGATGTTCTTAACTGGTCTGCCATGAACAACCTCGCGTAATGCCAACTCGACGATTTTGCCTGATTCGTCAAACACCTCAACGGCTATACCAAGCCCGCGGCATTGAGATTCGCCGCGGTAGACTGGGAGGATTGGTGACCCAGTTTTGTGCAAATGTGTTATGGTCGGAAACCAAAGCAATGATGTAACCTCACAGGATATTTAAACAGGTGTTCATATGAAACTCAACGATCCCTTTGGCCGTCTTGAAAAACGGCATCAGGCAAGTTATGAAATGATGCGTGATGCCATGCAGAGAGGCGGTATAGTTACAGAACAGGCGGCGCAGGACGTAATTGTACAATCGAAAAACAGATCACTCAAATTTTTAAGTGTGGTTCTGGTGATCTTATTTTTGCTTCTCATTTTGGTCCCCCAATATATGCCTCTCCTTGCCTGTCTGGCTATTATAATGATTATCTGGGCTGTCAGATCAATGATCAGCGGAAAACGCTACGTTGACCGGTATATCAAAGAAGAAATACAGGGAAGAGCAGAGAAACAGGATCATTCTTTACCTGGTTAAACATTCCTGCAGGCGCTTAATTCACGATTTCAGTCTGATTATACTGGTAATTTTATTGTTCCAGTTCTCGACAGTGGTGCAGAGATAAAAATATACAGGGATAACTGCGATGACAACCAGCAACTCCATCAGCGGGGGCTCGCCGAAACCAAAGAGTTCATCTATGGAGCGGTACATGACTATATGAAACAGATATATAGAATAGGAAGCTTTGCCAATCCAGGCAAACAGGGAAAACTGGAGATTGTTTGACAGCAGATAAACTGCCGCAGTATAGAGAATTATTAGTGGGCAGATCGTTTTCGTGAATAATGAATAGAGGTAGTACGTACTATTCTGATACTTGAAGACAATCATTATTACCAGGACGACTGAAAACAACAGAATAAAGAAATATTTTTTTTCATATGAGGGAATCTGCTCCCAGGAATCAAGATAGTGCGGAAGGAACATCGAAAGGGCAAAAAGAAGCAGATACAGGAAGTAAACGTCTCTCCAGTGAAGGTGAATAAACCGCACGATCTTGCCGATTTCTGCCGGAACTAATGCAGAGTTCAGCAGTAAATTTGCAGCAATAAAGGTGATTACAAAAATATTCAGCGATAAAAACCGGTGCCTTTTAATAAGAATAAACAGCAGCGGCGCCAGCAGGTAACATTGAATGATGGCCGGTATGAACCAGTAGTGACCAAGCGCATGTATCCCCCAAAATGTCCATGAAAGCATTATATCGCCAAAGGTAAGACACTGAATTAAATAGGCTATTATAAAGAGCGGGTAAATACGGACGAGTCGGTTGAAATAGAAACGTAACAGAATCTTGAGTCGAGGTGTGCTTGCAAAGTCTGATCGTTCAAGAGAGTAATAGATACCATAGCCGCTGACGATAAAGAACAGACCAACGAAGAGACTGGCGAACCTGAGATAATCGCCTCTGAAATTTAGATTTAAAAAATGATTGATCAGAACTGCGCAGATGGCGAGCCCTTTTAAGCTGTTTGTCGAGCTGAAAGTATCTTTCATTATTGAGCGGTAGGAAGAGATTCAAAATTCTGTTGTTTATTACCATATTCATAACATTTTAATCAATGTTAAGCGTCTTTGGACGCATGAACGAAAGAATCAGCTTACATAATGATTCATTAAACAGCAGGATCCGCCTTGGGGAAACGGGTTGTTATTTGACAGGTTTAACCATTCTGCCGTTACTGGCAGCAATTGCACGATGGTTCTATCTGAGGTTTTGTGTTGCGAAAATGTACGTTACCTTTTAATTTCTCAATCGCTGTCTTTCAATAATTTTTTAGAATACTGAGAAGGTACTTACTTGGAAATGCCAGATCATAGAGAAAATAGGGGCAGATCATTGCTATCAGATTTTCTGATTCATATACATCCTCGCACTGTTCCGGTCGAGACAATAAGATTTTCATTAAGCCTCGGGCTTGGTGGGATGGCTGTTACATTGCTCTGCGTTCTTTTTGTTACCGGGCTCTTCCAGCTGTTGATGTATTCTCCCGGAACTGAAACCGCGTATCAATCCATACAATTGATGTATTCAGAGATTCCGCTTGGCGGCTGGATCAGGAATATTCATTTCTGGGCTGGCAATCTGCTTGTTATCGTAGCATTTCTTCATCTGTTGAGAGTCTTTTTGACCGGAGCCCTGCGAGATGGGAGACAACTGAACTGGATTATTGGCCTGGTACTGTTTTTTCTTGTGTTGTTTGCCAATTTCAGTGGTTACTTGCTGCCATGGGATCAATTGGCCTTTTGGGCTGTTACTATTTTTACCGGAATGTTTGGCTATATCCCGCTGTGCGGAAACTGGTTGATGCAGCTTCTGCGGGGTGGGAACGAGGTAGGAGCATTTACCCTGGCAAATTTTTATGCAATTCACGTTGGTATTATTCCTTTCTGTTTTGTGGTTTTCTGTGTCTGGCATTTCTGGCTTATCAGGAAGGCCGGAGGTCTGGTGCAGGTAAAGAGATCTGATACAACAAACATTATCAGGGTACCAGCGGTGCCCGATCTGATAAGCCGTGAGGCTGCGGTTGGTTTTGGTCTTGTTGGAGCACTTCTGCTTTTTGCCTCAGTTTTTGATGCGCCACTGGCCGAACCGGCGAATCCTGCTATGAGTCCTAACCCGGCAAAAGCAGCCTGGTACTTTCTTGGATTGCAGGAATTGCTGATGCACCTGCACCCGACCATTGTGATCCTTGTAATTCCGGTTCTCAGCCTGGTGGTTCTGGTTTTGCTTCCATACAAGGCGTCAGCTGTTCTGCCGGCCGGTAAATGGTTTGGAGGCGCGGGTGAGGGGCTGAAGTTTATCGGTGGCCTGGGGGGAGGTGCTGGGGTAACATTTTTTCTGGTGTTCCTGGATGATAAACTGATTCACGCTGCTGCCTCCCAGCAGGGGGCTGACATCTGGATGAGGGGCTTCATCCCTCTGCTGGTAATGATTCTCTCTTTGTTTGCAGTATACCAGCTTTTGTCAAGAAAATGGAAAACTGCACAATCAGGCGTCGTTCTTGCTCTGGCAGGAATTGTTACTGGAATAATACTCAGCCTCACAATCACTGGCATCTGGTTTCGCGGCCCGGGAATGCAGCTTGTTTTGCCTATTGGCTAAGGAAGAAGATATGGAGAAAAAGCAGCCTCAGCCTGGTTTAAAAGGCCGGCATCGAAGAACATTTCTTAATCGTCTCTGGGTCTTTTTGGGTGTACTCGCCTGTGTTGAAGTCGGATGGCTTGGCAGCTCTATTTTGCGCTCAAGGAAGAGAAGATCCATGTCTGAACACTCGAGGGACCTAGTAGACGCAGGGTCGGTTGATGATTTCAAGCCAGGCAGTGTTACTCCGATTCCCGAAGGGCAGTTTTATCTTGCCTGCCTCGAAGACGGCAGTTTTCTTGCTCTGTCAAAGACCTGTACACATCTTGGCTGTTCAGTTCCATGGGATGACAAGGAAGGTAAATTTATATGTCCCTGCCATGGATCTACCTTCAATATAAAAGGAGAGGTCTTGACCGCTCCGGCGACAAGGCCGCTTGACTATTATCCTCTGCGGATTGAAAATAAAATGGTCAAGGTGTTTGCTGCAGCAGGTAAAAGACGCGGCTCCTTTGAACCAGAACAGGCAGTCAGGGTATAGGATGAGTGAAATGGAAGCAGGCAACAGGGGGCCTCGCTCTTTAACGACGGCAAAAGGCTGGGAAATAGCAGCTGTTTTTGCTTTTTTAATTATCCTCGTGTCACCTTTTATCTACCTTGCCCGGGATAAACACGCGATTACCACCTTTCAGCAGACAGAGGCTGTGTTTGTCGGCAGTAAGGGGTGTGTGACCTGCCACCAGACAGAATATGATAAGTGGCAGGGCTCCCATCATGATCTGGCGATGGACGTGGCCAATGAGGAAACCGTTCTCGGTGATTTTGAGAATATATCTTTTACTGATCCTCACAATGGAGTCAACAGCCGTTTTTTCAAAAAAAACGGCAGTTTTATGGTTGAAACAGAAGGGCCCGATGGTCAGATGGGCAGCTTTGAAATCACCCATGTGTTTGGGGTATTTCCACTTCAGCAATATCTTGTGCCGTTTCCTGGCGGACGGCTGCAGTGTCTCAATATTGCCTGGGATTCAAGGGATTCACGTTGGTATAGACTTCCTCCCTATGATGTCAGGGGCAGCGATGACTGGCTGCACTGGACAAAGGGGGGGCAGACCTGGAACGGTATGTGTGCCGAATGTCATTCGACTCGGCTCAGAAAGGAATTTGATATCGATTCTGATTCTTATGCAACAAACTGGTTTGAGATTGATGTCGGTTGCGAAGCCTGCCACGGACCAGGGTCAAACCATGTCAAGTGGGCAGAGCAGCCAGCGCTTGCCCGGCCGAAGTTAACCAACGATGGCTTGACTGTTGATTCCGGTAAAAAGGGCAACCGTGAGCAAATAAACCTATGTGCCCCCTGTCATTCCAGGCGTTTTCAGCTGGGAGATAATGATCACGGTCCCGGTGAGCTGCTTGATAAAATGGTGCCGGCCCTCCTTGATGAAGGACTCTATTATCCGGATGGCCAGATTCTCGATGAGGTCTATGTCTATGGTTCATTTACGCAAAGCAAGATGTACATGAGGGGGGTTAGCTGCAGTGACTGCCATGATATGCACAGCCTTGAGCTTCATCAGAAAGATAACGATCTCTGTTTGCAGTGTCATCGAGGTGAGGAATATGATACAGAGAAACATCATTTCCACAAACGCGAATATCAAGGAAAACCAAGTGATGGCCACCTCTGTGTGAAATGCCATATGCCCGGTCGCTCCTATATGGGGGTTGATTATCGTCCTGATCACAGTTTACGGATACCTCGACCGGATTTGAGTCTGAAAATCGGAGTTCCAAACAGCTGTTCGGCCAAGGGGTGTCATGACAACAAACCGATAGAGTGGTCAGCTGAGCATTACACCAAATGGTATGGTGAGAAGCAAAAGCCTCATTATGGTGAGATTTTTGCTCAAGCCAGGCAACGGAACCCCGAATCAGGTGCAGAACTCATAAGGCTGGCCAGTGACGGATTGTTGCCGGTCATCGTAAGGGCCACAGCGTTGTCCCTCCTCAGTGGATATCCCGGAGAAGAATCGATGGCAGCCTTCCAGAAAGCGTTGCAGGACGGGGAAGGATTGTTGCGCTATACTGCCATTCGCTATATGGATACAGTCAGCCGGGAGACGCTTCTGTCGCTCATCGCGCCGAAACTGTACGACAAACTGAAGGCTGTCAGGATAGAGGCAGCCGTGAGGCTTGCAGCCATTCCTGAATCATCGTTGCGGAAAGATGATCGTGAAGCCTTTAAGGAGGCCTTAGCCGAGTATCGGCAGGCGATGCTTTACAATGCTGATTTTGCTGCTCAGCGATACAATCTTGGAAATCTGGCGATATCCCAGGGGGACAGTGAGGCAGCAATTGCCTTGTTTGAAGCGGCTTTACGGATTGACGACCTGTTCTATCCGGCCAGGGTAAATCTGGCCATGGAGTTTAACCGCAGGGGCGACAATGACAGAGCCGTAAAATTACTCCGGGAAGCGGTATCCCAAAACCCCCGACTCTATGAAATTGCCTATTCACTTGGTTTGCTCCTGGCGGAAATGAAGGATTTTTCTGGTGCGGCGCGCTATCTCGGGCAAGCAGCAGACGGCATGCCGGGCTATTCACGTGCCAGATATAACCAGGCCCTGGCGCTCCTGAAAATGAAAAAATTGCAGGAGGGTACAGCGGCTCTTGAGAAGGCTGTCATGATAGAGCCTGCTAATGAGGAGTACTTTGTAACGCTTGCTAATTTATACTTGAGTTCCAGGCAGGATGAAAAGGCCAGACGGTTGGCAGAACGGATACTCGATCTCGTCCCTGATCACAACAGTGCTGCTCAATTAAAAAATTCTATTCCCCGGAAATAACACGTTCTGCAATGTCAATTTCTTTGTCACCTGGCCTGGAGATTAACACCAGGTGACAAAGGATCAGGGGCTTACAGGTTCATTTCTATTCGGCTTACGTTCTGACGTGCCTTCAGGGCTGCAAGCGTTGTGAGGTTGAAAATATTGTCAGCTTTTGATCCCCGCTCAATAATGTGCGCTGATTTTTCAAGACCGACCAGAATTGGCCCGACTGCATCTACCTTGCCGAGTCGCATGAAAAGTTTATAGGCAATATTTGCCGCGTTCAGATCTGGGAAGATCAATATATTAGGCTCTCCTTTCAGACTGGAGAATGGGAAAATTTCTTCTCGTAGCTCGGTATTAAAGGCAATATTTGCCTGAATCTCACCCTCTATTTCAAGATCAGGTGACATTTCTTTGGCAAGCGCCGTCGCCCGCGCAACAGAAACAGCGCTTGGCGTGTCGGACGAGCCAAAATTTGAATAGGAGAGCATTGCTACTTTAGGGGTAATGTCAAACTCCTTGACAAATTCAGCGACAGATATGGCGATTTCTGCAAGCTGCTGCTCGTTTGGTGAAATGTTTATTGCTGTATCTGCAAAAAAGAGGGTGCGGTTTTTGAATACCATCATGTAGACACTGGCCACCGTTTTCTTTTCGGTGCTTTTCCTGATACAGGAAAGTACTCTTCGCACCGCATATGGATAGGGCAGAGACTGTCCATAAATCATACAATCTACGTCACCGCTGCTTAACATCATTGCTCCGAAATAACCGGTGTCACGACGCATCATGTCAGAGGCATAGGGTAAGGTGATACCTTTACGGTGTTTTCTTGAATGATAGTCAAAGGCGTATTTATTGACGAGATCCGGTTTGTTTGCCGGGTCGATAATCTCCATCGTGTGCTCAACAGCACCGTATTTTTTGAGCAGTCCTTCTATCTCATCTTTATTACCAAGGAGTACCGGCGTTGCCAGATTTTCCTCCATCACATGGATGGCGGCGCGGATAATATTCTTGTTGTTTCCTTCAGGGTAAACAACACGGACCGGTTTCTTTTTTACCCGGTTGGTTACATATCGCAGGATTGACTTTGAGATACCAAGGGTTGACTCCAGATGCTCAGTGTACTCCTGAATGTCGTCAAACGGTTTTCTGGCAATATTAGTGTCGATTGCAGCCTGGGCAACTGCTGGAGCGATGCGCAGCAGGGCGCGCGGGTCAAAAGGTGTTGGGATAAGATACTCCGGGCCAAATACAAAATTCTCGGCACCATAGGCCTGTAAAACCTGATCAGGAATATCTTCTTTAGCAAGCGCTGCGATTGCCTTTACTGCGGCAATCTTCATTTCAGTGTTAATTGCTTTGGCACGTACATCAAGTGCTCCCCTGAAAAGAAAAGGAAAACAGAGAACATTATTTACCTGGTTCGGGTAGTCACTGCGTCCGGTGGCGATGATGCAGTCCGGCCGTGCCTTCAGTGCCTCGGGATATGAAATTTCCGGTTCTGGGTTGGCAAGGGCAAAGATAACCGGTTTATCAGCCATCGATTTTACCATATCAGAGGTGAGGGCACCGGCAACACTTACTCCGCAAAACAAATCAGCACCGTTTACCGCATCGGCCAGGGTTCGATTCGGGGTGTCAGAGGCAAAGCGCTCTTTATAGGAATTCATGGACGATTCTCTGCCTTTGTAAATTACCCCTTTTGAATCGCAGAGCGTCAGGTTCTCTTTGTTCAGCCCGAGATCCACAAACATCTGGGCACAGGCCAGTCCCGCGGCTCCAGCACCATTAAAGACGGCTTTGACTTTTGAGATATCCTTGCCTGTAACTTCGAGGGCGTTGAGGAAGGCAGCGGCGGTAATGATGGCAGTACCATGCTGATCGTCATGGAAGACCGGGATATCAACCTTACCCTTTAATGTCTCCTCAATGTAGAAGCATTCCGGCGCCTTGATATCTTCAAGATTGATGCCGCCAAATGTGGGGGCAATTAATTCGCATGTCCTGATAAATTCGTCAGGGTCTTCAGTGTCAACCTCGATGTCGAAGACATCGATATCAGCAAATTTTTTAAACAGAGCGCCTTTGCCTTCCATGACAGGTTTTCCTGCAACCGCACCAATATTTCCAAGTCCAAGCACGGCGGTACCGTTTGATATGACCGCAACCAGATTGCCTTTTGCAGTGTATTCGTAGGCGTCTTCCTTGTTTGCGGCAATCTCTTCACAGGGGCGTGCAACTCCTGGACTGTAAGCCAGAGATAGATCTTTCTGGGTGGAAAAAGGCTTTGTTACTATAACTTCGATTTTTCCTTTGCGGCCTGACCGGTGATACTCAAGCGATTCTGAATAAATATCTGTACTCATCAATTTTTCTCCCTCTTACCTGCAGCTGATTACGTTTGGGATTACCTTATAAAAAAATTACTGGACATACCAGAAAATTGTCAAAATTACATATTGAAACAGCATGTTAATTCTGGTAAGACCAGTTGTCAACAAGATCAATTTATTTATAATATATGCTTAATGTCAAGTCTACTCCTTTTTATGATTCACCCAAAAAGCCTCTATTACGGATAAATAGAAAAAATGTTGTTTTGTGACAATGAATCATTGTTTGAACTGCAAATAAATTAATGGTACTTACTATCGGACAATAATATTAGACAGGGTAAATGTCTAAAAAATGTATCGATTCCCGTTTACTGGAATTGGAAGTGATGCTTGCTCTCTTTGCAGCATTATTTTTCACCATAAATGATCAGGGGTTTGAGGAAACGTCTCAACTCCCCGCTGTATTTAATTAAAAGGAGAAAGGAATGAGCATTTTTGAATTTGCGATGAAAATGGAGCAGGATGGCGAGAAATTCTATCGTGATCTTGCAGGAAAGACAACAAACACAGGCCTGAAGCAGATTTTTACCTATCTTGCGGATGAAGAAGTAAAACACTACAATCTGTTTAAAGGACTCCTGGAGCGTCAGCCATCGGAATATGAATCGACTGATATCCTTGCGGATTCAATAAATGTTTTTGCCCAGATGAAAGAGAGCGGGGCTGTTGATGTGACAGATGATGCTTCCCAGCTGGAAGCGTACAAGCAGGCACTTGAGTGGGAGAAAAAGGCCTACGAATTTTTTGAAGAAAAAAGTGCAGTAGCAACTGACCCGAAGGAAAAGAAATTTTTAGAAACAATCGCCAAAGAAGAAAGACGTCATTATCGTCTCATAGACGGCATCATTGAATTTATCGGCCAACCTGAAAGCTGGGTTGAAAATGCTGAATTCAATCACCTGACTGAATATTAAGATGGATTCATAAGAAAGAGATTTTTAAAGCCGGTGGAATTCATTTTCACCGGCTTTTTAATTTTATGCAGGCGAGTATGGAATAAACCAACTTCCAGGTAATCGAGCCTGTCCTCAGGATATTGTCTTGAGTCGTTTTTGCTTTTCTCGATCTGGAAGCGTTTATCGATTGATCACGGTACCACCAGTACCGGGCAGTAAATGGTATTGAGTACTTTATGTGTGACGCTACCAAGGAACAGCCCTGCAATATCCGAATGACCATGAGAGCCCATGATGATCAGGTCGAACCTCTTTGATTTAGCCAGATTTGTCAACATCTTGCCAGGGGCACCGGATAGTATTTCTGTGTCATGATCGATCCCTGCCTTGGCAAGGAGAAGTGAGGTTTGGTTGAGAACCTCTGCCGCCTGTCGGGCAACATTGTTTTTTAATTCATTAACGACAGACTCGGCAACATCCGGCATATGTCCCAGCCATTCATAGCAACTGACAGCCGTAACTTTAGCCCCGGTTTTCTGGGCGAGATAGACAGCGTATTCAGTTGCGTTGTTGGAGTAGGTTGAGCCATCGACGGGAAGCAGGATTTGAGTAAATTGCATGAAAACCTCCTGTTAATAGAAATAAAAAGAACCAGCAGAAAACTCGCATCACAAAATATTGAACATATACAAAATATAAGTCGGGAACCTCTCTAAGGCAATGGCCGATCAGATTTAATGGGACCGTAATTACGGGGTATGATAGCAAATACCACCCGGGTCGCGAATTTGACCCGGGTGGTGCAGGTTATTACAAGGAGAGCAACTGCAGGGTTGATAAGCGGGCAGTCCGGTGCCTTCAAGGAGTTGAATATCGCAGACCCTGCTCTCTGTAATGATTGCATCCACATGGGAATATGGAAAAGATGTGATAGGCTCAGCTCGATTTCAAACGACTCAATGGAACAAGCTTATTCCAGTTTGTTTTTTACACTCTCGATTTTATCGAGCATTGATTGGGCTTTGTCAGTTCTGGTGCCGACTTTGATAGAGCTGGTAATGCGCGGTACACCCATTTGATGCAGCGTCTGGTGGCACTCTTTTACCGTTTCAAAAACAGTATCCCAGTCGCCCTCAATATTTGTTCCGTAGGCGTGCAGGTTCGATTTCAGACCTGCCTTGTCGATAATCTTGTGGCAGGCGGCAATATATTTTGAGATAGAAAGCCCCGCGCCGAAAGGTGATACGGTCAGATCTACAATAACATTCATTAGTTTTCTCCTTTATCGTTCCCATGATTGGCCTTTTGTTCAAACGAATCCCACGACTATTTTAAAAACTAATATAACTTTTTCTGTTGGAATATCCAGGATAATTGGGTATGGTTCCCCGGTAAATTTGTTGTATTGCTTAATGGTTAGGCTGGTATGACCAGTTACACTAAGTTGGATTTACTATTATTATGCAGAAACGATACACCTATCCATTTGCAGCGCTTATCGGCCAGGAAAAAATGAAGTCCGGGCTCCTGCTCAATGCTGTTGATCCTTCCATTGGAGGGATTCTCATCAGCGGCCATAAAGGTACCGGAAAATCAACGGCCGTGCGTGCGCTTGCCGAAATATTACCAAAAATCGAGGTAGTGAAGGGCTGTGCCTATCATTGTCCGGTGGATGATATTACGCTCATGTGCAGCAGCTGTGCTGAACGATATCAAAGCGGTGAGAAGCTGAGCGCGGAGATGCGCTCAATGCCGCTTGTAGAATTACCATTGAGTGCCACCGAGGATCGAGTTGTCGGCACGCTCCACATAGAGCAGACCCTGAAAACCGGGGAACGAAATTTTGAGCCTGGTCTCTTGGCATCCGCCAACAGGGGGATTCTTTATGTGGATGAGGTTAATCTGCTTGATGACCATCTGGTCGATATTTTACTCGATGCCGCAGCCTCCGGAATAAATGTGGTGGAACGGGAAGGCATATCGTTCGCCCATCCTGCCCGTTTTATGCTGGTTGGCACCATGAATCCGGAAGAGGGTGAGCTGCGTCCTCAATTTCTCGATCGTTTCGGTCTCAGCCTGAGCATCCATAGCGTCAATGATCCCAGGCTCCGCGCCCTGATAGTTTCTCGAAGAATTGCTTTTGACAGTGATCCAGAATCATTTGTTTCAAAAACCTCGACAGAAGAAACAATTCTTGCCAACCAGATTCTTACAGCCCGTGATCTGGTGAATTCCGTATCCATACCTCAGGGGATGATTGAACTTGCCGTACAGTTGTCCGTAGAGGTTCAAGCACAGGGCCACCGGGCTGATATCGCCATAATTAAAACAGCTCGCTCCCTGGCAGCCTTTCTTGAGAATGATGAAGTCCACCAGGAACATATAGCTGAAGCAGCGCGTTTTGTGCTTCTCCATCGAATTACCAATATCCCGCTGGCAACTGCAGGACTGCTTGAAGAGAAACTGGAGGAGATCCTGGCAGGGATTCTCCATAAAGAAAAACCCGAGAAGCCTGAAACTTCATTTGAGGAAGCATATGAGCCATGGGATGAAATTTCGGAACAGGTTCCCGGTGCGAATGCTGCTTCAAATGTAGACATGCTGTTTTCTTTCCTCGAAGAAAAAAAAAAGCTGTTTTCGACGCAGATGAGTTGATCTGTGTCGAAGAAATTGAGCTTGAAACCTTACAGGTAAATGGCAGCCGGATGGGGCGGAAACGAACGGTGAGTGCGACTGCAGCTTCAGGGAGGTTTGTAAGGGCCGAACCGGTCAGGGAGGGTGATCGTGATTTTGACCTCGCACCGGATGCGACCTTGCGGGCAGCTTTGATCAGGCAGGGCAATTCCGTGATGAATCAATCTTTTAGCGTCGTGGAAAGTGACCTGAGGAAAAAGGTATACAAGCGTCCCCAAAAAACATTGATTATTTTCGTTGTTGATTCTTCTGACTCCATGGGTGACGGTACCTACGCCCGAATCAAGTCAGCCAAAGGAGCAGTTCTTGCTATCCTGGCAAAAGCTTATCAAAAGAGACACCGGGTCGGCCTGGTGGCTTTTCGTGATGAATGTGCCGAGGTGGTGCTGCAGCCAACCTCAAGTCTGGCGCTTGCCCGGCAGCATTTGAGAACGCTGCCGACCGGTGGAGCAACGCCATTCAGTGATGGTCTGATGAAGGCCTGGAGAATGGTGAAGACAGAACGTTTGAAAGATCCGGGTATCAAGCCGTTACTGGTGATATTATCAGACGGGGAAGCAAATGTGCCGTATGATCCAAACCGACGATTGACAGAGGTGATGGACGAACTGTTTTTAATAGCAGGAAGAATTAACAGCGATAAAATTTCTTCCATTGCAATTGATACCAGACCGTTGCACAAGCCAAAAGAGACCATGCAGAGACTGTCACAAACGCTTGGCGGGAAATATCATCACATCAGCCATTTAAAAACTGATGGAATGGTTCGTGTTGTGGCTGATTTTTAACAAACAAATGTATAATTACAGATTTTTATCGAGGCGGAAGGGATGAAGCAGTATTCTTCGGTGGGGATGGCGTGGCTGATGTGGGGGCTGGCGGCGACACTCTACCTGATCGGTTTTTTTCAGCGTATGGCTCCTGCAGTCATGGTTGATGAGTTGATGCGGGATTTCAGTATTGGCGGTGCGGTACTTGGGAACCTTTCTGCAGCATATTTTTATTCCTACGCGGCTATGCAAATTCCAAGCGGCCTGCTTGTTGATAGTGTGGGGCCACGAAAAGTCACCACCTGGGGCTGCGTTGTTGCTGCTATCGGAATATTGATATTTGCCTGGGGGCCAAACCTGTGGTTTGCCTATCTCGGCAGATTTCTTATTGGCGGCTCTGTCGCAGTGGCCTGGGTTTCCTGCATGAAGCTTGCAGGAAATTGGTTTCCGTCCAATCGTTTTGCCACGGTTACCGGAGTCGCGCTTCTTGTTGGAAATGTCGGTGGCGTCCTGGCTGGCGTGCCACTTTCCGAGACTGTCTCCTGGTTTGGCTGGCGTGCGGCGATGGCGGGTTCAGGTGTGGTTACACTCGGTGCCGCAATTGTGATCTGGTTTGTGGTTCGCGATGACCCTGGTGAATATGGCTATAAAAGTCATGCCCATGCATCAGTTCTTGAAAATGGGAGTCTCTCGGCTGCTGTTGCCTTGAAATCTGTAATTTTCAGGAAAGATACCTGGCTGCTTTTTTTTGCTGGCGGGCTTTCTGCAGCTCCGGTGCTGGTGTTTGCCGGTTTGTGGGGCGTCCCTTATTTAACCCAGGTTCATGGTCTTGATCGGACACATGCTGCGACAATTACCTCCACCATGTTGATTGCCTGGGCCGCAGGCGGGCCGGTTCTCGGTGCTCTGTCAGATAGAATCGGCAGACGTAAATTACCTTATCTGGGTGCCACCATTCTTGCTGCCTTTTTTTGGGGTGTTTTTCTCTTTGCTGATCTGCCCTACGTCTTCTTCTATCCGGTGCTGGCACTGATCGGTTTTATGTCCGGTGCTCTGATTATTGGCTTTGCCTTAGCAAGAGAGGTCAATCACCCTGGCGCCTCCGGCGCGGTTGGTGGTGTCGTAAATATGTCGGTTCTTGGTTTTGCAGCTATTATGCAGCCAGTTCTGGGAATAATTCTTGATCGAGGCTGGGATGGGGTTCTTGTGGAAGGTGTGCGAATATACAGCAGGGATGCCTATTCCTCGGCCTTCATCTGGCTTTTTGTTTCCACCGTTTTATCAGTGGTGATGGTGATGTTTACCAAGGAGTCTTATTGCCGGATAGCAGAAAACTAAAGGTGCCTGGTTAGGCTGGATAGCACAGACACCCTTGGTTCCGGAACTTTACTGACCTTTTTTTACCTTACTTAAAATCTTCATTGCCTTTGAGGTGTTGAACACCCCGCACACACAGAATTTGGCCATGCAGCAGGCGGCAGCTTTGGGTGTTATTCTACCTTCTTTGACTCGGTCCATCATCTTTCTTGCAAAATGAGAGGAGAC
>CAZOWJ010000078.1:0-16329 GCA_964583415.1 uncultured Desulfocapsaceae bacterium
ACGATGATTCGTCGAAATTGAATGCAAACCATGTATGTTCTCACCCTATTGATATGTTATTCTCCTGAATCTACCTGTGGTTGATATATCCAGGCGTTTTCCTCTCTCTACGAATGTAATACATCTCTAAGGTTCTGCAATTACAGGTACTGAAAAGGAGGACAGGCGTCTACCCGGTAACCTGTACCGAGGATTTTTCAATTTCCGTCTGAAACGGTACAAGGAGAAAAGGCGGAGATGTGGATGCTTGTCAATAATTTTCCGAGCGTCCTTGTCATGCGGTGATTTTCTTATCAAGCAATTGTCTTACCTTGGCGGCAAGGCTCTGCTGGGAGAATGGCTTCTGGATGAGTTCAACGCCCTCATCCAATAACCCCTGGCTGGCAATAATGTCTGCGGTGTAGCCGGACATATACAAACATCTCGCTTCCGGTTTTATGGCAAGAAGCTCTTGGGCCAGATCATACCCGTTTATTTCAGGCATGATCACATCCAGGAGAAACAGGTGAATCGTATCCGTGAAGGTTTCTGTAATCTGAATTGCCTGAGGAGGTGATATGGAAGTAAGTACCTGGTATCCGATATTTTCCAGCATTAGCCTGGTCAGGTCAAGGATCGTTTCCTCATCCTCTACGATGAGGATGGTTTCTGAACCGGGAGCATTACCTTCAAGCGCTGGCTCTGCGGGCTTGTCCTGCCCTTTACCAGAATATCGGGGAATGTAAATTTCTAGTGTTGTGCCCTCGCGGAGGGTACTGGAAATCTTTACTGTTCCGTTATTTTGCTTTACTGCACCGTAAACAGTCGCCAACCCCAGGCCTGTTCCAACACCGACACCTTTTGTGGTGAAAAACGGCTCGAAGGCATGATGGAGTGTATCTTCACTCATACCACAGCCATTGTCGCTGACAGACAGTCTCACATATTCCAGCGGGATAGAAAAGCCGGTATCAGTATAGTCTCTCTCCTCGAGCGTGCAATTTTCAAGCTCAACGATTAATTCACCGACGCCGGATATTGCATCACGAGCGTTAACGCAGAGATTAACCAGGATTTGATCGATTTGAGAGGCATCCATTTTCACCTTCCACAGATCGTCTCCAGGGAGCCAGATAAGCTTAATATCCTCTCCGATTAATCGACGAATCATCTGCAGCATACCTTCCACGGTTTCGTTGAGGTCGAGTATTGTCGGCTCAACGGTCTGTTTACGGGCAAAGGCCAGTAGCTGTCTGGTAATCTCAGCCGATCGGTCCGCAGCTTTTCTGATTTTTGTCAAATCATTAAAAAGCGACGTGGTGGAATCCAGCTTCATCATTGCCATTTCTGAATATCCGATAATCACTCCGAGCATATTGTTGAAATCGTGAGCGACTCCACCGGCCAGCTGGCCAATCGTTTCCATCTTCTGAGCCTGAAAGAGCTGCTCCTCGAGCTGCACCTTTTCTTCAGCAGCTTGCTTTTGCTCTGTTGTATCGCGAAATTCAGTTACCCTCACGGTCCGTCCCTTATAGGGAATCATTGAGCCGCGAATGGATACAGGGAGAATGCTGCCATCCTTGCGGATTACCTCTACTTCATAGAGCTGAGAATATTGGTTCTGGATGTTTTGTCGTACGATATCTTGCCATTGCGGAGCAATAAGTTTCAGGCCGTCCATTCCGATCAGTTCAGCCCTCGAATAACCGGTCATGTCCGATAGCCCCTGGTTGCAATCAAGAATCAATCCCTGATCATGTACGACAATTCCCCCAAACGAGGCATTATGAAGCGTCCTGAAGCGCTCTTCACTCTCCCGCAGTTCCAGCTCCACTTGAAGCCGTTCAGTAATATCACGGAAGATGGACTGATAGGTGCCGTCCGGCATCATTATTGTCTGCATTTCAATAGCGACCTCAGAGCCGTCGAGTCGGGAAATTCTCCGTTCTCTGACAACTTTTTTGCCTGATTGCAGGATATCAAAGCGGAGCGGTGATGTTGCCAGGCTCTCTTGGGAAAAGGGAAGCTGACTGATATGCTGGCCTATCAGATCCTCACGATGCATTCCAAAGATTTCACACATACTTCGATTCGCTTCCGTTATAACGCCATCATTGGAACCAAGAAGTATGCCGACTGCCGCCAGATCGATAAGTGTCCGGAATTTACTTTCGCTTTCCTCGAGCATCAATCGTGCGTGCTTGTGTTGTCCAACCTCCTCCCACAGCTCTTTGTTGAGCAGGGTCAATTCCGCTGTCCGGCTCTGTACTCTGTCTTCCAGCGTTTTGTTTATGGCCAGTATTTCTTCCCGGCTATTTTCGCTGGCTCTTTCGAAAAAGTAAGAAAAAATTCCGACAAGAAGATAGGAACAGAGGAAACGAAATTCAAACTGCAAGTCATACTGAGCAAAAAATAGATGTTTTGGATCAAGAACCATGAGCGCAATAACCGGAATGGTCATTACGACCATTGCTATTGCACCATTTTTTGAACCAAGGAGAAATGATGCCATAAAGGGAAAGGTATAATACCAGACATAGGCTGTTTGATTGACACCGCCATTGAGATAAATCAACCCATACAGACACATGGCGAGCATGATTCCCACCAGAATATTCCGCTGATAATTTTTCTTTGTCCGCGCTTTATAGAGGTTAAGGATGAAGGCAAAAGCAAAAATGAAATCAACCAGGCCGAGCACCCGGGCATTTTGAATTAAAGCAAGGCTGCCAAAAATTATGAGGGTGACTGAACCTAAAAGGGAAATGACAGACAGTACGATAATTCGACGCCTGACCGTTGAATCAGCATGGGCCTGATCTGTGGCCAGAACATTTTTCTCGAACCATTGGAAGGTCCTGTCCAGAAACGATTGCTGGAGAAACTTAAAATGATCACCGGGGCTTCGCCGCTGCAGTTTCCTTCTATCGCCGGTCATTGTGCCACATAAATTGAAGAAAGAGTGATGTCTATTATTAACAGTCTATAAGGAAAGACGTTCAGTTTTCCCTCATTAAATAAAGTCCTCCACTGTGTACCATATTAAGCATACCAGAAAATTGAACGAATTTAGAAACTGTTTCTTTATGGTTCTTCCGGTAAGCGAGTACCTCACTGCTGTAATCATCATTCAGTTGACCATCAAATTACCTTTGCTCGCCGCCTGGCATACTTCTTTTGCTTGTCCAAAAGAAGTATCAAGAAAAAGACACCCGACGATGCCGGCCCTGCGGGCTCCCTTGTGCTGCTCGCCAGTGGCGGGACGCCAAAAACTCGCTGACGCTCAGACAGGTTTGGCGTCTTGTTCCACCACCGGCTCCGCTGCTCAGCGGCACCAAATGGGGAACAGCACCCATGCGCGTACCTATCCAGGTAGGCGATATCCGGATGATTCTTTATTTATAATGAGCCGGGATGTGGTGATATTGGCTGACCTTTCCCAAGGTCAACCGGACAAGACAGTTTGCCGCGTTAGCGGAAATCTTTATGGGGCAATTGCAGATAAAACAGGAGACGACTCCTTGTTCCTGGCAGGTATGATCTACCTGCCAGGGATTTTCCGGAGATGGATCAGGGTAATTTTTCTCCAATTGCTTTTCCATAAGACTGACATGCCCGTAATCCTTCTTCACTGGCCACTGTCGCTTCAGTGAGGTTTAACGGACCAAGATCGGTCATGTCCATCTTGAAAACATGCAACATCGTTTCATAAATCATCGGTGCACTTTCGCCACTATGAGTATGGGAACCGAAGGCAGCACCACATTTGCCGGTAAGATTGGCCTTCTGGGCTTTAAAGAGAAACTGTTTCATCCCTCCTGTCATATCCTTGTGATAGGTCGGGCAGCCAAAGATATAGGCGTCATAGCCGATGAGTTCTTTCTCTTTTTCTATTTCTGCAATCTTTTTAACATCCACCTGGCATGCGGTCAGGCGTAACCCTTCAGCAATATAATTTGCCATAGCTTCAGTTTTTTTTGTTCGGCTTGAATAGGCGATCAGTACTTTTTTCATCTACATTCCTCCAGGGGTTGGATAATGCCACTCTTATTAAGAAACAAAAAATGACGGATTCAAATTTGAATATGTATCACGAAGACAAGGGTAAAGATGGTCATGCTATCTATTTTGTCAACGACTTAAATAGAGATCTGTAAAGAGTTGAGAAACAGACAATTGACCGTGAGACAAAATTATGTCTCCATACGGTAACAAAGTTTCCAAATTGCCAACATTGTAACCCCGGTTTACATATTATTGCACGTTTTTTAATTCACACAGCCGTCGCTGAAAAAAATCGATCCAATCAAACTCCTTCTTTTGTCAGCATTATAGGGTGTTTTTCACAGAACTGCGATGGCGATCGGCCTCTATTCTTTATTCTGGCTCTATCCTTGCAACTTCCAGGGCTCAGAATAAATCTGATCCTGCTGGAGACACGAAACACTCTTCCGGATAGAGGAAGATTAAATGTTTCTATACCATCGAGCTAAAGAGATGCCGGCAATTGTTCGATGAGATTGTAGAAAAGGTTAATAATGAGGTAATAAAATGTTTGATAGCATCCGTCGAATCCTGTTTGTCATCTATGCAGTTTTCCTTCGTCTTCCCATGTGGGCACTAATCTGGCTTGTTGGACGCACTGGCGTCTTTAAAACGGTCTTTGTAATTTACCCACACGACAAAGAAGAATATTCAAAATTATGCCCTGATTACCAGCCGTTCATTAGATTCATGTCAGGAAGGCCAACGCCTGGCGGACTTATTTTAGACGGATGGAAGCCTGTTGGTATCTACCTGTTCATTTCGAATACCCCTCAAGAACTCGTAAAGAAAAAAAATCGTCACATCGCCGAAACCATCGTCAGCCGTATGCAATGGATTCAGAAACTATCCGGTGCAAAAGCCATTGGTTTTGCCGGGCAGCTCGGCCCAATCCTTGAGAGAAGACATAACATTGCCATGGAACCCCCCTTTTTCGGCAGCACCATGGGAAATGTTTTCAGCATTGAAGAGGCGCTGACTCATCTGGCAGCTAATGAGAACAAGCATCCATGGGAACTCTCAATCGCCATACTCGGCGGCGGTGAACTCGGAGACATTCTCCAGGAGCACTTTCGCAGTCAGGGCTATGGGGTGAGTATCCTTGATGTCAAATTCAAACGAAGAGGCGGAGTGGAATTAAAATTGAGCGAGGAGGTCTGTCGCCAACTGGATAATGTCGATTTTGTCATTAATCTGCTTCCCACCGGGGAGGATTTTATCAATTGCGGAATCGCCGATCTTCTGCGCCCATCATCCTCTGTTATCGATTTTTCACGACCGGCAATTCCACGAGAACAGCTGCAGGCGCGTGTTGTCATGGGTAATCGTGTGCAACGACCAGGTATGCGCTTTGCATTCTCCCTGCCTGGCGACTGGCAAAAACAGGAGATACCGGCATGTTCGATACCCTCTATTCTTGCTTCAAATTTTGGCGTTATTGAAAAAAATCTTACCAGTTTTTGCAGAGCTGCCCGACAGGCTTCTTTTGCCACTGCCCTTGCACCGGCTTTAAAACCAGCACCATCACCACTTCTTTCCAAATTCCAGTTATGGGGAAATCAGGCACTGGCATTCTGTCGATTCTATCTATACTTTGCCAGGGAACCGTTCAGCTATGCCCTGAAGGAACGCGAATAAAAAATTTATAATACATCCTTTAAACAATAACTTCGGACCTGCCCGCTGAGCATGATAAAGTTATTGTTCTGGTACATCCGAAGAACATATTGGCTGCTGTTCGCGGTCTACTGCTTGTTACACTTCAATTTCCATGGCCTGATTATCGCTGTCTTCATCACCTGAATGTCGTCATAGTCCCCTCTCAGCTAGAGATCGCAGGGTCATTTTCCCCCTGGTGTTTGACTTTTACACTTCCAGGTACCACATTGTAGGTGGCTTGTTAAGACTCAACAAAGGTGGCGCCATGTCCTGGATTATTGCTGTTCTTGTAACATCTCTGTTGTTTGTTCTGCCTGGAACGACATATCCAGGAGAAGGTGAAAACCTCATAGATAACGAAATACAGAGGAGACTGGCGATGGGCGATAAGCCGAATCGATTGATCGAGCAAAAAAGTCCCTACCTGCTTCAGCATGCTTTTAATCCTGTTGACTGGCTGCCGTGGGGTGAGGAAGCATTTGCAAAAGCAGCAGCCGAGGATAAACCTGTCTTTCTCTCAATCGGTTACTCCACCTGCCACTGGTGTCATGTCATGGCTCACGAATCGTTTGAAAATCCTGAGGTAGCCGCCCTGCTCAACAAATGGTTTATCAGCATCAAAGTAGATCGGGAGGAACGTCCCGATATCGATCAGATGTATATGGCGGCAACTCAGGCCATGAGCGGCTCCGGGGGATGGCCCATGTCAGTCTTTCTGTTGCCGGATGGAAGCCCTTTTTATGCCGGTACCTACTTTCCGCCCACCTCCTCGCAATACAGGCCAGGTTTTTCCGAGCTGCTCACGGCACTTCATGAGGCCTGGGAGCAGAGGCGCGGTGACCTGGAGCAAGCGGCCCAGAGACTGGTAGCGGCCTTGAAAGTCGAAAATAAAGGGACAGTTGACGTTCTCAAAGCAGATATCATCAAACGGGGTTTCTGGCTCTTTGCACAGGACAATGACCCAACCTACGGCGGCTTCGGTCAGGCTCCAAAGTTCCCCCGCCCGGCCGTTCTCCGGTTTCTGTTTGATTACTATCACACCACCGGCGAGGCTAAACCAAAGGATATGGCTCTGCACACCTTGCAGAAAATGGCCTCGGGTGGCGTCTATGACCATCTGGGCGGAGGATTTCACCGCTATTCCGTAGATAAAAGCTGGTTTGTACCGCATTTTGAAAAGATGCTTTACGACCAGTCTCAGTTGGCGAATGTCTATCTTGATGCGTTTGTCATTACCGATGACAAACGTTATTCCCAAATTGCCCGGCAAATATTTGATTATCTTCTGCGCGATATGCACGATTCGGGTGGTGGTTTCTACTCGGCCGAAGATGCCGACAGCGATGACCCATACGCTCCTGGCGAGCATGGGGAAGGGGCTTATTATCTCTGGACAGCAGAGGATATCATCACCCTGCTTGGCAAAGATGAAGCTGACCTCTTTGCCTATAGTTATGGGGTAAAGTCAGGGGGTAATGTTGCCCAGGATCCGCTCAAGGAATTTACCGACCGAAATATACTCCACCGTGCTCATAGCTCAGATGAAGCTGCAGACTTTTTCAAGATCGACAGCACGGCAGTTGAGCGGCGCCTGGCAGATTCAAGAGCGATTCTTTTCGGTGCCAGAAGCGCACGCAAACGCCCCCATCTCGATGACAAAATAATTACCGGTTGGAACGGTCTGCTGATCGGCGCACTGGCACGCGGAAGCAGGTTGCTGCAGGACCCCGTCTTGCTCGAACATGCAAAGCAGGCGGCGACATTTATTAAGAACCATCTCTACGAAGAGGACAGCCAGACACTCCATCGTCGGTATCGGGCAGGCGAATCGGGCCTCACCGGTCAACTTGATGATTACGCATCACTTGTTGCCGGCCTGATTGATCTCTACCAGGCCAGCCAGGAACCGCAATGGCTGAAATGGGCGCTCACTCTGACAAAACGCCAGATTGACTTATTCTGGAATGAAAAGGGCGGCTTTTTTTATGACAGTGTTGCTGATAAGAGTGTCACCGTGAGGATGAGGAGTATGTATGATGGAGCTGAGCCCGCGGCTAATTCGATAGCAGCCTCAAATCTCATCCGCCTTGGCCAGATACGGAATCAAAAAGAATGGCAGGAAATGGCCAGGAGGCTTATCGAGTCATTTGGCAACACCATTAATAAATACCCCCAGGCCTTACCATTGATGCTTTCCGCCTGGCAGACCTTGAATTCAAAACCCATGCAGGCAGTCATTGCCGGCACCCGGGGTGCCCAGGATACAGCCTCCCTGATTCGGGTTGCTGATAGATATTTACCCCCCCATTCACAATTCTTTCTTGCCGACGGCGGTGAAAATCAGCGCTTTTTGTCAGAACAGCTACCGTTTATTGAGAATGTCAGTACGCTGGGAGACCAGGCAGCAGCATATGTCTGTGTCGACTTCACCTGCTCACTGCCGGTAACGTCCCCACAGAGCCTGAAGCAGTTGCTGACTGAGCAGAAAAAAACAAATCTACCAGAGTAAATTGTTTAACATATTGATATCACTATCAACTCAAGATACAGCCTGCATAAACAACGGCAGCTGAGAAACCGCCAAGACCATAATCACATGAACATTCAGACACTCATCGACAACGAAGCCCAGAGTATAAGAAATGAAATTATCACTATTCGGCGTGAAATTCATAAAAATCCCGAGATCGGCCTGGAACTTTTCAATACCGCTGAACTTATTGTCCAGGCATTAGCTGACAGTCAGATACCGTTCCAGCAAAAAATTGGACAGACGGGAGTTGTCGCTCTGATTGAAGGGAACGAGCCAGGCCCCTGTATTCTTTTAAGAGCCGATATGGATGCACTGCCCCTAAACGAGGTAACAGGCCTTGCCTATGCATCCAGAATCAGAGGGAAAATGCATGCCTGCGGTCATGACCTGCATGCCGCAGCTCTTGTGGGTGTGGCAAAAATACTCTGGAAGCTGCGCGATGGGCTCAAGGGAACATTCAAGCTTGCCTTTCAGCCTGGTGAAGAGACCTTGAACGGTGCCGCCGCCATGATAGAAGACGGGCTCCTCATGAATCCGGTCCCCAAGGCTGCACTCGGTTTTCATAACTGGCCTTCACTCGACACCGGAACCGCGGCCTATCATCCGCTTTTCTCTTTTGCCGGCTCCCAGGCATTTACCATTAAGCTGACCGGACTGTCAGGTCACGCAGCCCATCCCCATAGTGCCATAGACACCATAGCAGCAGCGGCAAGCTTCATTATGCAAATCCAGACGATTGTGAGCAGGGAAATCGCCCCGGTAAAACCAGCAGTTATCAGTATAGGGCGCATTGAAGGCGGGACCGCGGAGAATATCGTCGCCGAGAACGTTACCCTCGCCGGTACCATGCGGGCACTTGAACCAGGAGTTATAAAAAAGATGAGGGAAGCCATCGAACGATTGCTCCAGGGACTCCAAACGAGCATGCGGGTCAGGCACGAGATTTCTTTTACGAGAGAAGTCCCAGCACTGATGAATGATAAAGCGGTGTTGGCGAGGGTTCTTGACTCGGCCAGATCGATGCTTGGCGATAAAAAGGTTATTGAAATAGACGAGGGCTCCATGGGGACCGAGGATTTTGCCTACATCTCCAGAGAGATACCATCAGCTTATTTGCGGATCGGCTCAAAATCCACAGATAATAATGTGAGAATGGTCCACAGACCTGATTACGCTCCTGACGAAAACTTCCTCGATGTGACCATGAAACTGGTGTCAAGACTTGCCATTGACCTTGCTACCGCTCCTTGAAATACCCCAATGATCAGCCATTGATTGAACACGAGCCTACCAACCTCTGAAACATCCTGTTGAACCAGAAGCAGAATTTTATAGTTTTAGGGCTTTTTATTGTTATTCATTAAGGATAGTATCCCAGTAGAAATTTCCAGATTGAACCGATGGTATCCTGGCACCAGATGGCCTTTACAGTACCCTCAGTCCTGGTATACAGAACCATCAGCTATCATTTTTTGAGATTACGATGAATGCTCCAATAGGTGTTTTCGATTCGGGTTACGGCGGATTAACTGTTCTAAAAGAATTGCTTAAAGCATTGCCTGAATACGATTTTTTATATTTTGGCGATAATGCAAGAACTCCATACGGAACTCGTTCGTTTGATGTGGTTTACGAATATTCATTACAAGCGGTAAAATTTCTTTTCAACCAAAATTGCCCGCTTATAATTTTCGCCTGTAACACAGCTTCTGCAAAAGCGCTCAGAAACATACAAGAACTGGACTTACCTTTTATCGCACCCGATCGACGCGTGCTTGGGGTTATTCGACCAAGCGTACAGAAAGTGGCAGAAATAACGGTAACCGGACATGTCGGGGTATTAGGGACTGTGGGAACAGTTGTTTCTGAATCGTACCCGATTGAACTCCAGAAGTGGTCTGAGGGCAGAGTTGTCTCCACCGTCCAGGAAGCATGCCCAATGTGGGTACCAATTGTTGAGAACAATGAAATTTATACAGAAGGTGCAGATTTTTTTATAAAAAGAAACATTCAAAATATTCTTCAAAAAGATAAAAATCTCGATACCTTGATTTTAGGATGCACTCACTATCCATTGCTACTGAAAGTGATAAAAAAATATATCCCCGAGAATATTACGATATTAGAACAGGGCCACATTGTATCGGAAAAGCTCATTGATTATCTAAAAAATCACCCCGAAATTGACCAGCGGATATCGAAGAATAGAAAGATGGTATTTCAAACGACTGAGTCTGCAGACATTTTTGAAAAAAAGTCTGCTCTTTTCATGGGACAAAATGTAAGAGCGGAAAAGATACGTTTCTGAGGTAAATCATTAAATAGAGAAACTAATGCACCTTACCATCAGTCGGCCTAACTATAGATCGCATAGGTAGTTTCTTCCCCGAGCAATGAATCTATCTCAAGCTGAATCTCTCTGCGCTCAGAACTGTTAGACCAGTTTTCCCAGTCCTCAATGGATCTCCAGGTACTGATCACCAGGCGCTGGCCTGGCTTGTCAAGTCTTTTCAGGGTCTGTCCAGAGATATACCCAGGCTGCTGCAGACAAACACTTCGCATTCTATGCAAAAGGGTTGTCAGTTCTTTTTCAAAGCTTTTCGTTATGGTTCGTTTGATGAAAATTTTTACCGTCATCGCTTTCTCCTTTGGTGTGCTTACCCTCTCTTGCTTTATTGTGGGAGATTTTAATGCCTTACTCCTGAAAACCTGTCATAAAAAACAGGAAATCGGGAGAGTGTTTTAAAATTAGAAAGCTAAAGATACCACCAAGGCACTTATCCAGTGATACTAAAAATTCCGGCTCGTCGGGTTAATGTAGTACCCAGCCAGTTTGTGCGATAAGGTTTTCATCTAAACAATAATTATTCAAACTCATTTAAACAATGTACCTCCAGTACATGAGGATATGAGCAGCTCATGGCAGGTAGAGACTCCTCCTGTCAATCTTCCATCTGGATATAGTTTTTGCCACCGGTCCTGGTGATAAAGATATGGGAGAATTCTGAATCTTCTGTGGCACCATGCCAGTGTTTTTCGCCCTTTGGAAACAGGATTACATCACCAACACCAACCACCCTCTGTTCATGCTCTGTTGCAACAATCCCCGTTCCTGCCGTCACGATCAGAATTTGATCACATTCATGAATATGGAATTTGTTTCTGATACCTTTGCCGAAGTTGACAATACTCATGTTATAGTCACCCCCTTCGGGAATCAACGGCTGAACGGTGACATCGTCTCCGGTAAATAGCGGGGTTATCAGAGGATTCTCAGGGACATCCTTGATGCTGATGACATTCATACTAACCTCCATGTGCCCGTATCAGAGTATTTATTTATCAATTGGTATTGTTACTACAAAATGGATTGCCACCAGTCGTTCAATGAATAGAGCTCAGCCGATTTTGACTACAGCCAGTGTAATATCATCAGCCTGGGGTGTTTTGCCAGAGAACGATTTAACCGCATCAACGATGGATTGCACAATTGCACTTGGATGTAACGTGCTGTTATCCGTTAATACCTCTTGCAACCGTTTCTTACCAAACTGCTCCCCGTTCTTGTTCATCGCTTCCAAGGCCCCATCGCTGCTGAGAAGAATTATGTACTCCTCACCATTGAGGGGTAACTCGTTGCACTCATAACACCAGTCAGGATCAATGCCAAGAGCGATTCCGTTTCCTTTAAGCTCAGAAAATTCTCCAGTGTTCAGATTTATAACCATGGCGGGATCATGGCCGGCTCTTACCCAGCGTATTGATTTGCCTTGAAAATCAATTCCAAGGTAAAACAGGGTAACGAAACTGCCGGATTTAGCCGTATCCTGGTAGAGGAGGCTGTTCACATCATCCATAAGTATATCCGGGCTGCCATGTCGAATGACTGAAGCCCTGACCAGAGCGCGCACTGTCGTCATCAGCAATGCAGCTCCAATCCCATGCCCCACCACATCACCAACCACAACACCGACCCTGCCATCGTCCTCGGAAAATTTGAGGATATCAAAATAATCGCCACCGGTTTCATCGCAATATTCGCTGATACCGCTGATTTCAACACCTTCACTGGAAAATCCTTCCTGCGGCAGCAGGTTCTGCTGAACCTCCCGGGCCACATTAATGGCTTCTTTAAGTTCAAGACGCTGCTTTAGCTGACGGGTCATTTTGTTGAAATTACCGGTAAGCTCTCCGACCTCATCTCGTGTCTTTACCTCGAGCGGCGGGCCAAAATTACCCTGAGCAAGCTCATCTGCGGCCAGAGAAATCTGTTTGATACCAGTGGTAATTTGATTCATCGACATTCGTATAAAGATCAGTATGAAGACAATGCACACAGCAAATGATAAGGAATAGAAGCGACGAAACTGGATGATTGGCTGCAGCACCCTATTGCCAGGTGCTATAACCACCATGGTCCAGGGTGCTTCACTAAGATGATAAAATCCGCTTATTTCTTCAGGAGGCTTCCCTGGCCCAAAGACGGTGCCTGAAGGACTTTTCTCAATTGCCCGCAGGGTATCCAGTTCGAGAACGTTCATCGTTCCAAAGGTGCGCATGGGAAAATCATCCTCCAGACCAGTCTCTTCACCTGTACTGACAAGAACGTTGTTCGAGCCATCCAGAAGGTATGCCTTGTTTCCCTTCCACCATTGGGCATTGATCACATGGTCTATTAAAGAACTGAATGATAAAATTACCTCGACACGGCCCTCTGTGACATCATCCATCCCTTTAAATTCAGAAACCATTGATATAGTCTGGCTGTTGGCGCCATTGTCATACTGCGGTGAGCTGATCTGGAATTTCTTCAAGAAAAACGACCTGTTCTTCTTAAGAGGTCTTTCCAGGAATTCTTCAACCCCTTTTTCTGCATGGTCATGCTGCCCTGGCCATTCGATATTGACCTTGACTACGTCATCAAGAGATTCGATCTGCCTGATAATGTGATTTGCCAGCGCAGGATTGAGAACCGAGCCGTCATTCTGCTGCAGGAGTAGGAGAAGTTTTTTAGGCTCGCGCAGTCTGGCATCGATCAAATCAGCAGAACGCTGTAAGCGGGAAACTGCTGCAGTACCCCACTCACTAAGGAGGAGATCGCGCACAAAGACAAAGCCGATGAACGATAACGCCAACAACAGAACGAAGGTTGGCAGCAGTATGTAGATAAGGGTTCTCTGCTGCAGTGATCGTGGTTCAATTTTCATGGTTTCCGTCTAGCTGTTTAAGTGCTGGTCATGGTGCTGGGTAACATCTCAGCAGTGCGCTTTTATAACCCTTACTATTGCCATAGGTTCTTGGATTTACAAGTGCTACAGATTATTCCCCGTTATTTCACTTAATACCCTCTCCTTAACAAACCCGACAAGGCGGAATCAGGCGACGAGCAAAGGCAATTTGATGGACAACTGAATAGTAATTATTGCATTGAGGTACTCGTTTACCGGAAAAGTCAAAATTGTTTTGAACAGATCAATTGATCGTTCAGCAGTATCTTGCACACCGATCAGGAAAAACCACAGCCAGACTGATGTCTCATTTTGGGTTTGAGCCATCGTTAGAGGGTCATGACGTTCATTCTATTTATCTATAATAAATCAAATAGATACAGGTTTTTTGAGGGAGCAGATCGACGTTTGCCACATAACGTTCAATCAAAGCACAATGTTTCCAGAAACTTAAAATCCTAGCAGCTGAGAAGGTACACTGAGGCAACGTTCTTTGAAGAAAAATCGGAAAAATCACTAAATCGTATAGTTTTTTCTTAATATGAATATATTGTGAACAGTATTGGGCCAGATGGATCGTCCTTCGGCCCTTGTCGGAACAATACCTGCACACCGAACCTCATTTGTTTTGATACGGACTATAAAAAACACCTTAATTGTTCAGAGAGATCCTCAATGACTGGAAAAGAAAAACTGCTATCTGCACTTAAAACTAAAGGTATAAAATACATTTTTGGCTACACCGGCGGAGCTATTATGCCGGTTTTTGATGAAATGGAGAAGCAAACGGAATTAAAGTTCATCATGTCGCGTCATGAACAGGGAGCTGCTTTTATGGCCCAGGGTATTTCGAGGGGATCCCTGTCGACGGATAATCCTCAACTCGGGGCATGTATTTCCACCTCGGGGCCAGGGGCAATGAACCTGACAACAGGTGTCGCCGATGCTTACATGGACTCGGTGCCCATGTTGGTAATAACGGGTCAAGTTGCCACCAGTGTAATCGCAACTGACGCCTTCCAAGAGAGTGATGTTGTCGGCGTGATGATGCCCATATGCAAGCAGACCTACATGCCGCTTCACGCCGACGATGTTGAATGGACTATCCACGAAGCACATTATGTAGCAATTACCGGCCGTGGAGGACCGGTTTTAGTCGATATACCCAAAGATGTGCAAAATCAGTCCGTATCAAAGAAATACCGGTTTGATGTTCAGGGATACCGGCCTGTCTTGCCGGGATATTTTTACCATCCCACACCTGAAAGGAAACCGCTGGAACGGGCAATAAAGCTTATTAACAAGAGTCAGAGGCCATTAATTTTCTGCGGTCATGGTGTCGTAAACAGCAGGGCCGGTAATCTGCTGCAAGAGTTCGCGGAAAAAGTGAATATCCCAATAGCCTTTACGCTGCACGGGCTTTCTGCTCTGCCCGTTGATCACAAGTTGAGCCTTGGAATGATGGGAATGCACGGTACGGTAGAGGCAAACAGAGCGATTGTTGAGGCGGATCTTCTCATATCCTTTGGTATGAGGTTTGATGATCGAGTTACCGGGAAACTAAGTGAGTACGCTGCCAATGCCGATGTCATCCATGTGGAAATCGACCCATCAGAAATCGACAAAAATGTCGCAACTTCAGTTGCTATCAATGCTGATGTATATAGAACCCTGCGTGTCATGCTGGATGATCCGATGCTGACATACAAACCCAGGCGCCGCTGGTTTGAAAAGATTGCTGCACACCGGAAGGTAATGAGCAAAGAGTTACAGGCCGAAATTGATAATGGGGTTGGGGATACTGGTAAATTATTGATGAAAACAATTGTCAGTCATCTTTCTCTGGCGACCAAAGGCCAGGATATCATTGTCCCCGACGTCGGCCAGCACCAGATGATGGCCGCAAGATTTTATAATTACCAGACTGAAAACAGCTGGTTTACATCAGGTGGAGCGGGCACCATGGGAATATCGCTGCCCATGTCGATTGGTGTAAAACTTTCCCGCCCGGATGAGAGGGTCTGGTCGATAAGTGGTGATGGTGGCTTCCAGATGAATATGCAGGAGCTTGGAACCATCATGGAGCATCAGATTGATATAAAAATGATTCTTCTAAATAACGGTTATCTTGGCATGGTCAGACAGTGGCAGACACTGTTTTTTGATGGGCGTTATAGCGGAACACCGATGTTGAATCCAGATTACGGTTTAATAGCAAAAGCCTATGGTATACCATACCTGAAGGTGAAAAAAGTCAAGGATATCATGCCAGCACTGCAGAAGGCTATTGAGCAAAAAGGACCAATACTGCTCGAGTTTGTATGCGATCCAACTGAGGTAATTTTGCCTATGATTCCTTCAGAGGGTGGTTTTAACGATATGATCGTAGCACGCCCCAAGAAAGCAAAATCAGCGTCAAAAAAGAAAAGGAAGGGAGAAAAATCATGATGCGGAGAGCCATTCTAGCATTTATGCATGATCGTCCAGGTGTTCTCAACAAGGTGTCGATGCTGATTCGAAAAAAAATGTATAATGTCGACACCTTAACTGTATGCAGCTCTCGAGTTGAGGGAATAAGCAGAATGACAATTACACTCCGGGAGGACGATATTGCCAAGGTCACCCAGGTGATAAAACAGTTGGAAAAATTCACTGAGGTCATTTCTGCCAAAGAGCTTGATACCGATAAAAGCTACTGGCGTGAGGCGGCGATCATCAAACTTGAAGTTGACTCCGAGCATCTGAAAGCGTTTAAAGGGCGCTATAATTTTGAATTGCTTGATAAAAAAAGCAAAGATATTCATATTATTCAAGTAGCTGGCTCGACATCACAGATTGATACCTTTCTCGATGAGGTCGGACGGGAACATATCATAGAGATCGCCC